>MWDV01000150.1 GCA_002070715.1 Verrucomicrobia bacterium ADurb.Bin118
GGGCCCCCACGCGGCCAGCCACGGCGGCAGATGTCCACCCGTGCCGAGAGCCAGACCGAATTGTAGCAGCACAAAGTAGACGAAGCAGATGAACACACTGCCGGCGACGCCAAAGAACACGTTGCGCCGGCCCGGCGCCGCGCCAAAGGGAAGGGCGATCAAGACCACCACCAGACAGGTCCACGGCGCCGCCAAGCGGCCGTGCAGTTTGGTGTGCAACCAGCGATATTCCTGCTCGGTCACTTGGGGATGCAGCCGCAGGTAATCAAGAATCTCCCCGGCTGGGATGTCGGCCTTGCGGGTGCTGAGGACGGGCCGGTGCAGTTCAGGGCTGATATTGATTTCGCTGCGGATTTGCTCGGGGGTTTCGGTGAACTCGGGGATGATCAGCGCGTTGGTCTGGCGCGCGGGCATGAGCCACGGATTGATGCGCGCGTCCTCCAGAAATTCGCGTACCCCCAGGAACAGCCAGAGCCCATTGGTGCGCACCGCGCGGTCGGCGAACAGCCAGCGCCGGGAACCGTCTGCCAACAGATAATCCACCTGCGGGGTCATCATCTCGTGGGTTTCCACGTTGTAGGCGCCGATTTGCCAGGTGCGCTGGTCGCGGGCGTTGGTGAACACGAGGTTGCGCACCCACCGGCGTTCCGCCGCCGGGGCCGCCGAAGCCGTGTGCCGGTTCAAAATGCGGTCGGCCCGTTCGGCGCTGGCCGGGGCCGCGTGTTCGTTCAAAAACCACAACGCCGCGCAGCCGGCCAGGCCCACCAGAAAATACGGGAGCGACAACCGCCACAGGCTGACCCCCGCCGCACGGATGGCCGTCAATTCGTGGTGACGCGTGTGTTGGGTCAACGCATACAGCAGCGCCAACAGCAATGCCACCGGCAGCACAATGGCCAGAAATTCCGGGGACATCACGAGGTAATACTCCGCCACATCCCGCACGCTCAGGCCGCGCTCCTTGAAATCATCCACCTCCCGCAACAGGTCGGATGAAATCCAGAAGATCAGGAAACCGCCCAGGCAATAGCCGAGGGGGATCAACAGTTCCCGCAATAAATAGCGATCCAGCAAACGCACCGGACGCAGGCTAAACGTCGCCCGGCGGCCGCCGCAAGCCTGCGCCGGACCCAGGCCGCGCCAGGCGGTGGTGCGCCGGCGGAAAAAGCACTCGGCAAAACCGGGCCCCGGCGTAAACTCGGCCCCGCATGAAACCGAACAACCCCAAAACGCGAGGCCGTGCCCCCGGCCGGGTGCCCGTCCGCTGGCAACGGGAGGTTGAATCCGTGCTGATCACCCAACCGCGCCTCGCCCGACGCGTGCGGGAACTGGCCGCCGCGATTGAACGCGATTACGCGGGCCGCGAAACGGTGATTGTGGCGCTGCTCAACGGCACGGTGATGTTTCTGGCCGATCTGATCCGTCACCTGTCCATCCCGCTGCGGTTGGATTTCATGGGCGTCTCCAGCTACGGCCTGGGCACGGAATCGGGGGAATTGATTTTGACCAAGGACCTGCGGCTGGACTTGGAAGGCCGCGACGTGTTGCTGGTGGATGATATTCTGGATACGGGCCGGACCTTGCGCTGTGTGCGGGATCATGTGGACGCCCTGCGGCCCCGGCGGGTGCGCACCTGTGTGCTGCTCGACAAAGCGGCGCGGCGCATCGAGCCGGTGCGGGCGGATTACGTGGGCTTTGCGATTCCCGATCTGTTCGTCGTAGGCTACGGATTGGATTTCGCGGAGCGATACCGCAATCTGCCCTTCGTGGGGGTGCTCCATCCCCACGTATATCAACAAGCGTGCCAACGGCTGCAAGCCACCGCGCGCCGGCGCCGCCGGGTCTCCGCCTGACGCCGGGAACGTTCAGGGCGTCCCGGGTTTCGCCGGATCGGCGGACACGAGATCATACACCCGCACGTAATCCACCCGGAAATAATCGGGTAGTTTTGCCTGTTTAATGTCCCCCGCCCAGGGGCCGATCTCCTCGGTGAGCTTGATATACTCCGGCACCTGCGACACCCCGCCCGCCGCGGACCGCCAGACCTCCCGCCCATCCACATAAAACACATACTCATTGGTTTTCCACCACAGGCTGAAGGTGTGAAAACCATTGGTGATGGCGGGCAGCGTGACGCGGGTGCCGGCGGATTGATGGGCGGAGCCGTAGCCGTCCCAGTGCAGATTCATGGTGGTGCGTCCGTCGCGCCAGGGGAATTCGGCAATGTCAATCTCCGTGCCATCGCGGCCGCCGTTGCCGACCGAGGTGACGCCCGGGCACATGAGCCAAAACGCGGGCCAGTGACCGGGCGCCCGCGGCAGTTCGCAGCGCGCGGTCCAATAGCCGTGGGCATGCTCAAATTTACCCTGTGTCCGCACCGCGCCGCAGGTAAACCGGTCGCCCTGCTGCCGCGTGCGCAGGATCAGATGCCCCTGGCCGTCCACGTAGGCATCGTCCTTGACCCACCAGCCGTCGCGGCGCGGCCAATCACCGCAGACTTCCCACTTCTGCGGATCCAGACGCGTGCCGTCGAACTCGTCCTGCCAGATCAACTGCCATTGCCATCCCGCGGGCGGCGACGGCAACTCTTCAGCGTGGGGGGTGGCCGCTGCGACGGCGAGCAACAGGATGCTCCCGCCCCAGACGGCCCGGGGCCAACCGGACCAGCGTGTCATCATGCGGCCCATTGCGACAGGAGTCGCGGCGCAAGGCAAGTGCAATTGGCAGAGGTTGAAAGCCCCAGCGGACTGGTGCCGTCCAAAAGCGGGCGCATAAATCCCGCATGCCGGCGGACGCGCAGTGTCATGGAGTGCGGCCGTCCCCGGTCGCTTTCTGCAAGCGGCGTTGGGCAGAGTTGGGGAGCGCACCCCCCGGGTGCGGTTCGACGCGCCCCGCGTCGAACTCTGACTCGGGCGAGTGGGACGGACCGTAGGATGCGTTTGAGCGGTCGTCGTTTCCGGCGGACGAGGCGTCCGCCGGCACACGCGCGGCGCGTATGCTCCCCAGTCCTCGTGGAGTCGTGGCGGCTTTGGGACATTCCGGCGCGGTTCGGGGTGTGTCAAAACTCTTTAGCAATGTCCCCTTAAGAACTCAGACGATAATGTCCCCTGGCTCTGTGGTTGTTCTCTGTG
>MWDV01000151.1 GCA_002070715.1 Verrucomicrobia bacterium ADurb.Bin118
AGTTCGTCCTGGCGGGCAATGACACGGAGGGCTTGCGTTATGGCACGATTCAGACGCCGGAGAAGTATTACCGGACCTGGAAAGAAGCGAGCCCCGTCGAGAATCCGCTGGACCGGGCGCTGGTGCAGATTTGCGCCAAGGCGCGGTTTCTGGAGTTGATCCATGACTTTATCGGGTTCGATGCCGGGGTGAAGAAGTTGTGCCGGCACCACCAGTATTTTGGGGTGCGGACGGTGCAACCGTATGTGCAGCGGCGCGAGGGCGGCATCATCTGGCACACGCAAGGCAGCGGCAAAAGTCTGGTCATGGTCTGGCTGGCGAAGTGGATTCGCGAGCGGGTGACCGATCCCCGGGTGCTCCTTGTCACTGACCGCGTGGAACTGGATGAGCAGATCGAGAAGGTGTTCAAGGGGGTCAACGAAGCCATCTACCGCACCGCCAGCGGCGCGGACCTGGTGGCCACGCTCAACGCGACCCACCCGTGGCTGATTTGCTCGCTCATCCACAAGTTCGGCACAAAGAAAGGCGGGGCCGAGGAAGGCGATGCCAAGGCGTTTATCGCGCAGATGCAGCAGGCGTTGCCGCCGGACTTCAAACCCAAGGGCAACCTATTCGTGTTCGTGGACGAATGCCATCGCACGCAGTCGGGCAAGCTGCATGAGGCGATGAAGGAGATTCTGCCCGGCGCCGTGTTCATCGGTTTCACCGGCACGCCGTTGCTCAAGGCCGACAAGCAGCGGAGCATCGAGATCTTTGGGCGCTACATCCACACCTACAAGTTCGACGAGGCGGTGAAGGATGGCGTGGTGCTGGATTTGCGGTATGAAGCCCGAGAGATTGACCAGAACCTGACGTCGCCGAAGAAGATTGATGCGTGGTTTGAACTGAAGACGAAGGGGTTGACCGATCTGGCCAAGGCGCAACTCAAGCAGCGTTGGGGCACGATGCAGAAGGTGCTGTCGAGCCGGTCACGGCTGGAGAACATCGTGGCCGACATCCTGATGGACATGGAGAAGTGCGACCGGCTGAAAAGCGGACGCGGCAACGCGCTGCTCGTCTCGGGCAGCATTTACGAGGCATGCAAGTTCTTCGAGTTGTTCGACCGGACCGACCTGCACGGCAAATGCGCCATCGTGACTTCCTACGTGCCCACTACGGCGACCATCAAGGGCGAGGAATCCGGCGAGGGCGACACGGAAAAGCTCCGGCAATATGCCATCTACCAGAAGATGCTGGCCAATTGGTTCAATGAAGCCCCGGAGAAAGCCGTGAACCGGGTCGCGGAATTTGAGTTGGCGGTGAAGAAGAAGTTTATCGAAGAACCCGGCCAGATGAAGTTGTTAGTCGTGGTGGACAAGTTGCTCACCGGCTTCGATGCGCCCCCGGCCACGTATCTGTATATTGACAAGCAGATGCGCGATCACGGCTTGTTTCAGGCCATCTGCCGGGTCAACCGACTTGACGGCGAGGATAAGGAATACGGCTACATCATTGATTACAAAGGTCTGTTCAAAAGCCTGGAAGGCGCGGTGCAGGACTACACCTCGGGCGCGCTGGACGGTTACGACAAGGAAGACGTGGCCGGGCTGTTGGAAGACCGGCTGGGCAAGGCCAAGGAGCGGTTGGAGGACGCGCTGGAACAAGTGCGGGCCTTGTGTGAGCCGGTGGAAGTGCCCAAGGACCAAGCTGCCTACCTGCGGTATTTTTCATCCAAGGAATCGGGCAACGCGGCGCAACTCAAAGCCAACGAGCCGCAGCGGCTGTCGCTTTACAAGCTGACGGCATCGTTGATCCGCGCTTACGCGAACCTGGCCAGTGAGATGACCGAGGCCGGCTACACCGAGGCTCAGGCGGCGGCAATCAAGCAGGAGGTCACGTTTTACGAGAATCTCCGCAACGAAGTGAAGCTCCACAGCGGCGACGCCATTGACCTGAAGCAATACGAGCCGGCGATGCGGCACTTGATTGACGCCTACATCCGCGCTGAGCCCAGCGAGAAGGTGTCCGCGTTCGATGACCGGTCGCTGATCCAACTGATCGTCGAGCGGGGAGTGGATGCAGTGGAAGCGCTGCCCGAGGGCATCCGGAAGAACCAGGAAGCCGCTGCCGAGACCATCGAGAACAATGTGCGCAAGCTCATCATTGATGAGTCCCCGATCAACCCGAAGTATTACGAGAAGATGTCGGCTTTGCTGGATGCGCTGATTGAGCAGCGCAAGCAGGAGGCGCTGGATTACGCCGCCTACCTGGCGAAGATCATTGAACTCACGAAGCAGGTGAAGAATGGTCCGGGAGGCGCGGCGTATCCCAAGTCCCTCAATACGCCGGCGAGGAAAGCGCTGTATGACAACCTCGGGAAGAACGAGGCGTTGGCGCTGGCGGTGGACGCCGCCGTGCGGGCCTCCAAACAGGACGATTGGCGGCACAACCCGTTCAAGGTGAAGAAGGTGCTGAACGCCATCCGGGAAGCGTTGGATGATTTCCCGATGTCCGACAGCGGCGAAGCCAAGGACGCGCCGGGGGCGCCTCCCAGATCGGTTGCTGAGCTTGAAGCAAGTCGGGCCGAAGCGGTCTTGGAACTGGTGAACCAGCAGAATGAGTATTGAACCGCGACAGATCATGGTCAGCGGGGTGCGCGTGCAGGTGTTGCGCAAGGGCATCAAGAATTTGCACCTGGGCGTGTATCCGCCGCACGGTCGCGTGCGGGTCGCCACACCACTCCGGGTGAGTGACGCGGCGGTGCGATTGGCGGTAATCAGCCAGCTCGGCTGGATTAAGCGCCAACGGGCGAAGTTTGCCGCCCAGGTCCGCGAATCCCAGCGGGAAATGGTGAGCGGAGAAAGCCACTACTTCCTGGGCCGGCGATATCGCTTGCGAGTCATTGAGTGCGCAGGGCCCCCCACCGTTGCGGTGCGAAGCCGGTTCATCGAACTGCAGGTCCGACCCGGGCAAGGCAAGACGCAGCGGGAAGCGGTGCTGGAGCTTTGGTATCGGCGGCAACTCAAGCGACTGATCCCACCGCTGATCGAGAAATGGCAGCCCATCTTGGGCGTCACCCTCGCCGCGTGGGGCGTCAAGAAGATGAAAACCCGCTGGGGCACTTGCAATGCCGAGGCCCGGCGCATCTGGCTGAACCTCGAACTCGCGAAGAAACCGGTGCGATGCCTCGAATACATCGTCGTCCATGAACTCGCGCACTTGATCTCGCGGCATCATGACGAGCGTTTCGTGGCGACCCTGGACAAACACCTTCCGCAATGGCGCGCCCATCGGGCAGCGTTGAATGCCGCGCCGCTGTCACACAGCCGTTGGCGCTATTGACCATGAGCATGCAGCATCTCCTGACCAGACTTCCGCAAGTGCGCGAGTGGATTGAGGCGACGTTGGCGCAACACCAGGCGCAAGCCCGGTCGGTGGCGTCGTATGGCTTCCTCCGCCTGCCGCAGTTCTACTCAGCGGATACGCTGGCCTCGACGGTGGTGGTGGAAGTGCCCCGAGTGCCCTTGCCGCCGCTGGCAGAACTGGGGCTGCCGGAGTTTGCGGCGTTCCAGAACGACGATTACGCCGGTATCACTTACCTGAACACTTACTTCGTGAATGCCAAGGACGCCCGGGACGAGTCGCTGCACTTCCACGAACTGGTTCATGTGATCCAGTGGCAGCATCTCGGCCCCGATCGCTTCCTTGCCGCCTACGCTGCGGGCTACCTCGCGGCGGGCGGTTATTGGGACAACCCGCTCGAAGTCATGGCGTATGGGCTGCAAGACGATTTCGATGAAGGCAAACCGCCCGGGAACGTCGAGCCAATCATCCGGCGGCAGCTTGATGAGCACATCACACCATTCTTGGAGCGGGTGATGAAAGGCGATGTCGCGACATGAACCACGGGCCGATACGCACCCTGATTGGCACCAGCGAACCCGACATCTTCCGCCGTGCCGAGACGCTGGCCCACCATCACTTTGACACCCGCCAGTTGCCGAAGCCACGTTCAGCGACAGCCGATGCCGTGATGCGGTTGGAAAAAGCGCTCAATCCAGCAATCGCCGTTCTGCAAACATGACCGTCACCCACCCGCCATCGCTTTCCAAGTCCACCTTCCTCATGGGGCGACAGTGCTCGAAGCTGCTGTGGTTTCGCTACAACGCCCGGGACCAGATCCCCGCTCCCGACGAAGCCCAGCAGGCTGTGTTCGATCAGGGCCACGAGGTCGGCAATTTGGCCAAGCAGTTGTTTCCCGGCGGCATCGAGATTGATGCCGCCCCCGGCGATTTCGACGGCGCCATCCGGCGGACCACCGAGGCATTGCTGCCACGGCGTCCCCTTTACGAAGCCACCTTTGCCCACGGCGGCGGTTACGTCCGCGCCGACATTCTTGTGCCCGTTGCCGGCGGCGCATGGGATTTGGTCGAAGTGAAATCCACCACCCGCCTCCAGGAAGAAGTCCACCTGCCCGACATCGCCTTCCAGGCGTTCGCCCTCACCGGCGCGGGCATCCCGCTCCGAAAATGTTTCCTCGCCCACATTAACGGCGAGTTCGTCCGGCGTGGCCCGATTGACCCGCGGAAGTTCTTCACCCTGGAAGACGTCACCCAGCCGGTTTCCATCTGGAGCCGCGACATCGAAGACCAGATTGACGCCATGCAACGTGTCATCGGCGCGAGGTCGCATCCCGATATTCCGATCGGCCCGCATTGCGGCAATCCTTATCCCTGCCCGTTGCACGACCACTGCTGGTCCTTCCTGCCCGAGGCCAGCGTTTTCACACTGTATCGGGGCGGCGCGAAAGGCTTCACCCTGCTCAAGCAGGGCATTCAGAAGTTGGCCGACATTCCCGCCGCCGTATCGCTCACCAACACTCAGGCCATTCAGCGGGCCGCCTTGCTCGCCGGACAGCCGCACATTGACCGCCCGGCGCTCGCGGCGTTTCTCGGGCAACTCGAATATCCCGTCAGCTTTCTGGATTTTGAAACCATCGGCCCGGCCATCCCGCTGTTTGATGACGCCAGCCCCTACCAGCCGATTCCGTTTCAGTTCTCCCTGCATATCCGCCGCCGTGCCGCCGCCCCGCTGGAGCACCGTTCGTTCCTGGCTGAAGGCACGGCCGACCCGCGCCCGGAATTCATGCGGCAACTCAAGGCCGCCCTTCCGGCCACCGGATCGGTCGTGGCCTACAACGCCGGCTTTGAAACCGGTCGGCTGAGGGAGTGTTGCGAACTTTTGCCGGCCTTCAAGCCGTGGTTGCGCCAGGTGACGCCGCGCATCGTGGATTTGCTGCTCCCGTTTCGCGGCTTTCGCTATTACCACCCGGCCCAAAACGGCAGCAACTCGATGAAGGCTGTGCTGCCTGCCTTGACGGGCCAGGGTTACGAAGGCCTGGCGATTCAGGAAGGCGGAATGGCGAGCCGCGAATTCCTTCGCGTAACCCATGGCCAGGTGACCGCCGCCGAGCGCCGCCGCGTGCGCCGGGACTTGGAGGAATACTGTGGTCTCGACACGTTGGGCATGGTTCAAATTGTGGACCAGCTCAAACGACTCACCGCGTAGCCACTCCCCCAGCCAATAGCTAAAAGAAAGCCCGCCCACCGGGCAGACTTTCCGTGATCCTCACGCCGCCAGTTTCCGGAGTCTGCGCTCCGTCGCGGTGGGTGAGGTGGCGCAGCGGGCGCGGCCAGTGGCCCAGGTGCGCAGTGCGGTGATGGATTCGGCCATCGTCTTGGACAACGGAACGAAATCCGTCAACACGCGGGCAATGTCCAGGTCGGTGGGTTCCGTGTCCCGGTCAAAGGCGTCATATAACGCCTCCACGAACACCGCCTCGATCTCGCTGCCGGTGAGTCCGTCACTGGCCCAGGCGAGTTGCCCCGGGTCGAAGTCGGCCGGATTCCGGCCGTGCTTGCGGATCTGGATTTGCCAGATGGCCTGGCGTTCGTCTGCGTTGGGGAGGTCCACGAAGAACAGGGCATCCCAGCGGCCGGCGCGGAGCAACTCCGGCGGCAACTGCGACACGTCATTGGCCGTGGCCACGACAAAGACCGGGGCCGTCTTCTCCTGCATCCAGGACAACAACGATCCCAGCACCCGCGCTGACGTGCCGCCGTCGGTGGAACCGGATGACTTGCTCCCGGCGAGCCCCTTCTCCAGTTCATCCAGCCACAGGCAGCACGGGGCAATCGCCTCCGCCGTCTGGATGACCGAACGCAGGTTCGCTTCGCTTTGGCCAACGAGTCCGCCATACAGGCGACCCGCGTCCAGCTTGAGCAAGGGCACGCCGAAGACCCGGGCGGTCACCTTCGCCGTGAGCGACTTGCCCGTGCCGGCAATGCCGATGATGAGCAACCCCTTGGCCGGCGGCAGGCCGTAGTCCACCGCCCGC
>MWDV01000152.1 GCA_002070715.1 Verrucomicrobia bacterium ADurb.Bin118
TGTATTTCCAGGCACCGGAGCTTCACCCGGCTCCCCGCGGCATTGACTTCGCCCTCTTCTCCCGCGCCAAAAACGCGATTGTTGATGGTGGCGAACCGCCGGTCCCCCGTCCCAGCCAGGGCTTTGAGTACCAATTGAGGAGGTGCCGCTGCCTTCACCACATTTGTTTTGGCAACAGGAACCGTGCCAAGACCGTAAACCCGCATTGAACTGGGAAAAAACGGATCCCGTCCCTCTTGTGGTGTTTTGGGTGCCTTAAACTCGGACCGCAGGAGGGCAGTTGTGGCTTCCGTTGTGGCATTGGTCGGTGCCGCCGGGCCGGCAAACACGCTGACGAATCCGCCCAACATCAGGAGGCTTGCTTGGAAGAATACGGAAAGTTTCATCACGCCGACATTCAGGTGGTGGAAGGTTTCACGAGCATGATAATGTCCATGCGGAACGACAGCCTTTCCCGATCCGCCTTCATGAGCAGGGGCGCGGGCTCCAGCTCAAGGTTTTGGATGCGGGCGTACGGAAATTCGTTCTCAAAATCCGCCACAAACTGTCCCAGATCATGATAAAAGGCCGTCCCACTGATGTTGAGGGTGACTTGTCGGTAGGGGAATTGGGGCAGCAGCGTGTTCTCGCCTTCCGCGATATTGCCAAATTGGGGGATATCCACCTGGTGCGTCTGACGAAACGCGCGAATGCGATTGATCAGCCAGGCGTAGAGGTCTCCGGAGGCCATGTCTTCCTCAAGTTGCTCAAGCTGCGTGGATGCCGCCGTCAATTCAGTCTCGAGTTGTGCGGCGCCTTGCAGGGTCTTGCGAGTGGTATGCAGCTTGTCTTCCATCGCCTTGATGCTGCGATCCAACTCGACCAACCCCCGGTTTTGAGCACTGACCAGGCTGAACCACAAGCCCGCCAATACCCCCCCCGTCACCAGGAGAATGAGAAGGACTTGTCGGCGCTTGGCAGGAGACATTTTCTTCATCGCACAACCTCCGGATAGCGGCATTCCAAAGAAAAGAGTACAAACGGGCGGCCCGTTTCCGTGTTGAGTTGCGGCGCGGAGAGGTTCCTCAGCTTGATCTCGCCGTTTTGCCCCAGCACCCGGCGGAAGTAGGGCGCCTCGGCCAGGGCTTCCTTGAAGCGGTTCACTTGGTCACCCGGATTTGCGCCGCCATCCCGACAATCCAGAATCAAGGCGATCCGCTCCGTGATCGTTGGGGGGTTGCCGGGAGTCACCCGCCCGTTGCTGTTGGTGCGGGCTTTGGTGCCTTCCGTTCGCAGAAAAAGCTGTTCCGTTTTGAACCGCAGGAGCTGCACATCATCCACCGTGTGTTGCTGCAAGGCTTGCAGGACGTTTCCGTTCAAGTGGCGGTTGGTGGTGAGTTCCTGCAGGGCGGCCAGCCGTAGATTGGCCTGTTTAAGCCGTCCCATACCAGCCAGCACCTCGTTGTATTCGTTGGTGCGCGACTGGTGTTCCGTCTGTAACCGGGTCAATTCACTTTTGCGCAGAAGGGTTTTACCGTAGAGCATGAGGCTCCAACTCAACAACGCCGCCACTGCGCACAAGCCGAACATGATCGCGCGCTTGGCCGGGTCCCGCCGGCGCAATTCCTCAAGCGCTTGCGCTTCTGCCAATAAATTGATGCGAACTGGCATAAGTCAGAGTGAAGCGATTGCCGTGCCAATCGCTACCGTCAATTGGGGCGCAACCTGTTCCAAATCCGCCACCTGCTGCGCCGGCAGGGCGTGATGCAGAAATTCGGTCGGATTCCACACCGTGCATTCCGCCATCAACTCCCCTTGCAGCAGTTGCATGATGAATTCCGACCGCACCGAGCCGCCGGAGAAAAACACCTGTCCCACGGCCCGATCCTGTTGGTGTTCAAAAAAATCAATGGAAGCCTTCAACTCCCGTCCCAAAGGGGTGATCAAGTCCTGCAAAACGTCCTGAACTTCGGCAGGCATGCCCAATTTAATGCCTTCCGCCTCGGCGTAGCTGACTCCCATCGCCTCAGCCAGACCGCTGGTCAGGCGGTCCCCCCCGATGGCCACCACCCGGGTCAGCAGGAGTTCCCCCTCCAGGACCAGACAGATCGTTGAGTTTTTGAACCCAATATCCACTAAAGCCACCACCTCCTTGGCGAAAACCGACGGCTGGGCCAGCTCAAAGGCATTCACCGGCCCCACCAGGGCGGGGGTGATTTGGTCCACCGTCAACCCGGCGTTCTTGGCCGCCGCTTGCACATCCTCCACCAATTGCTTGCGCGCCCCGGCCACCAGCACTTTCTGTTTGGGGGCGGGGCCCGCTTTGACCTCCTCGGCCGGCTGACCCGACGATCGGTTCGGAATCAGAAAACAGTCGAACACATACCCCGGAAGGTCTTGCTGCAAATACATCTTGGCGTTGTTTTTGATGACCTGGCGCACATCCTCCACCCGCATCAGCGGCAACTCCACATGGCGCACCAGCGCATCGTTCACGCTCAAGGCAATGGACGCCACCCGGGTTCGGGCGCCCACCGCTTGGCACACCGCCCGGAGGTGTTCACTGAGTAAATCCACCGAGAGTTTTTTCTCGTAGATGGGCGCGTCCAGCAAAGCATACCGGGCGAGGGTGATCGTATCGCCTTTGCGCTGCAGGTGAACCGCTTTGGTGGTGCGCTCGCCCAAATCAATGGCGATTACCTGTTCTCGCGCCCGGGTTCGTTTGCTAAGTCGCGACATCGCCATGGTCAATTTTCATCTGTTTCAGCTGCGTTGGTAGCTGTGTTTTAATTGAGTTTTCCGGCTCCACAATAATTACGCCGGCGTCAACGGTTTTAGCAGTCTCCGGGCCAGACCTGACCAAAGAAGCGCAGATGCCGTTTTTTTCTGAAAACCGCCCATTTTTCACCCGGTTTTTTCACTGGGCGATGTCCCGGCTCAAGGCGGTCCTGTCCTGTTCCTTGTCGTGCTCCCCAGCATCCGGTGCCCTTAACCACAAAAAACATTGACCGGGAATTTCTATTTCGCCCTCGGCTCTGTTTTCTGCTACAACTCGGGCCGATTCATTGCCGTGGCGCGTTCAGCGCCATGCGGCAAAACACGAGATTGATACGTTTTGATCAACATGCCGTCATCCGACCTTCCCGCGCGTGCCGGTAACATCCGACGCGCGGCGGCCTTGTTGCGTTGGCTGGGGATCACCATGCTCTGCCTGAGTGTCGGCTGTTCTGTCCGGCAAATGGCGGTCAACAAACTCGGGGATGCCTTGGCGGGCGGCGGTACCACCTTTGCGTCGGAGGACGATCCTGAACTGGTTCAGGCCGCCGTTCCCTTCAGCTTGAAGTTGATGGAAAGTTTGCTGGCCGAAAGCCCCAAACACCAAGGGCTGTTATTGGCTACCGCCAAGGGCTTCACGCAGTTCGCCTATGCCTTTGTGCAGCAGGAGGCTGACGAAATCGAGGACACCGATTACGCCCGCGCCACCGCCCTGCGGGAGCGCGCCAAACGCCTCTACCTGCGCGCCCGGAATTACGGGTTGCGCGGTCTTGAGGTCAACCACCCCGGCTTGACCGCCCGCCTCGCGTCCCAGCCGCGGGAGGCGGTTCAATCCCTGCGACCAAAGGATGTGCCACTGCTCTACTGGACCGGCGCGGCCTGGGCGGCCGCCATCGCGCTTTCCAAAGATGCGCCGGCGTTGATTGGCGAAATCCCGCAGATGGAAGCGCTCATGGACCGCGCCCTTGAATTGGATGAAAATTTTGATGACGGCGCGCTTCACAGTTTTTTCATCACCTATGAAATGTCGCGCTCCGGCGCGCCCGGTATTCCGGCAGAACGCGCGCGCAAACATTTCGAACGGGCGGTGGCCTTGTCCAACAACACGCAGGCCGGGCCCTTTGTGACTTTTGCCGAGGCGGTCTGTGTGCAAGAACAGGATCTCCCGCAATTCGAGGCATGCCTGCAGCGCGCCCTCGCCATCAATCCGGACGCGCAACCGGAGACCCGCTTGGTGAACCTCATCCTGCAACGTCGGGCCCGCTGGCT
>MWDV01000153.1 GCA_002070715.1 Verrucomicrobia bacterium ADurb.Bin118
GCAAAACAGCGTGGGCGCGGTGAAGTACTTTGCCGCCGCCGCCAGCGATTGCATTGCCGCCCAACTGCAACAGGCACGGGAG
The DNA here is from genome assembly GCA_002070715.1 of Verrucomicrobia bacterium ADurb.Bin118. Classification (GTDB taxonomy): domain Bacteria; phylum Verrucomicrobiota; class Verrucomicrobiia; order Limisphaerales; family MWDV01; genus MWDV01. Next base: position 83 of record MWDV01000153.1, read on the forward strand.
CGCGATCCGGTGGCGAGTGTGGATCTGGCGGCGTTGAATCTGGCGGATAGCGAGAGCTTTTTCCGCCGTAAACGGTAGCCCGCCTGCCACGCGGTCATTGAACGGGTCCGGGCTTGGCCCGAAGCGGCCTCGCCCTTTTTCAGTGGGCGTGGTTTTGGTTGGTGGATGACGTGGAGGCAGAAATCCCCAACGCCTGTTCGTATTGAGCCGCTTCTTCCGCGCGTCCCAGTTGTTTGGCCAGGGCCAGCAGTTGGCGTTGAATGGCCGCTGGCGCCGGATAATCCGGGCATTGTTTTAACAAATCTTCGAGCACCGTGAAGGCTTCCGCCTGCCGATCCAGTGGGATCAGCCGTTCCGCCAGCCCCAGCGAAAGACGCACGCGTTGTTGGGGGGACGGCCCGTATTGCAGCGCTTGGGCGTAGGCGTGCGCCGCCGAGGCGGGCTTCCCCTGCGCGGCGTACAAGTCCCCCAGTTTTTCCAGCAACACTGCGTTCGTGCGCGTGAGGGCCAATCCTTCCAGATAACTCACCACTTCGGCCGGCGGCACCTGTCGGGCCAGGTTTAAGTTCATGAGGCGGAGATGTGACCAGGCGACCAGCGGATTGCCGCGCGCTTCCAAGTCGCGGTGCAGGTCTTGCGGCCGCCGGCCAAACGGACGATACAACGGGTCTCCCACCACCGTCGTTTGCCAGGACAACGCATTTTGCGAGGCGTAGGCGGCTTCGCCAAAGCTGAAGCCATGGAAGATCAAGCGGGCGGCAAACGTGGCGAGGTCGGGCGTGCCGCCCAGATAAGGTTCATCCACCGATCCCATGGTGATGGTCGCGCCCCGCGCCAGCAGCGGTCCCACCCATTGTTGCGTGGCGCTATGCAGGTTGGCGCCGCTGAACGAGTGCAAATGATACGCAAACGCCCCCGGCATGAATTCCACCTTCGGTTGCGCCAGGGCGCCGGTCACATGTTCCCGATACCAGCCCGCGTAAAAGGCGACGTGGCTCAAGGGAAACTCGGCGGCGAAAACCGCTTCGTTGGTGTCCACCACGGTTTCCAATCCTAGTTGATGACAAATTTCCGCGGCGCCGCGCAGCCATTCTTCGCCGAGCCGCAGCCCCGGAGGCACCGGGCCGCGCTGATCAATGTAAACCCGGCCCCACAAGCCGTCGCGCTCGGCGGCCAAGGCTTTGTCCACCAGAGTGCGCGCGATTTCCGGAGTCGGACCATCCAGCCGCGCCACCATGAGGATTCCGTTGGTTGGGTGCAGGCTGGCGGCGTTGGTGCTGGTGTAGAGGGGATTGCTCAACGGGCCAACCAGCGGATAGGGCCGTTCGCAAACGGGCAGGCAGGCGAGTTCGGAATCCACCGCCGCCTCGTTGCGGCGCATTTCAGGCCGGAGCGTATCCATTTCCCGCTCATATAATCCAGGATCGGGTTTGATGCGCCACGGCACTCCGTAACAGACCACGGCATAGCGGAAGCCCGCCTGCACCATCCGGCGCTCGGTGCGCGCGGGTTCGCCGTTGGTGGTGGGCACGGACCACGCGCCAAAGCGCGCGAGTCCGGCGTTGGTCAGTGCCTGCACCAGCGGCCGTTGCAACAAGTCCCGATACTCCGCCCTCGACATCTCGCCGCCCGTGCTCAGTTTGAAACCGAACACCTGATTCGCCGGGACGCCGCGCGCCTGCCGGTAATGATCCGCGACGGCTTTGGATTCCGGCAGGGCGGAATTGTAAATGACGATGACGTCCCCGCCCGGCGCTGCCTCGAGCGTCAGGGCGACCGCGAGGCACAGCAGCGCGCCGCTGATCAGGGCAAAGATGCGTCTCATGTTCTGTTGAACTTGGACCACCCACACGGGCGGACGTTCCAAATTTCTGAAAATTAATTCCTTCCGATGCGAACACGCGGTTGGCGATCGCGTCCGTTTATGCGGTTCAAGCGGCGCCATTTATCCGCAAGCCATCGTAGGCCAGTTCCACACTCGCGGGCAGTTCGGCATTGGCGACATCGTGATCGTAGTAATGGGTCAGGTGAGTGAGCAGCGTGCGGGTTGCTCCGATGCGCCGGGCGGCGGCGAGGGCTTCATCCAGACACATGTGGGTGGGGTGCGGTTTGGGACGGAGCGCATCCAGAATGGCGATTTCCACGCCGCGCACCTGATGCACGACGGCTTCCGGCACTTCCTGGCAGTCATTCAAGTAGGCCAGCCGTTTGCGACCTTCTTGCTCGAACAGGAAACCGTGGCTGGTGAAGCGTCCATGCGGCAGGGGCAGGGGGGTGATGCGGATGTCGCCCAAGGTGAAGGGGCCATTGAAGACATGTTCCTCGGGAATGAAATACCCTTTGGGCCACGGTCCGTTGTGGAACGCGTAGGCAAACACCCGGCGCAAATCCGTCATGGTGACGGCATCCGCGTAAATCGGCAGCGCGCCGCCGCGCAAATCGCAGAACCGCCGGCAATCGTCCAGACCCATGATATGGTCCGCGTGGCTGTGGGTGAAAAGCACGGCGTCGAGCCAGCGAATGTCTTCGCGCAGCACTTGCAAGCGGAATTCCGGCGGGGTGTCCACAGCCAGTTTGACCTGGTCGGTGGCCACGTAGATGGCCGGGCGCGTGCGATGGTTTTTGGGGTTGGCCAGGAAGGCGGGCGGATAATCCGCGCCGATGACCGGCACGCCTTGCGACGTGCCGCTGCCTAAAAATGTTACGGAAAAACTCATGCGCGCACTTTTCTTTTGCTCAATCCAATCCGAACCGCTCAAATGGAGCGCGAGAACTCTACCGATGCTGGTCTCTTTGCGCATCAAAAACCTCGCGCTGGTGGCGGACCTGACGCTGGAACTCCAGCCGGGGTGCAACGTCATCACCGGCGAAACCGGCGCCGGCAAGTCCATCCTCATTGGCGCGCTCAACCTGGTCTTGGGAGAACGCGCGGATCGCACCCTCCTGCGCAGCGGCGCGGAAAGTTGTGCGGTCGAGGCGGTCTTCGATATCACCGGGCTGCCGGTTCCCTTGAAAGATTATCTCGCGGATCACGGCCTGGAACCGTGCGAAAACCAGCAATTGATGCTCAAGCGCGTGTTCACCGCCACCGGCACGAACCGCCAATTCGTCAACGGTTCCCCCACCACGCTCAGCATTCTGGCTGCTTTGGGTGAATGGTTGGTGGACATCCACGGGCCGCACGATCATCAGTCGCTGCTGCATCCAGCCCGGCAACTCGCCATTCTTGATGCGTTTGGCGGTTTAGAAAAAGATCGCGAAGCAGTTGCGGAACGGGTCCGGCGCCGCGCCGCTTTGATGGCCGAAATGGCCGCCATCGGCGGGGAGGAGCAGACGTATATGCAGCAACTGGATTTGCTGCGCTTTCAGGTGCAGGAAATCGAAGCCGCAGCCTTGCAACCCGGCGAAGAGGCCCTGATCGAGCCGGAATTTCACCGGGCCAACAACGCGGCGAAGCTGCTTCAGTTCAGCCAGGCCGCGCTGGAGGTGCTCGCGGAGAGCGAGGACGCGATTGTGACGCGGATGGGCATCGTGGGGCGCACCTTGCAGGAGTTGCAACGGGTGGATCCCAGCGCGGCGAGCCTAGGGGAACTGCACGCCCAAGCGGTCGAAATCCTGCGCGAATTGCAGGAGGCGATTTCCCGTTACGGGAGTCAGGTGGAAGTGGAGCCCGCGCGGTTGGCCGAGCTGGAGGAGCGCTTGGACCTGCTCCATTCCTTGAAGCGTAAATACGGGGCCACGGTGGATGCGGTTCTTGCCTTTGGCGCCCAAGCCCGGCAGCGGTTGCAACGCCTCGAATCCCGCGATGCCGAACGGGAGCGTCTCCAAGCGGCGCTGGCGCAGTTGGACGTGGAGATTCTTCATGCCGGGAAAAAACTTTCCGCCGCGCGCAAACAGGTCATCCCCCGGTTGGCCCAGGCGGCCGGTCGGCAACTGGCGGACCTGGGATTTCGCCAGGGACAATTCGAGGTGGCCATCCACAGCGCGACCCAGCTTCCCCCCGACGCAACGGCCCTTTCCCCCAGCGGGCTTGACACCATCGAATTCCTGTTCGCGCCCAATCCCGGCGAACCGGCGCGTCCGCTGCGGGCCATTGCGTCGTCCGGCGAAATGGCGCGCGTGATGTTGGCCCTCAAGACGGTGCTGGCCGCTGAGGATGAAATCCCGGTGTTGGTCTTTGACGAAGTGGATGCCAATGTGGGCGGCGAAACCGCCCATGCCGTGGGCGAAAAAATGAAGCAAATCGCCGCCCAACGGCAGGTCATCTGCATCACGCATCTGCCGCAGGTGGCCGCACCGGCGGACGCGCATTATGTCGTGACCAAGCGGGTCCAAGCGGGGCGCACGGTGACGGAGATCGCGCGGCTCGAACGCAAAGAACGGGTGACCGAACTGGCCCGGATGTTGGGCGGACAGAGCGAGGCCGCGCGGAAACACGCCGCCGCCCTTTTGAAAACGGGGGCGACCCCGTCGGTTTGACGCATCTGTGGAGCAGGGCGGGCGGTCCGGAGCGGGCGGCGGCGAATCCGGGCGTATGCGTTTGACTTGAATCCGGGCGCTCCCTAGATTCTCCGCACATGCTAGCTGCTGGAACGAAGTCGGTAGCCGCGCCCATCGCCGAACCGCCAGATACCGCGGCGGGCCGACTCTGGAAACAGATTGTCGGTCCGGTCGAGCCGTTTCTGGATGCGGTTGCGTCGCGCTTGGCGGAGCAGGTGCGGGCGTTTGATCCCGGCGTGCAGGCGTATGCCGATTACGCGCTGAACGGCCAGGGCAAACAGCTTCGCCCGGCGCTGGTGGCCCTCACCGCCGAGGCGCTCGGCACGCCCGGCGAAGCGCATGTCACCGCCGCCACCATTATCGAAATGGTGCATTTGGCGACGCTGGTGCATGACGACATCATGGACGAGGCGGAGTTGCGCCGGGGCCGGTTGACGCTGGCGGCCAATTGGGGGAACGAAATCGCCGTGCTGTTTGGCGATTGCCTTTTTGCCCGAGCCTTGGAACTGGCGGCCAGTTTTCCCACCCCCGAGGTCTGCCGGGCGGTGGCGGCGGCAACCAATACAGTGTGCGCCGGAGAACTGCTGCAGACGCAACATCGCCGTAATTTCCCTGTCTCCCAGCGGGAATACTTCAAGGTGCTGGAGATGAAAACGGCTGAGTTGTTCGCGTTATCCTGTGATTTGAGCGCCTTTGCCAGCGGCGCCACCGCCGCCCAGCGAACCGCCTTGCGCGCCTACGGAATGGCGTTTGGCACGGCCTACCAGCTTTACGATGATTGCCTCGATTTGTTCGGGGTCGAAAGCCAGGCAAAAAAGTCGCTGGGAACCGACTTGGCCAAAGGCAAACTGACGCTGCCGGTCTTGCAGCTCTGGAAGAAGGCGCAACCCGCCGATCGCCAGCGGCTGGAACATCTGGTCCAGCAATGGGAACCCGGCGCGCTGGCGGAAGTGGTGACGCTGTTGAATTTATACGGGACCATCGAGCCATCGCTGGCGGTGGTGCATCAGTATTTGGCACAGGCCGGCGCCTGCTTGCATGGCTGGCCGGACACGCCGGGACGCGCTGGCTTGCTCGGCGTGACGGAGTTTCTGGCCCGTCAAACCGATCTTTTGGCGGCGCGGTTCCGGTAAGATCCCGTTTCCGGCACCATGAAGGAACACCCATCCGCCGATGCCCCCGCCGAGGTCACGAATCCACCGGGCCCCGGAACGCCTACTGCCGAGGACGATGCCGAGTTGGTGCGGCGCACCCGGCGCGGGGATTTATCGGCCTATGATCAACTGGTCCGCCGCTACCAGGAGCGGATCTACGCGACCATCTACCACATGACGTCCAATCATGCGGATGCCAACGACCTGGCGCAGGACACGTTCATCAAGGCATTTCACGCGCTGAAATCGTTCAAGGGCGGGTCCAGTTTTTACACCTGGCTTTATCGGATTGCCGTCAACCGGACGATCAATTTTCTGAAACAACGGCGGCATCGCACGCATCTGAGCCTGGACAACCTGGACGCGAACGCCAAAAACGATCCGGATTTGGTCGCGTTCGTTTCGGAAAAAACCCCCCGCCGGGAAGTATCCCTGACCGAGTTGCAGGAGAAATTGAACGAAGCCATGCAACAACTGTCAGAATCTCACAGATTGGTGGTTACACTGCACGATGTGCAGGGATTGCCGCATGAAAAAATCGCTGAAATTCTGGATTGCAATGTTGGGACGGTTCGCTCGCGCCTGTTCTATGCGCGCCAGCAACTCCAAGGGTTTCTTTCGGAGTATTTGAAATAGACGCACCTTGTATGGACTCAAAACCCGAATCATTTGAAAGCCTACGCCGGCTGCTCACACTCAAACGTTACGAATGCCCGCCGCCCGGGTATTTCGATGATTTCGCCCAACAGGTCCTGATCGGAATTCAGCACCGTCCTGAATCCGCGCCAACCACCGCCGAGCGGTTGGGCTGGGAACTGCCTTGGTTGCAGCGTTTCTTGGAAATCTTGACCGCGAAACCGGCACTGGCCGGTGCCGTGGGCGTGATTGCGTGCGGGGCCATGGTGGTCGGCATCCTGCAAGCCGAGCGCTTGGACTCCCTCACGGTGGTGAATGACGCGGAAATCCAGCCGGCACTGGCTTTGCCGGCGGGCGAGGCGGCGATGGTTTTTAATCAACCGCTCGAACACCCCGCACTGGTCGCGGACACGAATGCGTTGGCGCAACCCAGTCTGATACCTCCGGAGGAATTGTTTGGCCGGAATCTTCCCTACCAACAGGTCAAATTTCCGTTCCCGTCGCCCTAAACGCGGGACGGGTGATTGACTGGTTAATCCCGCTGACCGAGGCGCGGCATCGCCTTGGCGGCTCTTGGACTGCGATTTGCCCGGCAACTGGCCGGGTCACACATCCCGTTCGAACACCATGGGCAGATTTTCGCCGGTGACCGTCAGCCGGTCGCCGTCCACCTCCGCTTCCAGTTCCACCTTTTCGCCGTGTCCTTCAAACGTGAAGGTGTATCCACCGCCGCGTTTGACCCATTTGCCGGTGAGATCCACGGTTTCCGGCGGCTGCGGCGTTTCCCCCGGGCGCGGCGGCTTGATGCGCGGCAGGCTCTTGACCACCACAAAGCCGTCCGTTCCCACGACGAGCATCGTGTTGAGAAACAGTCCGGACATCCATTGGCGGATACCGCGGAGTTGCAGCGCCGTGGTGCGGGGATTGGCTTTGCGATATGCCGCAAACGCGCCGTTGAAATCAAAGCTCCAAAATCCCAGGATCCGTTCGCGATCGTACGTCTCGGATTTCCCGGTGTTCAGATATTGGTACAAGTCGGGGAGGTCAGGGCGGACGGTGTCCCAGACCAAGCGCCACATGTCGGTGTTTTGATAAATGATGTTGGCTTGGGAATGCTGTCGCAATTCGCCCAGCGAAGCCCGGCGCTGGCGCAGTTCGGTGAATCCCAAATCCTTGCCCAGTTCCTTGAATTCCGGGCGTTCGCCGAGGGCAATCAAGGTGGGATACCGCGCCAAGCGGCCTTCCACCAACGGATTGTGATAGATCAACCCCGCCACATCGGCCGCCTGATAATAGGAATCCGGCATGCGGTCAATGGCTTTGGCCACGCGCGAGAGACCGGTGGATTGCAGGTCCCGGGCCACGCGATTGAACAGGCGGACTGTCCAAGGATCGCCTTCGGTCGCCGCCAGTTGCACCGTCCAATAGCCGAAGGCGTAAATGACAAACGACAGCAGGATCAAATAAATCGTGCCGTTCAGGATTCCCAGGCAGAACCCCAACCGCGCGTTCAACCGTTCCCACAGCGCCAGCCGCAGGTCGCCCGCCTTGTACTTGTAAAACACATCCACCTTGCGGTGCAGCACCGACGCGCCCGCTTTGGCGGCGCTGTTGATCAGGACAAAAATGATGAACGGCGGCAACACCCAGATCAGCACGGGATTTTTTACGCCCAAAATCGGCAGCAGCGGACGCAGCAACGGCGCCAGCGGCAACGCCAACAACGCAGCGAGTATGATGCCCAACAACGAGCAGCCCACGCGGATGGCGCCCTGCCGGTAGCCCAATCCCCCCAACGAGGCCAGCAGGATGATGGTCAAAATCCAAATTGTCATATCCGCACAGTAGCGTTTCCGCCGGGGGGATGGCACGCAGAAAATACAGTCGCACGGGGAAAGACTGGGGACATTGTAACCTCGGAAAAAGAAACCTGCTACCAAACAGCAGCTTTGCGTGGTCAAAGGCCACCACTTCTACTGGTCCAAACCCCTCCACCGGGGTCACGATGTCCCCGGCTTTTCCTGTTTCTGTTTCTCCGGCTCAAAGCCTTAACGTCGGAGCCGATAGAAGTGCGCGCTGGGGTGCGGTGGAAGCAGGATTTGGTGTTGGCCATTGCTCAAAACGGGGGTCTGAGTCACCGACGACCAGTTGGTTGCGGATTCCAACATGAGGCTGGATTCCAGCGAGAACCCCGTGGCCTCGGCTGGCCACGCAATCAATACTTGGGCATTCGTCAGAGAGATGTCCAAACTTGGCTTGGAGATCACTACTTCATCCGGTCCTGCGGCGTGATTGGCCATCACCTGAACGGGCGTCAGGACGCCGTCGTAAAGGCGAAACTCATGAATGGCTCCGTTGAAATCGGCATCCGTACTAAATTGGCTGTGACCCAGCCAGTTGTTCACGGTGGGCCCCAAGCCGGCCAAGCTGGCCGCAATGTCCCGATTGGTTGCCACCGGGAGGCCGTCCAGGTACAGCCGGGCGGTCGTGCCCAACCAAGCGTAGGTCAACACGATGTGGTGACGCGTCCCCAAGGTTAAGGCCGGGCCGGCGACCACGTTGGTGCGATACGCCGCCTGAGGTTTGGTGTACATCCAGACACCGACGCCGGCGGCGCCACTCACGGGCGACGAAGTCGTAAGAAAGAGGGTGTTGGAACCCTGGCCTTGCACATCCTCCCCCGCCGTACTCCATCCGAAGTCAAAAATTCGTTGCCAATCGCGGGTGGCGGCGATGGTGACCCAGGTTTCGATGGAATAATTGGTGAGTGTGGCTCCGAGGCCGTTGGGGAGATTGACGTAACCGGGCTTGATCCCGTCCATCACCACGGCACCGTTTGTAATGACGGCGCCGCCCACCAAGGTGCCGTGTTGGCCGCCCACCGAGTCGGAAGCGTCGGTGGCAAAGCTGTAGCGGTTGACCAGCACCGCCGATGGTGGTGGCCCGATCGCGTGAAATCCTGCCACGTTGATATAATTATTCAAAGCGGACGGATTGCGTTGCCCCAACACCCGGATTTGAATCGTATGCCAGCCCGGAAAGAGATCGTCGCTGGACCATTCGAAGGGGAGGTTTCTCCCCGGCCCGTATTGATCCACCGTCGCAACGGCACTGCCGTCAATCAACACTTGGGCCAGGCCGGCGTCGTCGAACCTATATCCCAACCAGTACACCCGGGTTCCATAAAAGGTGTAGGTGGCCGTGACGCCAGCCTCGCGGGCGTACCGAAACGGTCCCGCATCCAACCAATTGCCTTGGTACTTCACGCGCGGGTGATCCAGATCGTCAACCGGATCAAAATACAGGAAATACGGTGTGCTGGCGGTGTAGGTATAGAAAGGCCGGGCCCGCAGACCTGAATCTCCCGCCAATTGCCAGGTCAGCGGCTGTCCGGGGACGGGCAACAGGGAGCGCTCCGGGGCGTCGAGATCAATGCCCGCGAGTAAGGCGGCGCTGGGGGCCTCAAAAGCAAGTGCCACCGGCCCGTAACGCACCGCCGCGGGATACGGTTGCGAAGCCGAGATCGAATTGGCCGTCAACGTTTGCGGCAGGGAGACGACGAGCCGGTCGCCGGGTGACCAGACGCGGGCGACCCCCGCCCAGTGCATGGAATCAGCACTCAAGACGAGTTGTTGGCCGTTTAGGGTTGCGGTCATGGGACTCGCCAGCCATCCCGGCGTTCGAATCTTGAGGGAAAACGCGACCGGCGCGGCAGCGGCCACCGAAAGTGTGGTGAGATTTTCCTCGGGAAACGCTGTTTCTTGGGAGACGGTTACCTCCTGACCGTTCACATTCCAGCGGACGGTAGCGGGCGTGAAGAGGTTGACGTAAAGAGCCTCGTCGCCCTGGAGGAAAACTTGGCTGGCGTAATCGGCGACCACTTGCGGGCGGGTCCCCGTGCAACAAGTCCATGCCACCGGATGATTCTGTTTGCGCGCCCCATCTACTTGGTAATCGGAGTAATAAAAAACTCTGCCGTTGGCGGTCGTGGGGAGGCTGGCGCCCACGCCGTTGTAGCACAACTCCTCAACCCAATCGCCGTACCGCGCATCCCCGGTGAGCGTCATCAAATAACGCACCAGTTTGAAGACGGCCCAGGAACCACATTGCGTTTCGAATGTGTGCGCTGAGGTGTAGAGCCGCGAAACCAGGTTGGATCGCGGAAGCAGTTGTTCATCCGGGCCGTAACCTCCGGTGACGAGAACCTCGTTCGCGCGGAGGAAATCATAGGCGTTGGTGAGTAGGGTGAGATAGTTCGGGTTGCCCAACGCCAGGTAACCGGCGCCGGCGCCGTTGAGCGTGTTGACGTGGCTATAAGCGTGATAAAAGCGGGTCTGTCCGCCGCCCGGGCGTGGGGCAAAGATGTCTCCGCCGGCGAGATAAATGTTCCAATAGTCAGTGTATTCCCATATGTGGGCGAAGAAACGATATTTGTCCTGCCCGGTGAGTTGGTAAGCGCGATAAAGGTTCTCGCTGAGCGTGTACCACTCAGTGGCGGTGTCGGCGTATATTCGGGAGCGGTCCAGATTGGCGATCGCCCAATCCGTGATCCGGCTCATGTATTCCAAGGCGTTGGTGCTACCGCAGTAGATATGAGCGTCCAGCAGGCCCCCCAGCATTTTGTCGTAGGTATAATGTGGGGCGTTGGGGCGGGTAGAGTAATAGAAATAACCGTTAGTCGCGACGCACTTGCCCCACTCGGTGATGAGCGTATTGGCCTTGTCACAGCAGGCGGCGTCTCCGGTGGCGGCATAGAGGCGGGCCAAGCCAGAGACAATCTGGCCGAAGACATGGAAAGTGTCGCTGCTGTACCAGCCGCCGAGATTGTTGCCGGGAGCTGGCAGGCCGGCGCGCTGGCGGAAACCCTTGAGCAGATCATCATTGGCAATCGCCAGATAGAAAGCGCGGGTTTCGTCCACTTGGGCTTTCATCCGTCCTTCACCCAGCGTGACCGCCCCGGGCGGCAAAGGGTGGAGGATTTCCCTCGGCGAGGTGCAGGCTTCGGGCGTAAAAACGGCGAGGGGGATAGAAACTAGAAGCGCCTTTAGCCGGCCCTCATAGCGTTTGATCTTATCAGCGGCTCTCATTGCAGACCCCAAGACGTATGCCGACCCAAGCTATGTGTGTTGCGGACAAGTGTCAATTTTCAGGAATTTGGATGTCCTGGCTCTTTGCGAATGTCTCCATTGGGATTCGATGAAAATGTCCCTTGGGAACAGCGGTTGCGCCAGGGAAACGCTGAATAAAGCCGAGTTTTCAAATGGAGGTTGGTGCTGGAGAGAAAAGCGTTCTACGGGCGTCCGGGCGGTGTTGCGGACGCCTCGGCTTGGCGGTTGCTTGCTATCGCCAGCGGGTTTGCTCTGCCTGGCTATATCGTTGCCACCGCTTAAACCGGCTGGGTTCGTTCATCTTCACGCCATCCTCCGCGCGCGCGCGCCCATCACCACGTCGGCCCGTGGGATAATGCGGTTGGATGACGGCGATCAGCTTGGCCCACGGGAGGGCGGCCTCCATGCGGGGGAGAAACTTTTTCCGGCGGGGGCTTCTTTTTGCGGGCGAACTTCGGCGTGGGCAAAGGTGGCCTGTTAAATCAGGCGGGACATGACAAGCCTGCCCATCGCCGCGTTCAACAGAATTGTAGGACGGATTAAATCAACGTTTCCTTAGCGCGGCGGGCATGCTGCCCGGGCGGACCGGCAACCCGGAAAATCATCCTCACTGTGGCGAGTCAATTCGGAAAAATTTCCCGAACGATTTCGCAATGCCCGACTGCCGAAGAGGCATCAGGCCAATAATCGCTTGCGAAGACGCCCCGTCGCGGGTACAAGCGCAGGCGAAACTCTGAGTTCAGGCATGAAAATCATTTTCCGCTTCGCTGTGGTCATTGGGATCTTATGGTTCGCGGGTGGGGGCTCGCCGGCCCCCGCGCAGAACGCGCGTTTCTTCCGGATCGCGGGGCCTGTGCCGACGGCGTTGATAGATATTAAACCCTCCGGCGAAGTCACTTGGGTCACCCTGGCGACGAATAGGTCGTTTACCATTCAGGCCGCAACCCATTTGCAGGGGATGGTCGAGTGGGTGGATTATATCCAGACCATTCCCTCTTTCTACCTCGTCACGCAGCGTTTGTTTGATCCGGATGCCCCGGCGGGCATGGTCTTTGTGCCGGACGGAATTTTCACCATGGGCGATGCGTTCAGCGAAGGCCGCCCCAACGAACGACCGACGCACGATATCCGGGTGAGCGCGTTTTACATGGACATCCATGAAGTGACCAAAGCTTTGTGGGACGAAGTGTTCCAGTGGGCCACCAACCACGGTTACCGTTTTGACAGCGCGGAGAGCGGGCAGGGGCGGGCCGCGCAACATCCGGTGCAGAACGTGACCTGGTACGATGCCGTCAAATGGTGCAATGCGCGCAGTGAACGGGAAGGACGAGTGCCGGCTTATTATACCGGCGCGGATCAAACGACGGTTTTCCGCACCGGCCAGGCTGACTTGCGCAACGGCTGGGTCAAATGGAACGCGGGTTACCGGTTGCCCACGGAAGCGGAGTGGGAAAAAGCGGCGCGTGGCGGGGCTAGGCAGCATCGGTTCCCGTGGTACGCGACGGATACGATCACGCATCAACAGGCCAACTACCATAGTTCTGACCAATACGCTTGGGACATCAGCCCCACGCGCGATTTTCATCCATCCTATCTCGCCGATGACTACCCCTACACCAGTCCCGTGGGTAGTTTTGCTCCGAACGGTTATGGATTGCGGGATATGGCCGGGAACGTCTGGGAATGGTGTTGGGACGGCTTTCAAAGCGACTGGTACAGCCGGGTGGAGGCAAGTCAGAGGGATTCGCGCGGTCCGGCGGAAGCGACGGGCAAACGCGTGTTGCGCGGCGGAAGCTGGGCGTACGATGCCGACGAAGCGCGCGTCAGTTACCGCTTGGACGCCGACCCGACCTACACGGATTTCACTTGCGGCTTCCGTTGTGTTTTGGCGCCGTGATCGCTTCCATCCGGTCCCGGCGGAAATAATCATCTCTTGGTCCAATCGCGCTGGATTCCGGAATCCGGGAGGCGCGTTCCCTACGGCGACCCAGGGTCGTCGCAGTTGCCATCGTTGATCGTGACTGCCACCCGCGCCTTGGCTGGGCGAGGCGCGGTCCTCAACTGAGTTGGGCATTGTCTGCTTCGGCTGAGCGCCAGCACCAGCCCAACAACCCGCTCTCACCAGACTGACGCCAGTTCTGCTCGACACCGAGAAGGACGGCATTAGACTGGCGCGCATGAAAAATAACGTCGCATTCCGCCTCGCTTGGGAACGCTTGTTCTGTGTCATCGGTTGGCTCGCGGTTACCCTTGTCGCTGTTGCGGCGGGCGACGTTATCCCGCTGCCGGAACATCCGCGCCCGGATTTTGAGCGCGCGGCTTGGATGAATTTGAACGGCCCCTGGGCCTTCCGTTTCGACGCGACAAACGCGGGCTTGAAAGCCGGATGGACCGATGGCCGGACGGAGTTCCCGTTGACGGTGATGGTGCCGTTTCCGTGGGGCTCCCCGTTGTCGCAGGTGCCGGACGAAGCGCCGGTGGCTTGGTATGCGCGCACGGTGCGCGCGCCGGAGGCGTGGCGCGGCCAGCGCGTCTTTCTGGTGATCGGCGCGTGCGATTGGGAAACGCAGGCGTGGCTGGATGGCCAGCCGCTCGGCACGCACCGGGGCGGCTACACGCCGTTCGAGTTCGAGTTGACGCCGCATCTGAGCGCCGGCAAAGACCACCGCCTCGTTCTGCGTGTGGACGACACGGCGCGCGAGTTCAAGCTCGAAGGCAAACAGGGTTACGGCAACGCCCGCGGCATCTGGCAGACGGTCTATCTCGAAGCGCGTCCAGCGGCGCATCTCACCGCGCTCCACTTCATCCCGGACTTGGACCGGAGCCGGGTGACGGTGCGGGCCACGCTGAATGCGCCGGCCCCGCCGGCAACCGAGTTGCAGTTGCGCTTCAAAACGGGTGGGGTGGCCGACGCGACCCAAGCGGTGCCCGCCGGCGCAAACGAAGTCCTGATGGAAATCCCGATTCCCCACGCCCGGCTCTGGTCGCTGGATGATCCCTTTCTCTATGAAGTGGAAGCCACGTTGCGCGCCGACGCCGGCGCGGACCGGGTGGGCAGCTATTTCGGCATGCGCAAGATCAGCGTGGTGACGTTGCCCGGCACGGATTTTCCCTATATCGCGTTGAACGGCAAACCGGTTTACCTGCAAATGGCGTTGGACCAGTCGTATCATCCGGAAGGGTTCTACACGTTTCCGAGCGACGCCTTCATGCGCGACGAAATCGTGCGCTCGCGCCAGATCGGGCTGAACGCGAACCGGCTGCACGTGAAAGTGGATGTGCCGCGCAAGCTCTACTGGGCCGACCGGCTGGGGCTGCTCCTCATGGCCGACGTGCCGAACAGTTGGGGCGACCCGACGCCTGCGATGCAACAGGAGATCGAGCACGCGCTGCGCGGCATGATCCAGCGCGATTTCAACCACCCGTCCATCTTCGCCTGGGTGCCGTTCAACGAAACCTGGGGGTTGTTCACGCGGGACCGGCAGGACCCAAAGAAACGCGCGTATCAGCCGGCGACACAGGAGTGGGTCGCCTCGATCTACCGCCTCGCCAAAGAACTGGATCCCACGCGGCTGGTTGAGGACAACTCGCCCTGCAACCACGATCATGTCGAAACCGACATCAATTCCTGGCACGCCTATTTGCCCGGCTATGCCTGGCGCGAGCATCTGGACCAGGTCACGCGCGACACGTTTCCCGGCTCAAAATGGAACTTCATCGGCGGGCGCACGCAGGCCGGACAGCCGTTGCTCAACTCCGAATGCGGCAACGTCTGGGGTTACGAAGGCAGCACGGGCGACGTGGACTGGAGCTGGGATTACCACATTATGATGAACGAATTTCGCCGGCATCCCAAGGTGTGCGGCTGGCTCTACACCGAGCACCACGATGTCACCAATGAGTGGAACGGTTATTATCGGTTCGACCGGAGCGAGAAGTTTACGGGCATGGACGAAATCGTGCCGGGCATGAGCCTGCGCGACCTGCACGCGCCCTGCTACCTCGCGCCCGGCGGCGAGCTTTGCCGCGAGGTCAAACCCGGCGAACGGGTCACCGTGCCGCTCTGGGCGTCGTTCCTGACCGATCGCGCGCCCAGCCCGACCCTGCGCCTGCGCGTCATGCTGACCGGCGTGGATCAACTCGGCGCGCGGCAATTTCATTCCGCCAGCACGCGGACCATTGACTTCCAGCCCTGGCTTTCCCGGGAAATCGCGCCGCTCGAATTGACCATGCCGGAGCGCCCGGGTCTGGCGGTGTTGAGCCTGTTCCTCGAAGACTCGGCCGGCGGCGTGTTGCAACGGAACTTCTGCGTGTTCCACGTTACGGCGGGACCGTCGCCGCGCCACGAGACCTTTGGTAATTTACAACTGCTGCGCTTCGCCCCGGATCGTTACCAGGACGCCCGGTGGTCGCTCAAACAATGGAACGTGCTGGACGGACTGAAAGTGAACGGCGCCGGGCATGGCTACTTTGAATACCGTGTCGCTTGGCCGGACGATCTGAATCTCGAAGACGTGGCGGGCGTCACGTTACTGTTCGAAGCGTCGGCCAAGCAGCTGTTCGGCAAGGACAAGGCGGGCGCGGACAAGCAGGAGGGCGATTTCATGCTGGGGCAAGGCACGCACGATCCCAGCTTGAACCCGAACGCTTATCCGATGACCGACACACAAAAGTTTCCCAGTCAGGTGCGCGTGCGCGTGGCGGGCGAAGTCGCCGGTCAGTTTGATTTGCCGGATGATCCCGCCGATCACCGCGGGCTCCTTTCCTGGCACGCCCAACCGCGCAACCGGAAATTGCAGGAGGCCGGGTCTTACGGGTATCTCCTGCAGGCCATCGTTCCTCCCGACGCGCTCCGCGCGGCGGCGCAAGCGAAGGAATTCGTCATCCGCTTCGAGGTGGACGCCGCGTTCCCCGGCGGCTTGGCGCTTTACGGCGAACGCTTTGGGCGGTATCCAATGGACCCGACGCTGGTGATCACCAAGAAAAACTAACGGCCAGCCGTGACATCCTCGGCGGGCTGCTTGCCGCCATGAAGAGCGAAACGCCCAATGCCCTGACCCCCCAAGGCTGGACACATCAAAAGTAGAGTGCTGCCATCGGTTTGATGGTTTGGCTCGCCCGGGGTCAATTCTCCCATTGTCAAGGCGGGGCGGGGTGGGTATCTGTGGAACCATGCAATCGCGATTACGGGACAAGTGGGTGCTCATCACCGGTGCGTCCAGTGGGATTGGCGCCGCTGCGGCGCGGGCGTTTGGCGCCGCCGGCGCCCGGTTGTTGCTCGGCGCCCGGCGGGTGGATCGGTTGGAGCAGGTCGCCGCCGAGGCGCGGCAGGCCGGCGCGCTGGAGGCGCGGGTTCACGGGTTGGATGTCAGCCGGACGCTGAGCGTCGAGCAGTTCATGACTTGGGCCGGTGAACAGATTCGCGGGGATCAACCCGACAACCGCCACTTGCACGTGCTGGTCAACAACGCCGGCGGCGCGCACGGTTTGGATCCGGTGGCGGAGGGCAAGGACGCGGATTGGGAAACCATGTTCCAAACGAACGTGCTCGGCATCCTGCGCATGACCCGCGCCGCGCTGCCGTTGATGCGCGAGGCGCCCGGGGGCGTCATTTTGAACATCGGCTCGACGGCCGGGCGCGAA
Organism: Verrucomicrobia bacterium ADurb.Bin118; assembly: GCA_002070715.1. GTDB lineage: Bacteria > Verrucomicrobiota > Verrucomicrobiia > Limisphaerales > MWDV01 > MWDV01. Next base: position 17,124 of record MWDV01000153.1, read on the forward strand.
GCGTACGCCGGCGGCGCGGCTTATTGCGCGGCCAAGGCGGGCGAATTGCAGATTACCCGCGCACTGCGGCTCGAGTTATGCGGCACGGGGTTGCGCGTGGGCTCCGTTGATCCCGGGCTGGCCGAGACCGAGTTCAGCATGGTGCGGTTCAAGGGGGATGCCGCCCGCGCAAAAAAGGTTTACGAAGGGTTGCAACCGCTGACGGCGGAGGATATTGCGGAGGCCATTGTCTGGGCCGCCAGCCGGCCGCCCCATGTTTGCATTGACGAGTTGCTGATCAAGCCGACGGATCAGGCATCCATGCACCGGATGCACCGGCGGACTTGAGGTCACGCGGGCGGAGCGTCAGTTTTTCGGGGCGGTGATCATTGGGAAATCATCCGTCCGGAACGGCGAGGCCGGCAACCCGTCCTTGTTCCAGAGATTGACCACCGGACAATCCGCCCAGCCGTAACGCACGGCCACCGGTTGCGGCACCTGCGGACTGCTGACCACCACCGTGTCACCCACGATTTCCGCGGTGGCCCAAACAAACCGGCGATCGGCCCCGCACACGGCGAATCCTTTCAACGCGCCGTCGCGCGCTTCCAATCCCCGGCCCACGTGATCAAAGTTGAGGATCACCCTGTTGCCTTCAATGCGCTGGCTGCGGTAAATCGGTCCGGAGAAGGTGATTTTTTCCCCGTACGCCAGAGCCCGGGCCGCCAGAGCCAATCGCTCGCCCACCGGTTGTTTTTTGGTGGGATGGATGTCTTTGGGGTCGCCCACATCCGTGATGACGGCCATGCCGACGTGGGGCAGGACCTGGGTGGCGAGCAGTTGTGCTTCGCGTAATTCGGCCCAATCACTTTCGTCCGGCTGATCTTTGATGGCTTTGAACGGCGCCAGTTGGACGAGGAGAAACGGAAAATCATTTTGCCCCCAGTCCCGCCGCCAACAACGGATCATGTCGGGAAACAAGGTCCGGTATTGCTCCGCTTGGCCGGCGTTGGATTCGCCCTGATACCAGATGACTCCTTTGATGGCGAAGGGGATCAGCGGCGTGATCATGCCGTTGTAAAGTTCGGACGGTTTCCACGGCCGCCACGGCGCCCATTTTTTGAATTCCCGGCCCGCCTTTTCCGCTTCGGCCTTTTCCGCCTCCCACGCCGCGAGGGCGGCCTGATAGTCTTTTAACGCCGTGGGGTAGCGGTCGAGAATTTCAGTCTGATAACGCGGCTGGATTTCCAGCGACTCCCGGCTCATCCAGGCTTCCGCCGGCGACCCGCCCCAATCGGATTGAATCAGTCCCACCGGCACCCGCCGCGCCCGGTGCAGGTCGCGACCGAAATAATAACCGACCCCGGAGAATTTTTTGACCGTCTCGGGCGAACAAACCTGCCACGCGGATTTGAAGACGACAGACGGCGCGTCGGAAATCCGGTTGGGCACGTTCAGGAGCCGGATCATCGGATTGGTGGCGCCGGCAATATCGTCGGCGGCCTCGAAACACCGGTCCAGCGGCCATTCCATGTTTGATTGTCCACTGCAGATCCAGACCTCGCCCACAAGGACGTTGGTGAAGGTCACCGTGCGGGTGGGGGAGCTGACGGTGAAGATATCCGGCCCGCCGACCTTTGCCCGGCGCAGGCGCAGCGACCATTTGCCGTTTCGCGCGGTGGTGGAGGCCTGTTGGCCGCGAAATTTCACCGTGATTTTTTCCCCGTCATCGGCCCAACCCCACACGGTGAGCGGCTGTCCCCGTTGCAGCACCATGTGATCG
>MWDV01000154.1 GCA_002070715.1 Verrucomicrobia bacterium ADurb.Bin118
TAGGCAGTGGAGCCAATGGTCGGGGTCGAACCGACGACCTACGGTTTACGAAACCGTTGCTCTACCACTGAGCTACATTGGCATCCAAGGCTTTCAAGACTTGCCCCCTCCCCGGCAGCCCGCCAATGCGGAGCCGGGGCATGACCCTTGTGACGTGGACAGGAAAGCCCGTTTAATTGGATTCGTCAAGACCAACATTCCGAACCGGATTTGCCGGGAAGCCGAGCGCGCTTCACCGGCGCAGGTATTTCGCCACGGCTTCCGTCCGGGTGTGGACTTGCAACTTCTCGTAGATCCGACGGATATACCCACGCACGGTGTGGATGCTTAATCCCATTTTATCCGCGATGATCTTATACGACTCTCCGGCGGCCAGTCGTTCCAGAATTTCACGCTGACGATCGGACAAGAGCCAGCGGGTGGCGTCGCCGGGTTTGACCGGGCCCGCCGAACGCTGCAACAGCCGGACCACCTTGCGGGCAATGGTCGCGGACATGGGCGACCCGCCCGCCAGCAGTTCCCGAATGGCTTCCAACAGGCTCTCCGGCGGTTGCCGCTTGAGCAGGTAACCGCTGGCGCCGGCCATGAGGGCGTCAAAAATCAAATCATCATCATCAAAGACGGTGAGCATGATGACGAGGATTTCCGGCATTTTCTCTTTCAACCGGCGCACACATTCAATCCCGTCCATCCCTTTCATTTTAATGTCCATCAACACCACCGCCGGCGATTCCGTCGGCAAGCGGGCGAGCGCATCCTGCGCGCGGCCATACTGGCCAACGCAGACGAACCCGCCCTGGGCGGTCAGGTAACGGACGATGCTGTCGCGCAGACCGGCATCATCATCCACAATCGAGAAGGTAATCGGTTCAGTCGTCATGGTGCTGGGGCAAAGGCAGAATCAATTTAACGCGGGTGCCCTGGCCGGGGGCGGTGGTGATCCGGCATTCCCCGCCGAGTGAACGCAAACGATGGTTCAAGCCGGCGAGGCCCCGGGAGCGATCAGTTTCATTCCGGGCCACGGCCTGATCACGGATTTCAGTTTGGAAACCACAGCCGTTGTCGGTGATGGTAATCTCAATTTGTCCGGAGTGACAAACCATGCCGGCGCTGACCTGCGTGGCTTGCGCATGTTTCAACACATTCGCCAACACCTCTTCAAACGCCAGAAAGAGGTTGTGCCGGGTCTCCGCCGAAAGCGAAACCGGCGGCAAGTTCTCCGGAAACGTCAACTGACATTGAATGGGGGTATTCTGAAAGTACTCCGCAGCGTAGCGGTTCAAGTAAGCCGACAGTTTTTCCAGCGAATCATGGCGGGGATTGACCGCCCACAACATCCGGTCGAGGGATTGCAACAATTCGCGCGCTGTTTTGGAGATGGCATCCAAGGCGCCGCCCGGCGCCAGGCCGGCGGGCGCTTCGCTTTTGGCCAATTCGCTCAAGAAAGAAACGCGCGCCAGCTTGGCGCCGATTTCATCGTGCATATCCCGCGCGATGCGGGTTCGCTCGCGTTCCATGGCGTGCCCGCGCTCCAACCGCTCCATTTCGAGCCGATGCCGATGACGCAACAGCAGCGTCACTCCGAGCGCCAAAAGGCCGCAGATCAGACCGATCAAGAGCGCGCGGAACCACCAGGTTTCCCAGAAGAAAGGCAGAACGAAAAAGGCCACGCTGGCCCCGGTTTCGTTCCAAATGCCATCGCTGTTGGCCGCCCGCACTTGAAAACGATAGCTCCCCGGCAATAGCGGGCCATAGCCGATGACCCGTTGGTGCATGCTTTCGCGCCATTGTTTTTCCACGCCCTCCAACCGCCAGCGGCAACGCACTTTGTCCGGGGCGGTGAAATCAATGGCGGTAAACCGGAATTCGAGAAAGGGACGCCCGGGTTCAATCCGCAACGGCGCGGGCATCGTCGCGCCCGTTTCTTCAGCGGCCTGCGCCGGGAATTCCCGCGCCCGGCCGTTCACGCGGATTTCTTCAATAATCACCGGGGGCGGGCGTCGGTTCACCATCAATTCCCGCGGATTGACGACCGCCAATCCCTTGACCGTCGTGAACCACAGCCGCCCATCCTGCGCGCGCCAACACGACGGCTGGAACCAACCCGAATAGGCTTGCGCGGGCAGGCCGTCAAAACGGCCATGCATGGAGAACGCAATATCGCCCGCAGCCCCCGCCGCAAGTTTTTTCAAGTCGGGTTTGGCCGCCCGAAACAATCCCGCGTAGGTGGCCACCCATAGGTTGTCCGCGTCATCATCCAGGAGCTGGGTGATGCTGTTGTCGGGCAGTCCTTGATCGGTGGTGATTCGGGTGAAAGTCCCCTGCTCAAAGCGCAACAGGCCGCCGCCCAACGTGCCGATCCAGACGCCCTGGGTATCCGGCAACAGGGCGGACACGCGCGCGTTCGGCCATTCCGGCGGCGGATGATAACGCACCAGCGTGCTCCCAGTCGCCCGCCAAAGATCACCCGGTTCGGTGCCCAGCCACAACGTGCCGCGCGGCCCTTCCGCCAGCGCGCGGACGCCGATGTTTTCCTCAAACCCAGCCTCGTGGCCGAGCATGGTCATCCGCCCGTGGTGAAAGTAATAGGCCCCGGACCCGTTGCAGAACCAGACCCGGCCCTGGCTGTCCTGCATCATGGCGTTGGCCACGTGGTCCCGCAGGCGTTCCAAGGGAAAAGACAGCGCCGCCTCGTGATTGACGCGGTGGACTTCCGCCTGCGAAAAACGAAAGACGTTCCCTTGCAGCGTTCCAATCCAGATGCCGTCCGTGGCATCCGGGCAAACCGTCACACTTTCAATCAAGGGATCCGGCTGGGGAGTCAGCGGCACGGACACAAATTGGTTGCCCTCTTTGCGGGCCAGACCGCCATTCGCCGTGCCCACCCAAATGGTGCCTTGCGCATCTTCACATACGGATTGCGCCACGTCTCCCGGCACCCCCTCCGCGGTGGTAAACTGCTTGAATTGACGGCGGCGCACGCGCGCCAAACCGGATTCCTTGGTGCCCACCCAGATATTGCCTGCATTGTCTTCCCACCAACAGGTGATGAACCGGCTGGGCAACCCCGCCGCCCGCGTGAGCAGTACCGCCCCGCCCGTGGCGCTAACATGCCACAGCCCGGCGCCGTACTCGATCACCCATAACCCGCCCTGCGAATCGGCGAAAAATCGCAGGGGTTGATTGCTTTCCGCCGGTTGAAATTGGTCTGCGGAAAGAAGGGGCTGCTCGCGCAAAGTTTTCCACAACTGCCGACCGTTCCAAAGCCACAATCCGCCATCGGACGCGGCCACCATCCGCCGGATGCCGGACATCGCCGGGCCGTTGTCCTGTTCCCGCGGCACGAAGCCAGCCGGGGTTATCGTGCCGAATTCTTTCGCTGTGGCGAGCCAGAGTTCGCCCGCGGAATCCCGCGCCAGGGTTTGGGCCGGCGACGGGATCGGAATGACCCGGGCGCGATGACCTTCCGTCCCCGACAAGGCCAGCCGGGCGACTTGGCGCGCGTCCGTGATGTACCAGAGGGCGTTCTCGCGATCCCGCACGAAAGCGGGGGGCAACGGCGCCAGTGGCGGCGGGTCCAGGTCAATGAGCTCGGCAGCGTTCAGTTCGCCCTGTCGGGGCACGCGGAAAACGGCGGGATGAAACGATGCCAGATACACCCCGTCCGATGCTTCCGCCACGAGATGCAAGGGATGCCAGCGCGGCGCGGCGGTGCGGTCGCGGACCAGTTGAAATTTTCCTCCGGCGAGCGTGGTGATGGATTCGTTTCCGGTGGTCAGCCAGAGCGTCCCGCGCGCATCCACGCTCAAGGTTTCCACCTCCACATCCCTTAATTCCGGCGTGGTCTGCGGGTTGAAGACCACGAAACGCGTGCCGTCAAAGCGGGCCAGACCGCCGCTGCGCGTGCCCACCCACAGGTAACCATCCGGCGTTTGCGTCAGGCAATTGACCGAGCTTTGGGGCAGACCGTCCTCGGAACTCCAAACATGGATCAGGTAATCGGCGGCGGTACGCGGTTCGGGCAACGGCGGCGCCGGCGCCCCCGCAGCCGAAAAGACGCCCGCCAGCAAAGCCAGCCGCAACCCACCATGAACGAGGCCCGCAATGTTGGTCATGCCAGGGCCAGACTACGCCAAGGCGGCGCGGGCGGGCGAGCCGAAAGGGCAGCGCGCCAAACGGTGCCGTCCGCTTCCGCCAATGGGGTTCCGCAGCGGAGTACACAACAAAGGCGGGACGCCCGGCGACGTCCCGCCTTTTCGGGGTTGGCTGATGAATCTGTTATTGCTTCAGCCGGTAATAGGTCGGCGTTGCCGAAATCGGCAGGGTTACACTGGCCAGCCCCTCGGCAATGTTGACGGTGCCCGCAACCGGCGTCCACGTGCCGCCCGACAGATCGGTGGTGGATTCCAAGTTGAATCCGGTGGCGTTTGCGGGCCATTTGAGCGTGAGCTGGTTCCCGGCGGCGGCAATCCGCAGCGCCGGTCCGGGAATCACATCCGGACCCGCGGCGTAGAGGTTCGCAACCTGCCCGGGCGTCAGGGCGCCGTTCCAGAAGCGCAGCTCGTCATACGCACCGTTGAACATGGCATCGGGCCATTGATCCCGGGCCAGCCAGTTGTCCTGATCTCCCAAATCGGACCAGAGCCGGTTATTGTGGCCCGAAGCAATCAGTTGACCGTTGAAATACAGCTTGTCCAGTTGCCGGTCTTGATCGTGAGTGACCACCACTTGGCACAACACGTTCTCGGGCATCCCGGGCCCGGTGAGCACGAGGCCTCCCGGGAACCACTCCATCCGCAAGGACCCGTTAATGCCATCCCGGGGGCAGAGCATGATGTAATTGCCTCCGCCCGAGGACACTCCCGGAGTTGCCGCGACGCCGAAATCATAGATTTCCTGCCACACCGCACCGCCGTGGAACACCACCCAACATTCAATGCTGGCTTGATTAGGCAAGCCGGTCACGAGGCCTTGCCCCGCCGGGAAAGAAACCCAGCCACTGGCCGGTGTCGGTTGCCCCTCTACGGGCGGAGGGTTGCCGGCGGGAGTGATCATCCGGCTGCCGGTGAGCGTGACCGGACCGTGAATCGTGCCATCAATCGAGCCCACCGAATCATGCAAGGTCGTGCCGGAAGTTTCATTGAACGTATAACGATGCAACAGGTACGGCCAGCCTTCGGGATCTTCCACGCTGACATTCAAGGTGCTCGTCAGTCCGCCGTAGCTGGCGAAGATGACCGCTCCGCCCACCTCGCGCGGCACGAACACCGCGGCCGCGATCGTGCCGACAGAGGGATCGCTGCTGCTGATGGTCGTTTGCGCCAAGGTCGCCACATCCACCCCGGAGATGTTCTCAAAATCAGCCAATACTTGAACCGGAACCCCCGCGCTGTGCACATCCACACTCGTCGAGGGCATCACCACCGTAATGGACTTGAGCGCGCCGGGGTCGGTGAGGAGAGCGTCGGGGCCCGCCGCGGCGTCAATGGCAATTTGCAAATCGGACGGAACGCCCGAATAAATGCGGAGTTCATCCAAAGTGCCGTTGAAGTAGGGATCGCCCAATCCGTACCACTGTGATTGGCCAATGTAATTATGTTCATCCGGCAACTCAAAAAGCCGTCCGGTCATGGGGCCGGATGCCACTTTGCGGCCGTCCATGAAGATCGAGGCCGTCCCGCGCGTGTAGTCATAGGTAATGGTCACAAAGCAATCCTGGTTAAGCGGCAAGGGCGTGGGCGCGTCCAGGGTGGCGGCATTGAAATCCAAACGCAATTTACCCGTCACCGGATTGTTGGGAATCAGATTGAAGAACCGGTCGCCGACACCGTCATTATTGCGCCCGAAGGTCAACAATTCCGCCCAACTGGAGTAGGCGTCATGGCCATTCACCCAAATTTGGAAGGTGGCATTCGTCAGACTGCCGACCATCCCGGGCGGCAACGCGACATAGGCCGTGCTCAGGTTCCCATCCAGGTTGAGCTGGCCCGTCCCGGTCAGGCCAGCGGTATCCGATTGATTGATCAACGTCCCATTCGCCCCGCCCACCGAATCGGTGATGGTGGTGGATTCAGGAGCGCCGTCGAAGCTGTAACGATGCAACAACACCACCGGCTCGCTGCCGACGGTCAATTCCAGAGTGGTCACCAAGGATTGGTATTCGGCTTGGAGCATGGTCGTGCCTAGGCCCACGGCGTGGATATTGCCATCGGCATCAAACACCGCCACAGCGGGATCCGACGAGGTGTAAACGATGCCCGGGAGGGTGGCGATATTCACCTGATTCGTCAGGCCCGTGTACGTGGCCAGCAGGCTGGGGGGGGTTCGGCTGTTCACAAAAACATTGGGCGCGTTGTTGAATTGAATGGCCGTCAGGTCTCCCGCCGCGCCGGTGAGGGATTCCGGGCCCGCTTCGTAATTCGCCGCCACCTGCACGAGGTCCACAGGATGGTTGTAAATGCGTAATTCATCAATGGCCCCCGCATAGTAGGCGTCGGCGGCGAACTGCGAGCGTCCGATGAAGTTGTTGTAAGTGGGGCCGACCCGTTGGGGGGTCATGGTGAAATTCCGCGCGAAGGCCACCTGCACACCGTTGTCATAGAGCGCCGCCGTCTGGGCGTCGGCGTCCACAGTGAAAACGAGGTGGTGCAATTCGCCCGGCGCCGGTTGTGAACCGGTCACCCATTGATTGGCGCCGTCGCCGTTCAAGTTTCCTTGGTAACCGCCGTTGGCGTTGAGAGTGATAAAGGTCCAAGTCAGGCCATCGCCCCCCGCGCCTTTGCCGCCGGTGCTGGTGCCGAAATCAATCAGGCGGGCCCAAGCGGGATGACTTTCCGGCGTGGTCCAAACCTCGAAAGTGATGGAGGTGTAATCGCTGATCAGATCGTCCGGCAGGTAAACAAATCCCCCCATCCCGTTCAGCCAGACGGTGCCGTCCCCGGGATACGAAGCGCCGGGGTACAAATCCCCGGTTGCCCCGCTCACGGTATCCACCGCGTTGGTACTGTCCGTCGGGTCGTTGAAGCTGTACCGGTGTGTCAAGGCTGCCTGGGCCACCGAGAGGGCGAGCAGGAGCGCGAGGGCGCCAAGGCCCCGCCGCGTTTGCGGGGCGAATCGAGATAATTTTTTTCTCATAGCGTTGAATTTGGTGCTGAATTAGGATAACTTGCGTCCAATCTAAGCGCGGTGCGGCTTGGCGTCAAGGCGCATGAACTGGCCTCACGTCAGCGGCGAGGCCAGTTCATGCGCCATGACAAAGGGACGCGCAGCCGCCTAGAATCAAACCACCGTGGCGGTGTGTGATGGTGTGTGAAGCCGTAATGCCTGAAGCGCTTGTGAAAATAATGACGCATTCAATGTCCGCCTCCTCGCCCGGGCTGCAATCCGCAGGGCCCGGATACGGGGGCGCCCGGAAACCTGTTTCCGGTTTTACCCTGATCGAACTTCTGGTGGTCATTGCGATTATTGCCATCCTGGCGGCGATGCTGCTGCCGGCGTTGACGCGCGCCAAAGCCAAAGCCAAACAGGCATCGTGCATGAGCAACATGCGGCAAATCGGGATCGCCGGTCTCATGTACATCGGCGAGTACCATCAATATCCGGGCTGTTTATCCACCCCAGCCGGCGGTTCCGCCAAATACTATTATGTCTGGCCCACCCGCTTGTACAACTACATGAGCGGCAACCGGAAGGCGTTCTCCTGTCCGGCCGCCCAGCCGTGGACAGCTTGGGACATTGATCTCAACGTGAATAGCACGGGCCAGCGCATGTTGGGCGGGCCGGGGCCGGGCGGCGTGCATGATCCGTGGGCCATTACTGCCACCTCTTATTTTTCGCTCGGCTACAATGATTGGGGGATTCACTTCCAGAATGGCGTGGAAGCCATTACCCGGCCGCAACTGGGCTTGGGCGGCGATATTGACGGCTCCCTGCACCAAGGGCCCATCCGCGACACCATGGTGAAAAAACCCGCCGATATGATCTGGATATGCGACGTGCCCTCCGTGCCGCAAACCATCACGCCGCTCTTCAACGGTAATTGTGAACCGGCGGACGTAAAGACGGTTTCCGGTCATTCCGCCTGCCCGGCCAACCGGCACAATTATCGCACGGACATCTTGTTCTGCGATGGCCACGTAGAAGCCCCCAAGCGCAATGATGTGCGCCACCCCGCGAACCGCACCTGGCGCGCCCGTTGGAACAACGACAACGATCCGCACATGGAGGCGGGGTATTGGCCGGCCAATCCCGCGTGGATTAATACCTTGGACCAATAGGCCGGGCCGGGACGCCCAGGCACGAATGGCTGGCGGATCGGAGCGCGCGGGTTTTTCATCCGCGCACGTCCTCCGCTTGGCGTAGAAGCTGCAGTGTAATTTGCCGGAGGCAACCCGCCGGTGGGTGTTGGGTTGGGCTTGAGTGCCCACGCGCGGAGCGTGGGCCGTTCGCGTCGCCGGGACGCAAATTTCCGGTGGTTGTTCTCAGAATTTCAAAAATTGATACGTCAGAAGGGGATTGTCTTGGCGCCGCCCACTGGGGCGATGACAATTTTGTCGGGCCTTCCGATGGAATTGCGTTTGACTTGAAACCAAGGCCGTTGATAATCGGTCGCACGCGGGTCAGTTGCAGCTATGATAAAGCTTGTTATCCTCAGTGAAAGCATGGCGGGGCAGTCGCATGAGCTGAAGGTGGAGAAAACCACCATCGGCCGTGTGGAGGATAATACTTTTCCCATCGCCGAGCCGTCCGTCTCCAGCCATCATTGCGAGGTGTTCCTCCGCGACGCCGGAGTGGTGGTCCGGGATCTCCAATCCACCAACGGCACCTACATCAACGGGGAACGCATCACCGAAGCACCACTGTTGCCGGGCCAGGTGCTGCGGTTGGGGCAGGTCGAACTGCGCCTGGAAACCGACGCCACCCAAGCCGCCGCCAAAAAAACGACCGGGCCGACCGTGGCCATGCAGCGCGGAGTCAGCCTGAACGAATTGGAATCCGGCGTCAAATCCGGCAGCTTCGACATGACCCGCAAAGGGTTCTCCAAAAAGGAGGACAAAACCGGCAAGATTTTCTGGGTCGCGGCGGTCGTGGTGGGAGTGGTTATTCTCCTTTTGCTGGTTTACGTCTTCAGCCAGATCAAATAACGCACTGGGAATTTTCCCCCGGAGTTTCCCAACACTTCCCCTTCCCCTGCGGGCAGGCGTCAGCTCTCCGTTGGCGCGTGGACGGAAAGGTTATTTTTCCCGCAACCATTTGGCTGCGTTCACCGCGTCGTAGGTGATTAAAATGTCCGCCCCGGCCCGCCGCATCGCCAGCAGCGTCTCCAAAACCGCCGCCCGTTCCTCCAGCCAACCCTGCGCGACCGCCGCCTTGATCATCGAATACTCGCCGCTGACCGCATACGCCGCCGTCGGCAGGCCGAAGGTCGTTTTGACGCGGTGGATGATGTCCAGGTAAGCCAACGCCGGTTTAACCATGACCAGGTCCGCGCCCTCCTCAATGTCGAGCGCCACTTCCCGCAAGGCTTCGTTCGCGTTCGCGGCATCCATTTGATAACTGCGCCGGTCGCCAAACCCGGGGGCGGATTCCGCCGCTTCACGAAACGGCCCGTAAAAGGCGGAGGCATACTTGGCCGCGTAAGCCAGAATGGGCGTATCCACAAACCCCTGCTGATCCAGTTTCGCGCGGATTGCGGCGACCCGCCCGTCCATCATGTCGCTGGGCGCCACCAGATCCGCCCCCGCCTCGGCGTGGCTGACCGCCGTCCGGGCCAGCAATTTGAGCGTGGGATCATTGAGAATCCGCGGGCCGGATTTTTGCTGCTGCACCACGCCGCAATGTCCGTGGCTCATATATTCGCACAGGCAAACATCGGTGATGACCAGCAGGTCGGGCCATTCTTTTTTCAGCAGGCGCACCGCCTGTTGCACAATGCCGTCGCGGGCATACGCGCCACTGGCTTTGGCGTCTTTCCGCTCCGGGATGCCAAACAACAATACCGCCGGCACCCCGGCGGCCACCGCCACCGCCACTTCGCGCAACAATTCATCCGGAGAAAGTTGAAAAACCCCGGGCATTGCGGCGATGGGATGCCGCAGCTTGCGTCCGCTCCGCACAAAGAGCGGCAAAACCAGTTGGGCGATGTTTAGTTGCGTTTCCCCGACCAGACGGCGCAAGGCGGGAGACTGGCGCAGCCGGCGCGGGCGGCGCACGGGAAAACTTCCCAAGGCAGGTAGATTCATACGGTGTTCCAGATTGGGGGCGCGGTCCGCAAAACGCAAACCGCAAGGTGCGCAAGCATCATCAAGCGGGCTGTTGTTGGGTCAGGCAATGGAGGGTGCCAAAGCCCAGGACCAGATCCACGGCGTGAATCCCGATGACGGGCCGATCCGGGAACAACTCGCCCAGGCGCCCCAGCGCCACCCGGTCGTTTGGATCATTAAACGTGGGGACCAGCACGCCGGCGTTGCAGATGTAAAAATTGGCGTAACTGGCGGGCAGCCGGTAACCGTCAAAATACAGCGGCGCTGGCATGGGCAAGGGCACCACTTCCGGCCGCGACCCATCTTCGAGGCGAAAATCCTGGACGCGCTCCCAATTTTCCGCCAGCGGACGGTAATTGACCTCGCGGCGATTGGTTTCCTGGACGAGCACCAGCGTGCGCGGATTGACGAACCGGCAGATGTCATCAATGTGCCCGTGGGTGTCGTCTCCCACCAGCCCGTTCAACAGCCAGAGCACGTTCCGCACGCCAAAGTAATTCCGGAACGCGGTTTCATAATCGGCGCGCGTCAGCCCCGGATTCCGCACTTGCACTTGGGGATCCAGATAACACTCCTCCGTTGTCAGGAGGGTGCCGGCGCCGTTCACCTCAATTCCACCGCCTTCCATGACGAAATCCCGTCCCTGGCACTGCGCCTTGAACAAACGCTTCTTGAGCCAGCGCGCGGCGGTCTCGGGCACTTTCCGGTCTTTCGGCCAGTCGTCGTATTTCGCCCAGGCATTGAAATGAAAATGCACAATCGCCGTCTCCGCCTTTGGCCGGGTCCGCCGCACAAAAAGCGGCCCGCTGTCGCGCGTCCAACCGCGGTTGGTCGGATGCACGATGAATTCCACGTTCTTCAAACTGCCGCCGGTCCGCTGCAAATAACGCGCCGCCAATTTTTGTTCGGTCAGGTTGCGGACCAGAAGCCGCACACGTTCCCCGGGCGTAATCTTGCGCACGATCTCACCGTAAACCCAGCGAATGGTATCCAGTTTATCCGGCCAATCGGTGGGATTGTGCGGCCACCCGAGCCACGTGGCCTCGTGTTTTTCCCATTCGGCGGGCATGGAAAATCCCAGGGCGGCCGGGGTTTGTTCTGATGGTTTGGAGCTGCTTGCCATATTGCCGGCCAGCATAACGGGCGGAGAATGCCAAGTCCATCCGGCGCCGCCGGCCTCTCCGTGGCAGAGTTTTTTGCGGCTTTACCCGCCCGATGTGCCGGTCAAATCACGTACACAAAACCGGCCGCCGTTTTTTCGCGTTGTTGGCGGACGCGATTGCACAAGTCGGCCAACGTCACCTGTTCGAGCACCTTGAACAGGGCTTCCTGAGCTTCCTGCATGACGCCTTGAATGGCGGTGACAACATCATCCGGCGCCGGGCTGCCGGAGGCAGCGGCATCTTCCGCCGGGGGCGTGGTAAAACCCTGCAGATGGCGGAGCAACGCGGCCAGGGTGATGTCCCGCGGCGCGCGGGCCAACCGGTATCCCCCCGCCACCCCTCGCCGGCTCTCGAGAAAGCCGCCCATCCGCAAATCGTTCAGGATTTGCTCCAGAAAACGCCGCGGAATGTGTTGTTGATCGGCAATAGCGCGAATGCGGGTGAGGCCCTGTTCGTAGGTTTCGCCCAAAACAATTAAGGCCCGCAGTGCGTATTCATCGCGGACGGATAATTTCATGCCGGGAGCTTACCAATCGTCCGTCCGCAGGCAAAGCCTGATACGACAGACCGCTCCGGCCCCCAATCCGCGTCCAGCCGCACCATCGGGATTGGCGAGACGTAGCCGGCGAGGTTGCCAACCCTTTTGGCAGAACGACCAACGCTGGTTTCATGGGGTAAAACGCGCTTGAGATTTGGGCGCGCGAACGGCAGGGTTCCTGCACGACGCGCGCGTGGCGGAATGGCAGACGCGCCAGACTTAGGATCTGGTTCCGCAAGGAGTGGAGGTTCAAATCCTCTCGCGCGCACCATTTTTATCGGGCTTTGTCACCGGTCGGTATAGTTGTGCAGAATCGCCGGGAGGTTTCCCGAACCGGAAGCTCCAAGTGGAGCGAATATGCCGCATATCGTTGGCG
>MWDV01000155.1 GCA_002070715.1 Verrucomicrobia bacterium ADurb.Bin118
TAATCCTTTTGCAGGAAGATCGCTTCCTCCGGGCAGACTTCCTGACAGAAACCGCAGAAAATGCAACGCAGCATGTTGATCTCAAATTCCTTCGGCATCTTCTCCGCGTTCGGACGGTCGGCCAGTTGTCCCGCCGGGCCGGGCGGCGTGATTTTGATGGCCTTGGGCGGACAGATAAATTCGCAGAGCTGGCAGCTGACGCACTTGGTGTTGCCTTCCTGATCGCGCACCAGATACGGCGCGCCGCGATATCCATCAGGCACGACCCATTTCTCCTCGGGATATTGCATCGTCACCTTTTTCTTGAAGAAGTGACGCAGCGTGACTTTGAACCCGCCAATGATGGCCGGCATGTAAAGCCGTTCCCAGAGACTCAAGGGTTTGCGTTTAATGATCATTTTAATTTCCGCTCCTCCACCACAACCAGATCGCGGTGACCACGATGTTGGCCAGTGCAATCGGGAGGAAGCGCAGCCAGCCTAATTTCATCAATTGATCGTAACGAAAACGCGGCCACATCCAGCGCACCCAAATAAACATCACCAGGAACAAGAAAACCTTGCCGAGGAAAATGCCAATGTGCAGCACGCCGCTCAGCAGCGTGGCCGCCGGTTGATCCCAGCCAAACCACGGCAGCGTCCAGCCGCCGAAGAACAGCGTCACCAGCAGGCACGACGCGATGATCGTCGCCGCATATTCGCCCATAAAAAACAGGGCGAATTTGATGGCGCTGTATTCGATGTTATAGCCGCCGGCCAGTTCCTGCTCGGCTTCGGGTAGATCGAAGGGTGTGCGGTTGGTTTCGGCAAATGCCGCGGCGAGGAACAAGCAAAACGCGAGAAAGGTCATCGGTGATTGGAAGACCAGCCAGTTCGGCAGCGGCAGCCACGCGGGCAGCCAAGCTACGGTCCCCGCCTGATAACCAACGATCTCGCGCAGGCTCAGGCTGCCCACGAACAGGAAAATCGGAATCAAACTCAACCCCATCACGATTTCGTAGGAGATGAGTTGCGCACCCGAACGGATGCCGCCGAGGAAGGGATACTTCGAGTTCGCGCCGTAACCGGCCAACACAATGCCATATACCCCCAACGACACGATGCCGAAGACATACAGAATCCCAACGTTCAGATCCGCCAACACCATCGGTTGTTCGCCCAGATTTGAGCCAAACGGAATCACGGCCAGATTGAGAATGGCCGGGGCCATCACGATGGCCGGGGCAAGGAGGTAGAACACCTTGCGGACGTGGGCCGGAACCATTTCCTCCTTGAAAAACGCTTTGATGGCGTCGCACGCGGGTTGCAACAACCCAAACGGCCCGGCGCGGTTCGGTCCAATCCGGTCCTGAATGAACGCGCACACGCGCCGCTCGACGAGCACCGTATAGGCGACCATGAACATCAGCACGCTGAAGGCGGCCACCGCTTTCACCGCCGTGAAAATGAGGTGCTGGGTGGTCGCATCCAAGTTGTGTAACCAAGTCATCATTTCAAATCCTTACGGTCACGCCGGTATCACCCAGCCCGGCCCAAGTCAGCCCGTTGAACGCCGGCACATCCTTCGCCATTTCGTTGAACAAGCCTCCGATGGTTTGGAAGCCGCTGCGGCCGGTGACGTTGTAAACCAGGTCGTGTAAAAAGTCCCATTCGGCGCGCGCATCGCCGGGCGGTTGAATCGCCTGCATGAAACGCTGCACCCGGCCTTCGCGATTGGTGAACGAACCGCGCTTTTCCGCGTGCGCGCAGCCCGGCAAAACGTAATGCGCGTACTTCGCCGTCGCGTTCGGTAAAATGTCACTGACGATCAACGTCTCCAGTTTGCCGAGCAACTCCGCGGTAATGCCGTGTTCCTGCACAACTTCGCTGGTGAGTTCCTTCGCGCCCAGTTGCTCACGTTCGACCGCCTGCATCAACAGATCCTCGCCGAACACGATCAGCGTCTTGATGGCGCCGCTGGAAATGCCCTCGCCAATCTTCGCGAGGTTGATGCCCATCTCCGTGAAGCTGATGCCCGTGAGCCGCGCGCCGTTGGTGTTCGGATTTTTGTCCGCATCCAAAAGCAAATGGTCGCCCTTGCCGATGCGCGGGATGGAATCGCTGATGGCTCCCAACTTGGCTTTGAGCTTGCTCAACAGCCAAAGTTCCTCGTTGGTTTGGCGGGCGGAGGCGATGATGGCCGCCGATCCGGCTGACGCTTGTTTGAGCTTGTCCGCAATCTCACTCAACGCCGTGGTCCAGGTGGATTTTTCGCCGCGCACCAGCACGTCCTTCAACCGGTCTTCGCGATGGATCCATTTGTAATTCAGGCGGCCGGCGTCGCACATCCACGGCCCGTTCACACCGTCATTTTCGCGCGGGGTGTAGCGATGGATTTTTCCTTCGCGCGAACCGATGAGAATGTTGCAGCCGGTGGCGCAACTGGTGCAGATGCTCTTGGTTTCCTTGAGAAACCAGGTGCGCATCTGGAAGCGGAAATCCTTGGACGTGAGTGCGCCGACGGGACAAATGTCCACCGTGTTCAGCGTGTAATTGTTATCGAACGGCTTGCCGGGATAAGCGGTCAGGGTGCTGTAACTGCCGCGGTTCACGAAGCTCAACGCGTCGTCGCCGACCACATCACGGGTGAACCGGATGCAGCGCGAACACATGATGCAACGTTCGGCATCCAACACGATGCGCGGCCCGAGATCCTCGGCCTTGGGTTTGTGCACCTTCGGCTCGACCAGGCGGCTGGCGCTTTCACCGTAATCCAGTGAATACTCCTGCAATTTGCATTCGCCCGCCTTGTCGCAGATCGGGCAATC
>MWDV01000156.1 GCA_002070715.1 Verrucomicrobia bacterium ADurb.Bin118
ATTCCGCCGTAATATCCGGGTGGCGGAGGAAACCGTCGGATTGGACGGTGGCGACATCCTCATTCACCGCGAGCATCCGATCTGGGGAAGCACGGCTTTTTGGTATGCCTTGCCCGCGCAGCCAGCGGGCTCTACTCCCGAACTCCTCGCACGCTAAAAGTCGCGTTGAGGCGGTTCATGGCCCAATGCAATCTGCAGCCGGTCGCTTGGATGCCAAGCCGCTCAAGAAGTCTCCCGTTCCCGGCTGGCATCAATAACTGCACCAGCCATGTCTGTTCGCCACTCCGAACCCAAACCGGGTCGCAACGACCCATGCCCGTGCGGTGGCAAAGCCGGCCTAGCTTCACCACCGGGTACACGAGGTCCCCAGTCTTTCCCAACGCGAGCTGGTTTTGAAGTTGATCTATCGTCGGCAGGAGAACACCCTGAAGCGGCTCAAGGATTTGCCTTCGCCGGCATGACCAGAACCGATGCCCGCATCCAGACCAGCAACAACACTCATGAATCCGACATGCTTTGAACTTTCGACGGCCATTGCAGACCACCAAACCACCCAACACTCCGGAGTTTTTTCACGCACGTGGGGTTACGTCATCAAGCCCCTCACTGAAAAGAGTCCCCCTGCTGGTGGGGACGAAGACGCGGCGCCCCGCTCCGCAAGGTGGCGCCGCAGAAAGTTTGTCTGCTTTCTCATCGCCGTGGGTTGCCTGGCGTTTACTACCCCTGCCGCGTTACAGGTGGTCAACGGCGACTTCAGCGATCTCACCGGCCTGACTCCGGGCAACGACGGTTGGTTCACGGGTGTGCCGGCGGGATGGGCTGGGTCGGGTCGGGCCTACGCTGTCAATACCAACTACGGGCCGACGCCGCCCACTGCCAATCCCTCTCAACTGGGACATCTCCGCCAGCAAATTGGCACCGTGGACCGGCGATCCGATGTGGTGTTGACGTTTGATGTTTCCGCGCCATGGAAACCGGACGGATTGCTGAACGTTTCCATCTTGGATGACCAATTGAATCCGCTCGCCGGCGGGAATTTTCCAGCGGGCCCCAACCAACAACTCACGGCCAAAGCCGTTCCCGCGGGCACCGCGCTTACCATCCTGTTCCAAGCCCTGCAATCCACTCCCGGCCTCGACAACGTCACCGTCATCGCCCGGCCAGCGAAACGCAGCCGTGCGGCGCGGGTGAAAACCACCAAAGCTCCCGTGACTGTGGCCGCTTATTATTATCCCTGCACCCATCCCCATCCGCGTTGGGATTCGGCGAAGTATCCGGGCTTCACGGAATGGGATTTGGTCCGGGCGGCCCGGCCTCGTTTTCCTGGCCATCAACAACCGCAAGTTCCGCTCTGGGGTTATGGCAATGAATCCCGCCCCGAGGTAATGGCACAAAAAATCGCGGCAGCGGCGGATTGCGGACTCAACGCTTTCATTTTCGATTGGTATTACTACGACGACGGCCCCTATCTCGAACGCGCGCTGGACGAGGGGTTTCTGCGCGCCACCAACAATGCCCGGCTGCAATTCGCGCTGATGTGGGCGAACCATGACTGGTACGACATCCAAGGCTACAACCCGGCGGATAATAATCTGAAGCTGCTCTATCCCGGCAAGGTGACGCCGGCCACCTGGGATAAAATCTGCGACCTCGTCATTGAACGGTATTTCCGCCACCCCAGCTATTGGCGGGTGGAAGGCCGGCCTTATTTTTCCATCTACGAGATGAGCCAATTCCTGGAAAGCTTCGGTTCGGTGGAAGGCGCGCGTGCGGCGCTGGATCGCTTTCGGGCCAAGGTCCGAGCCGCCGGGTTTCCCGGGGTGCATCTCAACGCCATTCTGTGGGGCGAACCCAACCTGCCCGGAGGAAAAACACCGCCGGGATGGCCGAAGCTCTGCCGGGAACTCGCGCTCGACAGCCTGTCCGGTTACACTTGGGTGCATCACGGCGCGCTTAATTACCAGACCTTCCCCGTGTCTGATTACGTCGAGGGGCGCAATACGTATTTGCTGTTTTGGGCTGGGGCGCAGACCGCCTATCCCGTGCCTTATTTCCCCAACGTCATGATCGGTTGGGACAACAGTCCGCGCGCGCATCCCGAGGCGGATTGGCGCCGGCCCGCCCTGCCGGCGGTCAACCCGGTGGTGCTCGGGAACACGCCCGCGGCGTTCAAGGAATCGCTCGCCCTCATCAAAGCGCGATTGCTCGCCGCGCCGACCCAGCCCAAAATCCTCACGATCAACGCTTGGAACGAATGGCCCGAAGGCAGTTGCCTGGAGCCGACGCAGGTTCACGGCTACGGCTACCTCGAAGCCGTCCAGGAAGTTTTTCCTCCCGCCAAAAAAACCACGGCGTCTAGGAAAACCGGCAAAAAAAGTCCTTGAGGCCAGACGCGCCACCGGATGCGGGCCCAACTCAAATTTGGACGACGTCCCTTCTCAGACGGTGGTTGACGCGGGAGCCATTTCCGGCGCGGTCGGGGGCCGGATTCGTGAGCCTCCCCGGGGTGCCGAAGCCGCATTACCGCCCGGTCATGGCTCTTTCCGGCAGAGCGCAAACCGGGAAGGCCGGTCGGACGCAACTTGAACTCCGCCGCAAGCCATTCTAAGCTGCTTCCGATAAATGACGTGTGGCGGGGCCCGTAACGGCGTAAGGTGAGGATGCAGCGAAGCAGCCGGATGCGGCGGCTTCGATGTATCGGATGGGAATGACGTTTCAACCACATCTCTGGCTGACGAAATGGCGATTGGCGGCCCGATCGGACCAGACGCGGCTGCGTGCGGTTCAACGCCTCCGGCAGACCGGCAATCCCGCGGTGTTGGATTTGCTCGCCACCGCGTTGCGGGATAAAAGCGTGCCGGTGCGCGTGGCGGCGGCGGCGGCGGTGGGGGAGTTGAAATCCCGCCAAGGCGTGCCGGTGCTGTTGGCGGCCATCAATGATGCCGCTCCCGAAGTGCAAGGGGCCATTCTCCAGGCGTTAAAGCGCATCGGCCATTCCGAGGCCAAAGAACCGCTGGTGGAGGTGTTGCTCAAGGGAGAACTGACCGCCCAGGGAGTGGCGGCGCACGCTTTGAACGCGTTGGGATGGGAACCCCGGACCCCCGAGGAAGAACTGCACTACTACGTCGCCATCGGCGAACTGGAGCGCGCGGCGGCTTTGGGCCCGGCGGCCGATCCCCTGCTGGCCCGCCTGCTCCGATCGGGTTCCTACCCGCAACGGGTGGCGGCAGCAAACGTGCTGGGGGGCCGATCCTCCGAGGCCGCGTTGCGGGGGTTGGTGGCGGCCTTGAAAGACGGGGAAGCGCTGGTGCGCACCGCCGCCGCCGAGGCGCTGGCGCAACAACAGAATCCGGAAGCCATTGACGGTTTGCTGACCAGCCTGCGGGATCGCACGCCCCAAGTGCGCGCGGCCGCGGCCGAAGCACTGGGACAGTTAGGGGGTGAACGGGTTTCAGAGGCGCTCTTGCAAGCCTTGTCGGATTCCTCTTGGGAAGTCCGGGCAGCGGTCTTGGAAGCGCTGGGGCGGTTGCGTGATCCAAAGTCGTTGACGGCCGTCGCGGCCCGGTTGGGCGATCCGGACCCGGAAGTCCGCCAGGCGGCGGCAGACGCTGTGGCCGCTTTGGGCGACGAACGGGGAATGGAAGCGCTTTTGCCGCATCTGGTGGATCTTCACGCGGGCGTGCGCCAGGCGATTCTGCGCGCCCTGAATCAACTCTCGCCCCAATGGGAGCGCTCCGCCGCCGCCCAGCAGATGATCCCTCAATTACAGACCGCCACCCGCCACGATGATTCCGGCGTCCAGTCCGCCGCCGTCAGCCTGCTCAAGCAGATCACCGGATTGACGGCCACAGAGTTTTCCCAAACCACCCAATCCCTCGCGCAACGCCGGGCGCTGGCGGCTGAAATGTTGTCGGCCTTGTTGCAGGATGGAGATCCGGTCGTGCGCCTGGCGGCGGTGGAGGCGTTGGCGCGCGCGCGTCTGGCCGCCGGGGTCGGGGCGTTGCAGCAGGCGTTGGGCGACGCGGATGCCTGGGTGCAACTGGCCGCCGGCGAGGCGCTCGCCGCCTTTGAACAGCGGGGCGCGGAGGAATGGTCATGAGCGCAGCCGCCCCGCCCCGTTACCGCGTGATGTTTGTGGATGACAGCGCGGATTTTCTGCAATTGGTCCGGGAGGTCATGACGGACCTGAGCGGCGGTACGTGGGAGATTCTTTGTTTCGAGAGCACGGCGCGGGCGTTCGCGCGGTTGCAGGAACAGCCGGCGGACCTCGTCGTCGTGGACATCGAAATGGAGGTCATGGACGGCATCCAATTCCTCTCGCTGCTGAGCCGGGGACATCCGCAGATCCCCAAAGTGACGCTCACCGGCTCGCCCAGCGAGGCGCGGCGCGCGGCCTGCCTGGCCAACGGCGCGGAACTGTTCCTGCAAAAACCCACCCGGCCGGAGGGCTGGCAGCAGGTCTATTTCGCGCTCAACGAGCTGTTGCGTTTCCAGCCCGAACCCGGCTTCCGCGGCGTCTTGCGGCGGGTCGGTTTGGAGGACGTGCTGCAAATGGAATGCCTGGCGCGCAATTCATCCGTGCTGGAAGTGGCCGGCGGCGCGGTGCAGGGGGAAATTTTCGTGGAAGACGGCCAGATCATCCACGCGCAGGTGGACGCGTTGCAAGGCGAAGCCGCCTTCAACCGGTTGCTGGCGATCGCGGGCGGCCGATTCAACCTGCGCCCGTTCGTCGAACCACCCGCCCGGACCATTGCCGGTCAGTGGGAATTCCTGCTGATGGAGGCGGCGCGCCAACGGGATGAGGCGAAACAAACCACACCCGAAGAAGCAGCGGAACCGGCTTCCGAATTGCCCAGCGCCCCACCCTTGACGGCACCTCCGCCCGATTTCGCGCCGACACCGGCGCCAGCGGCGCCGCCCGCGCCGCCTGCCATGGTCGAGCGTCCGGACATAACGGAAATGCTGGTTTGCTCAAGCCACGGCGAGGTGCTGCATGAATGGCAGTGTCCCCAGCGACCGAACTGGGTGACCTTTTTCGAGTTCCTTTCCCATCAGACCCCCCCGCTCGCGCACGCCTTGTCGCTCGGTGAATTTGACCGGCTGGCCATCGAAACCGCGACGGCGTGTTCGACCGTGCTCATCTCCACCGCAGGCGGCGTCCTGATCACAGCCCGGAAACCGGCGGGCGCTTCATCTCGCGCCAGTCAGGCGGCGGCGAGCACCCGCGAAACCTTGGCGGCATGGTTGCGTCAGGCGACTCCTTTGCCCGGTGAATTATTTCGCGCCGTGCGTTTGCCGAATGAAACCTTTCTTTACGATAACGACACGGCGCCCTATCCGCCGCCCGCGATTGCGCAATCCTGGCGGCGGATCGCGGATGCCTGGGATGTCCTGACCGCGCACCAAGTGCGGCCTGAGAGCCTGACTTGGAGTTATCAGCAGGCCACCCTGCTCAGCGCCCGGCGGACGGACGGGACGTTGTTGGGAGTGGTGCTGTCGTTGCCCGGGCGGGAGGCCCTCCCCGCCGCCGCCGCTTGGCTGGACGAATTTCGCTCACTTTGATCCAACCTGGGTATGCCGGCGGAAATTCCCTCTGCCGGTTGATCAACGCCCCCGCCGGAACATGCTGAAGAATCCGGTCCGGTAAATTTTCTCCCTCCTCCGAGCGGCAAACAATCATCCGAGAAACAAAAAACCGGCGCCTGGGCAGGCCAGGCGCCGGTCGCTGTCCGTACGGACAAACCCAATCAAGTTTCCGCCAACGTTCCGAGGGCGATCCGATAGAACCGGCTCGCGCCACTGACTGACGTCGTGGCTTTGAATGATCCCGGGCCAACTTGAATGATGTTCGCGGCATTATCCGTCGCGTAGGTGCCGTTGACGGCATTGGCGCTCTGCACCTTGAATTCGCTCGCGGCTTTTTCCGCCGGACCGGTGAAGCTGATTTCCGCGTTCGCGCCTTTGATTTCAATCCGGGTGATCCGGATGGGATCAGAGGCAAACGTTTCCACGCGGAAATTGTCCACCAGGACAAAGCCCATCTCCGGAACCCCGGCGGCGCCCGCGAACAGATCCGAGAAGCCCACAAAGACATTGCCGTCGGGCAATCCGCTGGCCGGAACGGTGGCGATCAGGATGCCGTCAATATGCCAGGTCACTTGATCACTGGCTTTGGTCAGCGTGATTGTGTGCCAGGCCACACCCATGTTCCCCGGCTGGCTGATGCCGGTCTGGCCGGGATAATTGGCCAGTTGCGCCGCCGGCGCGGGAATGTTGCCCCACAGGGAGGCGTAATACGGATTTCCCGTGCTGCGGGGATAGTTCTCCGTTCCAGCCGCATACACGCCGGAAGTATCCTCCTGCCGTTCCATGTTAATGTAGGCGTTGCAATCGCCCATGGCGAAGGTGGAACCGCCGTCACCATCCAGATCGAACCAAATGCCATCCGAAAGTCCGCCCAAGGCCATGTTGGCATGGTCCCCCGAAGTGCCCACGCCCATGGTGAAGTGCATCGTGGACCCGGCCCCGCCGTCGTACATGGGCCCGTTGTAATTGATCCACACCTTGAATTTCACGCGGAAATCGCCGGACAAATTCAGGTTCAAAGGCGAGGCGCTGATGGCGTTGATGCCGGCGCCGGCTTGCTCGTTCAAACGGAAACGCAGCGCCTTCGTGGTGGTGCTGCCCGGCATCTGGGGCACGTAGAGCGCGCTGTAATCGAAGGCAAAATCCGCCGCCGAATCCCAGCCGCCATCGGCGCTGTTGACGGTCCAGCGCGCGGACGAGTCGGTTTCAAAATCATCCGTAAACAAAACAGTGCCCGCCGGATAATCGTCGTCAATGATCGTCGCCGTCGCTGTGGCGGACGATGTCCACCGTGATCGTCCCGTTCCGGCCGCCACTGAAATCACTACTGTCTCCGACCCCTCAAAGAGTTCATCGTCCAAGGACGTGATCTGGAATGTCGCCTCCGCGGCCTGGGCCGCCAAGGCCACCGTGGTCGGTCCGCTGAAGTCAGCGCCGCGGGTGGCGGTGCCGCCATACCCGAGGTTCACCGTGAGCGCCGGCCCGATCAATCCCTTGCGGACCAATTGATAGCCGAGTTTGGATTCGGAATACCCCTCCAACAGCCGCTCCTCGGTTTGGGCGGGCACAATGGAGATTTCCGTGGGTTCATTATCCAGGATGGTCACGGTGGCGGCGGCAGAGCTTCCGATGCCGTAACCCGTCCCCGAAGCCAGCGTCAGGATCGCGGTTTCGGTAAACTCCGCAACCGCATCATCAATCACGGCCAACGTGATATTGGTGGTCACCGCCCCGGGTTGGAAGGTCACCGTGCCGGGCAGGGTGGTGTAGTCCTCGCCGTTGACGGCGGTGCCGCCCAGGGTGTAGTTGACCGTCAATGCGGCTGTGTTGTCACCGGTGCGCGTCACGGTGAAAACGCCATTGACCGGACCTTCCTCGTTCGCCTCAGCCTCGGTGGCGGTCACGCTCACCAGGACCGGCGGCACCGCGATGTCCAGCGTGCCATCGGTGCCGGTGGTAACGACTGTTGAGCCGCCTTTGGAGAAGATGCGCAGCCATTCTTGCGCCGTATTGACCACATAAAGGTTTCCCACCGCATCGTACGCAATGTCCCGACTGTTGACGCCGAGGTAACCAAAGTCAAATCCGTCAATATTGCCGAGATCAAAGACGCCGTTGGTCAACGGCACCAGCGTAACCGCGGGCGACACCGCACGCAGCAGCGCCAGGGTTTTTCCGTCGGGCGAGAGATCCAACGCCAGCGTTTCCCGCAAGTGATCCACACTGGCCGGGTCGCCGGTCAAATCCCGGGTAGCCTGCAGCGAGTGAATGACCAAAGTGCCCGTTTCCGTCAGCACGTAAACATTGGGTTCCGTTCCCGCAGAACGTCGTTGCGAAAGATAAGAATAATTTTCCGACCCCCCGCGGACCAGGTCCATCACGCCGCTGAACCCTTGAATTTGCGGACCAAACAACTGGGTGGGCATCCCCGCGAAAGGCAGGGCGGTATTGCCGATGTCATAACGCCAGAGGTTGTCGCCAGGCGACATATCTTCGTCCACGGTATAAATTTTGAGATCCACGCCCGCGCGGCCTTCAATCCAGGCCGCCGGCACACTGCCGTGATTGTAGGAGCCGTAAATCAAATCCCCAATGCCATCGAACACATTCATCCCGGTGGTGACGTCGGGGTCGGTGACCCAAAGGCCGCCGCTCGGATCCGACCAATCGCACAGGTAGAGTTGGCCATCATCTTTGCCAATCACCAGTCGCGTGGGCGAAGCCGTGTTGCCGGGGGTGAACATCAGCCCTGCCGTGCGCGGGAATTCGCCGGTATCCAGCGCGACCGTATTATCCGCATTGAGCATGTAAATGCCTTGGTAAACATTGCGCACCGGATTCTCGGTGGCGGCATTGCCGCGCGCGTTGGCAATGTAGATGCGCCCGAACGCCGGGGAGGCCGGGTTCCGGTCCACCACCACCCCGCGCGGATGTTCGTATTTGTTCACATAAACGCCGTTGTCCTGATAGGCGTCGTCGCTGGACTGGGTATAACCGGCGGCAGCCGAGCGGGTGACCATCACGCGGATGTCGCCCGCGGCCAGGCCAAGATTGATGACCGTCAAGCCTTTGACCCCCGCGCCGAGATCGTTGGTCACGGTCCCGTTGCTGGAGATGATCTTGACGTTGTCCGCCGCTTCATTGAGGCGGAACGACACCGTCCCGCCCTGGTTGGTAACACAGGTGGCATAGGGAACGGCCGGGGTTTGGGGTGCGGCACACCACAAAAGGAGCGCGCCGACGAGGAGCGGGAAGGTTGGTTTGATCATGGTTCTTTTCATGTGGTTGTTGGTGTTGATGGTGATGGGAGTGAATTCGACAGAAAAAATTACCGGTCGTTACGGCACGTTTTTAACACCGATGCCTTCGTCCTGCGACAGCTCGCGAATGCGCAAATAATAGTTGCCTTTCTCGCGCACCCACTCGGCGTGGCCATCGCAGAAGTTGGCGTTGCCGCCGTCGGCGCCGTGATTATCCCCGGGGTCCGGGTAATTGTTGAATTTGTTGGCCGGGTTGAATTTGTTGTCGCCATCCAAGGTCAGCCAGGTCTGGCTGGGCCCGGGAATGATGTCCTTCATCCCCAGCCCATCCGTCGTGTTCTGGTGCCGGCGCGATTGCACCCGGGCCTCGGTCTTTTTGGTTTGAATACCGCCGGTGCCGTCCGTCTGTTCGGCGACGGCGCCGGGCGTGCGGTCGTTGCGCCACCAGGAAAAATTTTCGTAGCTGTACCCGTTGGTGAACCCGGTGTGGAAGGCAAAATCCTCCAAATCCCAGAGATTCCCGTTGGCCCGCACGTAGGGGGCATGCGTCCGAATAAAATTCCGGGTGCTGGGGCAAATGAAGAGGTTGGCGCTCTTGGCGTAGGCCTGGTACATCCAGTTTACGTTGTCGTCGTAATACCCCCGGGAACTGCCTGCGAGCACGCCGTTGAAATCCTGCGCGTACATGAAGCTGCCCGCCCCCATTTGTTTCAGGTTACTGAGGCAGTTGATGCGTTTGACCTTCTCCTTGGCCCGGGCCAGCGCGGGCAACAGCATGGCCGCCAGGATGGCGATGATCGCAATCACCACCAATAATTCAATCAACGTAAAGCCGGCGGGACTCCTTCCTGTCCACACCGAAGGCGGCACCTCGGACGAACGATGACGAATCATAGACCTCATAATCTCCAAGACCCGTTGCCATCAGATCGCATCCGCAGGCTCACTCATTACTGCGGATGCATTCGCGACGCCATGCGCGTTAGCGTTGGTTTAACGCGTGGTGGCTCGACGGACGGCATTTTGGGGGGAATCGAGTAGCTGCGTCAACTGTAAACATCCCTAAAATTGGGAAAGACTGGGGACAGCGTGATATCCCCCGGTGGTGAAATTGAAAGGGTTGAACTCCCGTCACAACTCCACTCGTGAACGCGGGGAACCGGCTCGCACGTGGCCGCACCTGGTCCGGCGAGGTCGTCGGGCCGGCCTAAGCCCACCAACGCCCTGCTTTGCCGGTGCGAAATTGTGGGCCGACGGGTTTTTGATCCGCTGCATCTTCCTTGTTGAGTTGGCGCGAGGGACAATGGTAATGTCTTTCCGCTCGCCGCACGGCGAGTGATCGGTCGGGGCGTAGCGTAGCCCGGCTAGCGCGCTTGCTTGGGGTGCAAGAGGTCGCGAGTTCAAATCTCGCCGCCCCGACCATTTTCTTCCCCCGTCGTCTTTGCCCAAGACGTCTGTTTCCGAACGCCATCCGCCCCGACGCGCTCGCCCAAGCCAGCTGGTTCCACCGGCGGGAATGGTTCGTCGCTTTTGCTCCTCTGCACTGCAATAATCGGCGGGAGTCGCTGCCAGTCGGGGAATCCTTAACCCCGCCAGAGTTTTCCCATCACGCAACGCCATTCGACACCGCTACCTCAACGCAAGCGCGTCAAGTAACGAATGCGTCGGGGTTCAGCTTCAGGCCGCACCCAGGGCGACCAGCGGCGCCACCACCTGCCAGATGGCGGATTGCACTTGTGCCTCCGTGCCCGTGCCGTCAAAAACCCGCACCCGCTCCGGTTCGGCGGCGGCAATCGCTTCATACCCGCGCGCCACCCGGTCAAAAAAGGCGCGGTCGGCCTCCTCAAAACGATCCCACACAAACGGCAGGGTGGATTGTCGGGACCGCAGCCGTTCCGCACTAACTTCCGGCGGCACGCGCAACAGCACGGTCAAATCCGGCCGGGTTTCGCCCACGGCAAAGTCAATTATCCGGCGCACGGTTTCCAAGTCCAGTTCCCGGCCATACCCTTGATAGGCGGTGGTGGAATCGTAAAACCGGTCGCAGACCACAATTTCCCCGGCGGCCAGGGCGGGACGGATAATTTCGCGCACCAGTTGCGCCCGGCTGGCGTTCATGAGCAGCAACTCGGCTTCCCACGTCATGGCAGTGTTGGCCTTGCTGTGCTTGAGGGTGTGCCGAATCTCCTCGCCGATGGAGGTGCCGCCCGGTTCGCGCACGAGCCGCACCGTGCGCCCCCAATCGCGCAGACGTTCCACCAACCGCTGAACCTGGGTGGATTTCCCGCATCCCTCGCTCCCTTCAAACGTGATGAACAAACCTTTGGGCGGCAGGCTGACCGGTGGCCGCCCCGTCCTGGAATGTCGCCCGCCGCGCATCCTACGCCTTTCGCAGTTTCGATCCCTGGGGGGTGTCTTCGATCAACCACCCCTGGCTTTTCAATTCGTCCCGCAGCGCGTCGGCCCGCGGAAAATCCCGGGCTTGCCGGGCGGCCTGGCGGGCGGCCAGCAACGCCTCGATTTCCGGCGGCACCGTCGTTTCCGGAGCGGCGGCGATGCCCAGCACGGCGTTGAGACGCGTCCACAAAGCCAGCGCATCGGCGGCTTCGGCGGCGGTCAACGCGCCTTCCGCGAGGCGTTTGTTGGTGTCGCGCACCCAGTCAAACACCACCGCCCAGGCGGCGGAGATGTTGAGGTCGTCATCCATCGCCTCGGCAAACCGTTGCCGCACCGCCTCGCTGGCGGAGGACAAGGGGTGTTCGGTCCCGGGCACGGCGCCCGCCGTCGCGCGCAATTTCCCCACACACTCGTCAATCCGCCCCAACGCCGCGCGCGCGCCGTGCAGACCGTCGAGGGTGAAGTTGAAGGTCTCG
>MWDV01000157.1 GCA_002070715.1 Verrucomicrobia bacterium ADurb.Bin118
AGCCGCGTGGACGAGGCGGAGGCGGAGAAGGTGTTTGAATATCTGAAAGAAATGGATGAACTGGAGGCGCTGGGGCAGCCCGAGGAGGGCGGCCCGTGAGCCGGTCAGACTTTTCTTCGCGGCCAAAGCACTGTGGCGGATTTGGCGTGCTGTCATTCCACCCGCCGGGCGTTACGCGGTCTGTTTCCCGGAACGATTTCAGCAACCTCGAATGAAGTTTCTCGACGAATACCGGGACGGCGAACTGGCGCGGAAGCTGGCCGGGGAGATTCATCGCGTCACCGCGCGGCCTTGGACGATCATGGAGGTCTGCGGCGGCCAGACTCACGCGATTGTGAAGTTCGGCATTGATGAATTATTGCCGCCACCGATTACCCTCATTCACGGGCCGGGCTGTCCGGTGTGCGTGACCCCGTTGGAGGTCATTGACAAGGCTCTGGAAATTGCCGCGCGCCCGGAGGTCATCTTCACTTCCTTCGGCGACATGCTGCGCGTGCCGGGCAGCCGGACGGATTTGTTGAGCGTCAAAGCGCGGGGCGGCGATGTGCGGATGGTGTATTCACCGTTGGACGCGGTGAAGCTCGCCGAACAGAATCCCGCCCGCGAAGTTGTGTTCTTCGGCGTCGGATTTGAAACGACGGCGCCCGCGACCGCCATGGCCGCCTATCAAGCGGCGCACAAGGGATTGCAGAATTTTTCCCTGCTGATTTCGCACGTCCTCGTGCCGCCGGCCATCGAAGCGTTGTTGGCCTCGCCGGAGTGCCGGGTGCAGGGATTCCTCGCCGCCGGGCACGTGTGTGCGGTGATGGGTTACGAGGAATATCCGCCGATCGCGGCGCGGTATCGCGTGCCCATTGTAGTGACCGGCTTCGAACCGCTGGACATTTTGCAAGGCCTCCTCATGGTCGTGCAACAGCTCGAGTCCGGACGGGCGGAGGTGGAAAATCAATACAGCCGCTCGGTCCAACGGGAAGGTAACCGGCCCGCGCAGGAATTGATGCGGCGGGTGTTCGGCGTGGTGCATCGCAAATGGCGGGGCGTGGGCGAGATTCCCCGCAGCGGACTGGGGTTGCGGGAGGAATACGCCGCGTTTGATGCGGAAAAGAAATTCGGCCTGGCGGACCGGCAGGTGGCCGAACCCGCAGAGTGCATCAGCGGACAAGTGCTGCAAGGCTTGAAAAAACCGCACGAGTGCCCTGCCTTCGGCACGCGCTGCACCCCGGAACATCCGCTGGGCGCGACGATGGTTTCCAGCGAAGGCGCGTGCGCGGCGTATTACCGGTATCGCCGCGGCTGAGTCCGGCATCCTCATGACGAAATCCTCCGAAATTTTGCCAAGCAAAAACCCCAGGCCGACAAGTCCCAACACCGGCTTGGACTGCGGGAATTGGACATTAACATTCGGTGTCGCCCGTCATCAGCCATGAATACGCCCGACTTCAATCCGGTCTGTCCGTTGCCGATTCAACACTATCCGCAGGTCCTGCTGGCCCACGGCGGCGGAGGGAAACTAATGCATCAATTGCTGGACAAGGTGTTCGGCCAAGCGTTCCGCAATCCCCTCTTGGAAACCCGGCACGATGCCGCGCAATTTTCTCTCCCCGCCGGACGGGTGGCCATGACCACGGATTCCTATGTCGTGCGCCCCTTATTTTTTCCCGGCGGTGACATTGGTTCGCTGGCGGTTCACGGCACCGTGAACGATCTCGCCATGAGCGGCGCGCGTCCGTTGTATTTGTCCAGCGCGTTCATCATCGAGGAAGGGTTGCCAATGGAGACGCTCTGGCGTGTGGTCTGGGCCATGCGCGAGGCAGCGCAACGTTGCGGCGTCCAGATCATCACCGGCGACACCAAGGTCGTGGACAAAGGCAAGGGCGACGGCCTGTTCATCAACACCACGGGATTGGGCCTCATTGAGACCCCGCTGGTTATCGCGCCGCAAAGTGTGCGACCAGGGGACGCCGTCCTGGTCAGCGGCGATGTGGGGCGGCACGGCATGGCGATCATGGCCCTGCGCGAGGGCCTGCAGTTTGAGAGCACCATCGAAAGCGATTCGGCCCCCGTCCACGAAGTCGTGCTGGCGTTGTTGCAGGCCAACGTGACCCTCCACTGCCTGCGCGACCTCACCCGGGGCGGGTTGGCAAGCGCGCTCAACGAAATCGCCGAAGTGGCGGGGGTGCGCATTGAGATTGAGGAAAAGCAGATTCCCGTCCGCGAAGACGTGCATGCCGCGTGCGAGTTGCTGGGCTTGGATCCGCTCCACGTGGCAAACGAGGGCCGTTTTGCCGTGTGGGTGCCGGAAGCCGAAGCCGCCCGGGCGCTCGAGGTGATGCGCGCGCATCCGGTGAGCCAGAATGCGGCGCGGATTGGTCAGGTGACCGAAGCTGCTGACCCCCTCGTGGTGCTGCGGAGCCGCATCGGAGCGAACCGAATTCTCGACATGCCGAGCGGCGAACAGTTGCCCCGGATTTGCTGAACGCCGGGCGCTCCCGTCCGCCGTCAATCGGAACGCGCGGCGGGCCCGGCGCTGGTTGATCCTTCCCGCAACCGGCTGCGCCGGAATCCGTAGAGCGCATAGAGCACCAGCCCGGCGGCCAGCCAGTAGAAGAACCGCCGCCAAGTGGTCCATGGCAGTTCCACCATCAACCAAGCGCAGGAAACAATCGCCGCCAACGGGACGAACGGCACCCACGGAGTGCGGAAGGGACGGGGGCGGTTCGGTTCTTTTCGCCGCAAGACCAGGATGCCCGCCGCCACCAGGACAAAAGCAAACAACGTGCCGATGTTGCACAGCTCCACCACCTCGTTAATGTTGGTCATGGCCGCAAAACCCGCCACGCCCACGCCGGTCAGGATCGTTGTCACATGCGGCGTGCGATACCGCGGGTGCACCTTGGCCGCCCACGCCGGCAACAACCCATCGCGCGCCATCGAGAAGAAAATGCGCGGTTGTCCGAGTTGAAATACCAGCAACACGGAGGTGGTGGCAAAGACCGCACCGATGGCAATGACCCCCGCCGTCCAGTGCATGCCCCGTTCCTGAAACGCCACCGCCAGGGGGTCGGCCACGCCGGAAAATTTCTGCCACTGCACCATGCCGGTCATCACCAACGCCACCGCGATGTAAACCACCGTACAGACAACCAAGCTCGCGATGATCCCCCGGGGGAGGTTCCGCTGTGGATCGCGCGTTTCCTCCGCCGCCGTGGAAACAGCGTCAAACCCAATGTACGCAAAGAAAATGATGGCGGCGGCGCTGGAGATGCCCGCGAAGCCCATCGGCGCGAAGGGCGACCAGTTTTCCGGTTTCACATAAAACGCGCCCACGCCCACAAACAAACCAATCACCGCCAGCTTCAACACAACCATGGCCGTGTTAAAACCGGCGCTTTCCCGGATGCCGCGCACCAGCACCCAAGTGATGATCGCTACGATGAGCACGGCAGGCAGATTGAAAATGAGCGGCCATCCGCCCACCCGCGGCGCCTGCGCCAACGCCGCGGCATCGCGCAGCACGGTGGGACCCAGTGTGCTTAAATCCACCCCTTCCGCTTGCGCGGCGGCAATCTCCCGCGCCGCCTGCAACGCGGACCGCACGTCTGTTCCCAACCACGCAGGCCAGTGCCAGTGAAAGCCGGCCACCAGGCTTTGGAAATAATCCGACCAACCGATGGCCACCGCCACGTTGCCGACGGCGTATTCCAGAATCAAATCCCAGCCAATGATCCACGCGATGAGTTCGCCGAGCGTGGCGTAGGCGTACGTGTAAGCCGAGCCCGCCACCGGCACCATGGCGGCGAATTCACAGTAACACAGTGCGGCAAAGCCGCAGGCCACTGCCACCAGCACAAACGACAGCACCAAAGCCGGTCCCGCGCCAAGATGATCCGCCCCGCCCGCCACCGCGGTGCCGACTGTGGAAAAAATTCCGGCACCGACAATGCCGCCCACGCCGATCATGGTGAGTTGCACGGGCCCCAATACCCGGCGGAGCTGGCGTTGCGGCTCGGTCGTTTCCGCCACCAACAGGTCCAGCGACTTGCGTCGGAAAAATCGTGTCCAGAACATGTAAGTTGGCGGAGCAGCAGAAAGCAG
>MWDV01000158.1 GCA_002070715.1 Verrucomicrobia bacterium ADurb.Bin118
AACACGGCAATCGGAAAACCACGCTCATCCAAGAGCAAGTAATCAATGAACCCGTTGGCGGTCTTCTCGAAATCGTCCCCGAGCGCGTCGAGCGTTGTCTGCTTCAGTTTGGCGCCGGCTTCGAGTCTGACGTTGGCCGGCCCTTTTGCGTCATCAAAAAACCGCCAGCCCGATCGCTGGAGCAGCTCATTGATGCGGATGCGTGCTTTGGCTTCTTTGCCGGCCATGGGTTGTTCGCTCGCGCGCGCGATTCGGCCGCGCCGGGGGCAGCCCGTCCGGATCGGGACGGCAGCCGAAGCCACGCGAATTGGTTTTGTAAAATTATTCCCGCCGTTTTGTTTTAACGGACGCGGATAGCTTACGCCGGACCAACCGCGTTGCAAAGCACCGGTTTACGCCGGCGGCGGTTGAGGGAAGGCCCGTTTCGCCGCCGCCGGGGGAAGCGACCCGGCGTTCCCGGGCAATTTTTGTGAAATACTTTTGAATGGACAAAGGCCTCCGGTTTTCTTTCTAGTAAGCGACTGTTTCGGTGGATGAACCGGATGATTGGCAGACCGCATGGATAAAATAAAATCGCCCAATCCGAAAGGCCCGACGCCTTCGGCCAGTTTGACGGGAAAAAGCGCGCCCGCCGGGGGGGCGCCGGGGCCGATGCCGCCCCTGTTCCGCCGGATTGACTGGTTGACCTTTGCCGTGACGACCCTGGTCGTCATGATCGGCTATGCTTGGACGCTCGCACCGGATTTGACCCTGGAAGATTCCGGGGAACTGGCGGTGGCCTCGTACTACGCGGGGATTCCGCATCCGCCGGGGTATCCGGTGTGGACGATTTACACCTATTTTTGGAGCCTGATTCCCTTCAGCAACATCGCCTGGCGGGTGGCGTTGGGCAGCGCCTTCGCCGGCGCGCTCGCGTGCGGGTTGCTGGGGCTGATCGTTTCGCGGGGCAGCAGCATGCTCATGGAGGGCATCGAAGAATTGCGGACGATGACCGGCAAATGGGAGGGGGCGATTTGCGTGGTGTCGGGTTTTGTGACGGGCGGCCTGCTCGCGTTCAACGGCTTCATGTGGAGCCAATCGGTCATCGTGGAGGTGTACTCGTTCAGCGTGCTGTCGCTGGTGCTGGTGCTGCTCTGTCTGTTGCGGTGGATGTACGCGCCCGAGCAGAAACGGTATCTCTACTGGTTGTTCTTCCTGTTTGGGATTTGTTTCACCAACCATCAATCGCTGCTGGTGGCGGCGATGGGCATTGAAGTGGCCATCCTCGCGGCGCGCCCGGCGTTGGGCCGTGATTTCCTGCTGGCCAACAGTCTCTGTTACCTCGGCGGCCTGGTCCTCAAGGCGGCGGGCCAACTGACCACGTTCAACAGTCCGCCCGGCCAGATGAACATGATGTTCGTCATCTTCAACCTGGTGGGACTGGCTTCGCTGGCCGGCCTGGGGTGGATGGTGGCGCGCACCCAAAAACTGTTGACGGAATGGCGGCCCGTGTTGATCAGCGGCTTGTTGTTCCTGGTCGGCGCCGGGTTCTATCTGTACATGCCGGTGGCCGGCATGACGAATCCGCCGATGCAATGGGGCTATCCGCGCACGGTGGAAGGGTTCGTTCACGCGCTCACCCGGGGCCAGTATGAGAAGGCTAATCCCACCAATTTTTTGAATGATCCCGGTCGTTTCGTCGCGCAACTGGGCGGATTGGTGGAGCAAGCGGCGGAGGAGTTTAGTTGGGTATTTCTGCTGATCGCGCTGGTGCCGTTCCTGTTCCTCCGCCGCATGCAACACCGGGAACGCGCCTGGCTGATTGGGGTGACCGCCATCTACCTCTGCCTGGGGGTGTTGTTGATGATCTTGTTGAACCCGCCGCCCGACCGGGCCGCCCGGGAATTATTGCGCGTCTTTTTCACCGCGTCCCACGTGTGCGTGGCGTTGCTGGTGGGATACGGCCTGACACTGATCACCGCCTACATGGCCACCCAATACACCCGTTTCCGCCTCTGGGGCCTGCTCGGCGGCGCGGTGGCTTTCGCGCTGGCCTTCTTCTCCCTCACCCTGACCACGGAATCCATGTTCGGCGGCGAGGGGAAAGGCAATTCGCTGGGGGTGTTGTGGGAGGGCATCGGGAACGCCTTTTCGCCCCATCAGTACGGGTTGCCGATCTTTGCCGGCTTGCTGTTGCTGGGGATGACCGTGGTCTTCGTGGTGGGGGTGGCGGTGTATCGTCAGCGGGCGCCCCTGATGATCACCCTGGCCATGTTCGCCGTCATGCCCGGTTATTCGCTCATGAAGAACTGGTTCGAGAACGAGCAGCACGGGCACTTGTTCGGCTATTGGTTCGGGCACGACATGTTCACGCCGCCGTTCAAGGCGCCCGACGGCACGCTCAGTTATGATCCGGAATTGCGCGCCAAGCTGCGGCAGGATCCGGAACAGGTCAAACTCATCTACCCGGAGATGGCCCGCAACGCGGTCCTCTACGGCGGCACGGATCCCGGCCGGTTCTGCCCCACCTACACCATTTTCTGCGAAAGCTTCACCCCGCCGCGCTGCAAACCCAAGGATCCGCTCTATGACCGGCGCGACGTGTACATCATCACGCAAAACGCCCTCGCCGACGGCACATATCTGATGTACATCCGCGCCCACTACAACAAGAGCGATCAGGTCAAATACGACACCCCGTTCTTCCAGCAACTGCTCCGGCCCGCGTCGGAAATCCGGAGCGATTACAAGACAAATGGTTTGGCGCGCCTGGCGGGGGCGTTGTTGGATCGTCCGCTCACGGCGTTGGGAGACGCCATTGAGAAAAACCGGCGCGCGGGATCATCGTACTTCACCGCCGCGGATCTGGCCGATGCATTCCCCGCCAAACTGCG
>MWDV01000159.1 GCA_002070715.1 Verrucomicrobia bacterium ADurb.Bin118
ATTGCGGCCCTGGTCGAGGATGGTCCGGTTTTAATGGGGCCTATTTTGTATGTGCGGGCAAAAACCCACGACCTGATGACGGTCGGCTGCCGCTGTTCGCCAACGCAGGCGCGCCAATTGGCGGGACAACAAACCTACCGTTTGGTGCCCGGGGACCAATACATCGCCCGTGCGGAGGAAAACCTGAAGCAGGTTGGAGGATCGCCGGCGGACGATCTCGATCTGTGGTTGCGTTTGCCGGCGTCGTTTTGAAGTGGTGCCGATGGAGGGAATCGAACCCCCAAGCCCTTGCGGGCACCAGATTTTGAGTCTAGCGCGTCTGCCTATTCCGCCACATCGGCTCTGCGGATTGACCGTTATCGGCGCCCACTGCTCGCTCCGCCATGTCGGTCAATACGGGTCGCAACATACCGTCAGCGCCGCAACCAACGCAAGCATCCAATTTTTCGTCCACGCTGTTGCTTCGGGCTACCGCGCCGGGACGACATCCCGGTTGCCCGTCAAGACTTCGCGCACTTCGCGCTGCACTTCGTAAGGCGTCCAGACATTGCTCCGCCAGAGATGCACCAGGCGCCCATCGGGACCGATGAGTGCCGTGCGCAGGTCGTGGTTGATCAGACCGCCGACGTTTTCATGGATCAACCCAAACAACGCGCCGGCGTAATCGGTTTGTTCGCGCGAGCCGGTGGCAAACGTCCACGTCTGAAAATCCGCCTCATGCCGGAGGCCGTAGTTCCGCAGCACCTCTGGGGAATCGAACTCCGGATCCATCGTGATGCTCAATAGTTGGGCCTGATCGCCAAACTCGTCGCGGAGACGCTTTTGCAGGTCGCTGAAGTTTTGTGTGAGGCGCGGACAAAAATTCGGCAGGGGACAGCGGGTGTAAATAAACGTCAACACCAGCGCCCGTCCCTGATAATCGGCCAGATGAATGGCGCGGCCCCATTGATTGGTCAGCGTGAAATCCGGCACCCGTTCGCCGGTTTGGACGCGATCCAATTCGCGATCGGGGGAGGTCGGGGATGCCACCGCCTTTAAGCTGGATTGGTCGGCGGTTACTTTTTCGATGCGGTCAATCCAGGAATCGTCATCGGTGACGACGAACCGGAAGCGCACCAGATCATTCGAGGCCAGTCCGCGGAGCAAAGCCGCGTCGGTGACGGCAAAGGGCATGGTCATCGCCGGCATGTAGTCCGGAATTTCCTCATGCGTGATGCGGACAGTTTTGGCGGCGACATCCACAGAACGCACCACCCCGCGGACTTCAAAGACCTGCGCCCCGGGGGGAATGACATTGCTGGGCGCAGCGGGGTGCCGGAGAAAAATCACCGCTGCCAACGCGAGCAGAGTCACGCCGCCCAACAGCCAGAGGGTTGTTTTGGTTTTCATAAATCCAGCCGCCGCATCCGCCAAGCGGCGAATCCAAGAACCCCCGCCAACCACACCCCTGCCAGCAAACCGTTTATCCCCAGGAGCGCGGCTTGATCCGGAGCGGCGGCGAGATTCACCGCGCGGAAAAGAGCCACCGGATTGAGCAACACCCACGACAACGAGCCCGTCAGGGATGAGGTCGGTTCGCTGGGCGGTGCATTGTTGGGCAAATCAAATGCCGTGTGAATATCCACCGACGCGTTCAGATGGGTGGTGTCGCACAGGACTTCGATCTCTTGGGCGGCGGCGGGTGATTGCAGGGAAACCAGCAAGCCGAGCGCCACCAGGTCCAACACGAACACGAAAACGCCCCACACCAGCAAGGTCGTCACGAGGGCCCGCACCCGGGTGCGGCATAACACCGAAATCAGCAGGCCGATCCCCAGGAAAACCAGGCCCAGCAATAGAGTGGACCCGGCCAGTAGAAGAAAACCGGTCAAGGCGCGATCCTGGACGGAGAATCCGATGGCCGCGCCGGCGATGGCAAACCCCAATCCGAGCGGCACGGCAAGCGTGGCCGCGCCGCCGCAGAATTTGCCCAGCAGGAGACGTCCGCGGGAGACGCCGGCCGCCAGGAGCAGAGGCAGGGTCCGTTCTTCGCGTTCTCCCACCACCAGATCATGGCCGAGCAGCAAGCCCAACAGAGGCACGAGGTATTGCACCAGATTCAGCAGGCTGACGACGGTGCGCTCGTAACCTTGCAGACCAACGTGCCCGATTTGCACCAGCCCGAACAGGCTCGTGAAAATCACCGCGCCGAGCCAGACCAACACACAGGCCAGCACCCAACCACTGCGCAACCGGTCGCCAAATTCCTTGCCCGCCAACAAGAATACCTGGCGCAGGGCACGCATGGAAAAGACCGCAGCTCGGTCCGCCTGTGGGCGCGCCTCGAGTGCCCGGGGCGGAACGCGCTCCATGATTGCGACCGGGGCGGATTCCGAATTCATGCGGCCTCCTTTGCTTGGGCGACCGGATGACGCTGCCGGGCAATGTGATGATAGGCGGCTTCCAGCGAGTCTCCGCCATTGGCACGCCGCACATCGTGCAGTTCACCGTAAGCTGCCAACCGTCCTTCCAACAGGATCGCCACATGCGTGGCCAGCGGTTCGACGGCGGACATCGTGTGGGTGGAAATCAACAACGTGGCGCCGCGACGGTTTTCCGCGCGCAGGATGGTCCGCAGCGTATCGAGCAGGACCGGATCCAAACCGTTGAACGGCTCATCCAACACCAGCAGTTCCGGTTCGCCGCACAAGGCAATGGCCAGCCCCAGACGCTGCCACATGCCCTTGGAAAGCTGGCCCGCCCGGCGGTGACCCAGCGATGCCAGGCCGACACGTTCGAGTTGGCGGGTTGCCTCGGCATCTGTTTGTCCTTTGAGCCGCG
This sequence comes from Verrucomicrobia bacterium ADurb.Bin118, assembly GCA_002070715.1. Taxonomy (GTDB): domain Bacteria; phylum Verrucomicrobiota; class Verrucomicrobiia; order Limisphaerales; family MWDV01; genus MWDV01. The sequence goes on from MWDV01000159.1 coordinate 2,821, forward strand.
CGAAGAGCCGGGCGTTTTCCAAAACGGTGCGCTGGGGATACAACGCCACGCGCTCGCTGACATATCCGAACCGCACCCGGTCCGCGTCGGTAATCGGTTGTCCGCGCAAGGCGATCCGCCCGGCGGTGGGATGAACCAGCCCGAGCAGGCAACCGAACAGCGTGGATTTACCGGCGCCATTCGGTCCGAGCAGGGCGACCACACTCTGCCGCTCCACGAGAAAGCTGACTTCGGTCAGCGCGGACAATGAGCCGTAGTTCTTGGCCAGATGGATGAATTCGAGGAAGGGAATCATGGCCGGCGCGCACCCGCGGGAGGATGCATCAAGGGAAATAGATCGGACACGCCGCCGAGGTCCAGCAGCGGCATCAGTTCCTCGCCTTTGCGCAGCAGCGCGACGGCCGGACTTAACGCGAACAAGCGCGCGTTTGGATTGCGGTCGAGCAGGTAGCCGAACACGTCCGTTTCATGATAAGGCGTGTCGCCGATGCCGTTGTGGTCGCGGTCCGCGCCCACGTAGTCGCTCCAAAAATTACCACGTCCCTCCGCGTAAAACGTATTGGCGGCGCGTCGGCCGAGATCGAATTCGTCGGTGGGTTGCCAGACCTGATCGGCATTAGCCACAAAGGCGTTACCGGTGAAAACATTCTGTTCCGACCCGCCGCTCAGGTAGAGGCCGATGTCATTGTGTTCGATGCGGTTCTCCACAAAAAGGTTCTGGGCCGCTTGTTGGACGAACAGGCCGCGGTTGTGCCCGGTCATCACGTTGTGGGCAATGCGCGACCGTTCCACTTGTTTGAGCAACAGTCCGTGCCGGCGGTTGGCATGAATGTGGTTGCCCCCGATGACGCAGTCCCGGGCGAACATCAGGGTGGCGCCGACGACGTTGGCCGTGAGGTTGTTGGTGAGCAGTTGGTTGCGGTGGGAATACATGTAGTGAATGCCGAACCGCGAATCGGTCACGCGATTGTCCGCGAGCAGACAGGCATCAGCGTAGGAGAGATAAATGCCATCACGTTTCGCGACAATCCGGTTGCCGGTCAAGAGGTTGCTGGCCGTGTTCCATAACTGGATGCCGTTGCCGCGTTGGGCGGTGGGCAGATTGGTGTCGCCCACAATGATGTTGTCCACCACGGTGCATTGCCGCGCGCCGCGCAAATAAATGCCGAACGCGTCGTTTTCAATGCGGCAGCCCCGGACCGTAACGCGCGGCGCCGTAATCATGATTCCGGAATCCAACCGCGTCAGATCGCGCCCCGAGTGGCGCAACGTGATGTCCCGCACCTCGGTGTTGGCCTGAGTGATGGTGAGCGCGGCGCCTTCGCCTTGGGCGTCAATCACCGGCGAGTTGGTGCCAATCAAGCGCAGGGGTTTGTCGAGAACGACGCGTTCGTAAAACACCCGGGGACCGGAAAGAACCAGGGTATCGCCGGGCCGCGCCGCCGCCACCGCACTTTGAATGGAATCTCCCACCACCAACGTGTCCGCCCAAACCGCTGTGGCCGCCAACAACAGGGTTGGAACCAGAAGTTTCACCGCAGAGCCAGGGTGGGGGCGGAATCGCTCCCCAACGCGGAAAGGATGGAGAACACGACCGAGTTAATGAACCGGGTACGGTCGAAAACGATCAACACGGCCACGGTGATCATCACCACCGCACTGGTCCATTGCAGCCCGCGCGTGAGCCAGGGACGATGCACGTATTGCCAGGTCCAGTTGCCGACCGCGAGGGCGATGGCGCTCATGGGCACCGCCAACGCCAGGGAATAGGTGCCCAAGATCAGCGCGCCCCAATACCAAGTCGAGGTGCCGACAAAAATCAGCAGGGGATACAAAATCGCGCCGCCCATGCAGGTCAGACAACTCACCGACAAGCCCAGCCCGGCGCAGAAGGAGTTTAACGGCGTGATATTTTCCGGTGTCCGCAGACTGGCCGCCGGCGCGCGAATGACTGCGGCCCGCCGGGGGGAAACCAATGCCACACCGGCCGCGAGGACTTGGCGGAACTGACGCCCCAGCCGGCCCAACCAGACGAAACATTGCGAGCCCCGCTTGAGCAGCCCCACGGATTTCAACGCGAAGAACACGAGAAAACCCGCGCCCAGCCAATTGGCATAGCGCGTCCATTCCCCAAAGCCGGGGCCATGATTGGCATGCCCGATTTTCCCGCTGTCGGTGGAGGAAGCCACCCCGGCGTCCGTCCCGGGCGGGGTGCCGCAAAAGACTTCCTCCAGGTTGGCGGCGCTCCCGAGCTTGGCTTGCATGGCGAGCAGCTGCTGGCCCAACAGACCGACCGTCGCGCCACTGGCCATGTAAAGCACCGTGAAACCCGCCACGAAGCCGACCAAGTTGCGGATGATGCGTCCCCGCACCGCCGCCGGCATTCGCGCTCCGCGTTCCGCCAGTGCGGAGGAACTAACCACCCCGGCGATGATGCCCGAATAATAAGTGGTCAACTCGATGGCGCAGGGACTGAGAATCACCATGAGTGCGCCCACCACCCCCAGCACCAGCATCAAGGTGCTGGCGAGCGTGCGCGCCGGGGCGGGTTCCACCACCGGCAGCTTCCATTCAAAGATGCGTTCCGGCGTCTTGCCCACTCCGTTGACCACGAGCCGAAAATAGCCGCGTTCGGGCGCGAAGATGGCCCGTCCCTGATGATCCACCAGCGGAAAGACGACGAGATACATGTTGTGATGCTCACTCAACACCACGGGCGTGCCGAGCGAGGGAAAGCGGTCGCCGTTGTTCGCCTCGAGTAAAATGCGTCCGCGCAAATCCAGCTCGGCAATGGTGCCCACGTGGGTGTTGATCCCCACGAGGAACGGCTGCGCCCGCCCCTGCCATTGTTTCAAATACGGTTCCAGCTTGACCCGTTGCACAAAGGCCGGCGTGGCATAGGTGACGTCAAGATACACATCGGACAGCGAGACCCGCGAGGCATCGCTCTGGCGGGCGGTGGCGGGACTGCCTGACTGCGCCTTGGGCACGATGTAGATGCCCACCGCAAAGACGGCCAGCAGCAGAGCGATGCCGGAGATCAGCAGGATCCGCGTGGCTTTCATGACGACGCGGCGGGCCGATTGAGCGCGTCGGGGGCGAGGGTTGCCGCAGCGACTCCCGTCGCCCCGACGCGGGCGCCGGCGCAATAGGCGCCCGCGCTCAGTCGGGAATGCACTTCAAACTGGGCGATTTTGCGCGAGCCAATGAACGGCGGCGTGAAATCTTTCACCCCCATCAACGCGGCTTTCGGATCCCGTTTATGGCCAATATCGCGCATCTGATGGCGCGCTTGATAAACGGCGATCAACAGCGTGAAAGCCAGCAACACGGCAATCCCCACCCAACTGCTCCGCCGGATTCCCGCCGGGAGGAACAGAACCAGCAGGGCCGCGCCGGCCGGAACAAGGAAGACGCCTGGCAGCCAGCGAAATTGTGGCAGTGTCTCCGGCACATGCACGCCGATGTATTGATTCAACACGGCCAGTTCCTGGAGATCCCCCCGCATGGTGTGGGGATAGACAATGACATGGAGCGCGTCCTCGCCGCGATATTGCGGCGCTTCCATACGCAGATGCCAGAGCGGCAGCCGGAATCCAGCCAGGAGGAGGCCCGCCGCGGCCAGCACCAAAGCCACGGCCAGCCAGCGCGGTCGGCGGGAGGAGGTGACCGGCTTATTCATACGCCGAAGCCGGGGGTTGAATGGTGGTGCTGTGCAATTTCTCATCCCGGCTCAACGGATCGGGGTGATCGTTCAGCGCTTCCCCCGCCGCCTTGACCAGCATGCGTCCGCGCATCTCCAGATGCAGCGCGGAGCAGAACCAGGTACAGTAATACCAATAAGTGCCGGGCGCGCCGGCGTGGAACGTAGCTTCGGCTGTCTGGCCCGGGTCCACGGCGATATTGATGCCGTGGTTCGGAATGGCCACGCCGTGGGTCATATCGCGCACGGTTTCCACGTTCGTCAGGCGCAGGCGCACTTCATCACCCTCATGCACTTCAAACTGTTCCGGCGTGAATTTCGACCGGATGCAGGTCATATAGACCTCCACCTTGTTGCCGTTGCGTACCACCTTTTCCTCGCCCAACTTGACGGCGTCGGGCGTGAGTTCGTGCGTCTGCACCACGAGATCCTCCAGCACCTCGCGATGGATGAACACGGCATCGTGGGGTTCGGGTGGTGAGGGGAAAGCCGCGATCACCCGCATTTTTTCTCCAGAGATATCAACCAACTCCTGTGATTCCGGCATGGCCGGTCCGACCGGGAGAAACAACCCTTTGCTGAGCTTGTTCAAGGAAAGCAGCCAGTCGCCGCTGGGATGGCTGGTATCCGCGCCCGCTGCCTTCGTGTGGCCCACATTGTAATGCACGTCTACCCGGTCCACGATGTAATCCGGCTCGCCCTTGATCGCCTTGGCGATGTTCCACTTCACGATTTGCGAATCCACAAAGAGCGACGTGTAAGCGTTGCCGCGGTCGTCGAAGGTCGTGTGCAGCGGGCCCAAACCAACTTCGGGTTCGGCCAGCACCTTGAGGGTGTGGGCGTCAATGATGGTGACGGTGGGGGAGAGTTTGCCGCTGGCCAGCACGTATTTGCCGTCGGGGGTGACGTTGCAACCGTGCGGATTTTTCGGCACCGGCACCCGGGTGAGCACGCCGGGGACTTTTTCGGATTCGATGACCGGCACGCCGCCGATCCGCGTGAATTTGCCCTCGGCCACGGCTTGTTCGGCGAGCGGCACGTTGACTGCGCCGATGGCGTCCCGGTCGAATTCAATCATCCCTTCCGAGGTGACCGCGTTCTCGGTGTTATACATGGTCATGAAAACAAACTGCCCATCCTTGCCCGAGCTGGCGATGTCCGCGTTGCCGACGAAGCTGACTTGGAACTTGGTTTCCAACGTCATAGCGTCCAAGAAGGCCACGACCGAGCGGTATTTTTCCGCATCGGTGGAATGACCGGCCGCGTCCTGTTCCAGCTCTCCGTTGGCGAAGATATATTTGCACGTCGGCAGATACGCCGTGAGCCCGTGCGTCCCTTGCATATTGGGAATGACCTTGATCTCGGCGGTTTCAAAGGTGCGCAGATCAATCCGGGCAACCCGGGCATTTGCCTTGTCGTTGATCCATAACCACCGCCCGTCATACCGTCCGTCGGTCTGACTGAGCACGGGATGATGGGTGTCCCCCCACATCGGGCCGGTGGCGGCGAGGCGGCGGTAGGTTTCCGAGCCGGGGTTGTTGGCATAACCGAGCGCGGCGCGCGGTTCGAAAATGGGCACTTCTTTGATGAACCGGCACGAAGGGATGCCATAGACAAAAACGCTGCCGCTCTGGCCGCCGCTTAAAATGGCGTAATAATCGTCCAATTTGCCCGGCGGCACATAGACCTGCTGGGCGGCGGAAGCGTTCTGCGCCGCCGATCGTTGCTGACGGGGGCTGGAG
>MWDV01000160.1 GCA_002070715.1 Verrucomicrobia bacterium ADurb.Bin118
GACGATTTCCCGCCGAAGCTTTGCGTTCCGCCGGGCCCGGATTTATGCTACCGCTCGTTGCTGCATGAAGTGGCTTTCATCAAGGCGATGGGGTGAGCGCTGGTTTGTCGGCGGGGCCGGAAGATGTTTCCGGCCACTGCCGGCGCAGTTTTGTCTGGCCCTCGGGATGTTGGTTCTGTCGGGAGGCTGGGTCTCCGGGACCATGTTGTCGCCACGTTTTCACCCGGGCCGCGTGTGGGTCATGCCGCGGGAGGGCGCGGCCATGCGCGATTCCGGACGGGAAACCGTGCGCGTGTTCCCGGGATTGGGCGGACTGCGGGTGGTGCGCTTGAAGGAAGGGGAAACTGTGGAGCAGGCCTTGCAGGAATTCCGGTTGCAACCGGAGGTGGCCTGGGCCGAGCCGGACTACCAAGTGACCGCCGCCGCAGTCCTGCCGAATGATCCCTATTTTCAAAACGGCACCCAATGGGCCTTGAACAATTACGGCCAGAACAGCGGTCTGCCTGATGCCGACTTGGACGCTCCGGAAGCGTGGGCTGTGCGGCATACCGCCAGCAATGTGGTAGTGGCCATTGTGGACAGCGGCGTGCGCACCACCCATGAGGATTTGGCGGCGAACCTTTGGCGGAATCCCGAGGATGGCACCCCGGGCTTCAACGCCCTGACCAACCAACATGATCCGGAGGATGACAACGGCCACGGCACGCATCTGGCCGGCATCATCGGCGCCGTGGGCGACAATAACCGGGGCATTGCGGGCGTGGCGTGGCGGGTGCAATTGATGGCCTGCAAATTTCTCAACGCCGCCGGGAACGGTTATCATTCCGACGCGGTGGCCTGCATCGAGTTCGCGCGGGCCCACGGTGCGCACATCCTGAATTTGAGTTGGGGCGGCAGCGAGTTTTCCGCTGCGGTTTCCAACGCCCTGTGGGCGGCACGGGCCGACGGTCTGTTGGTCGTGGCGGCGGCGGGCAACAACGGGGCCAACGTGGACCAATTCCCGTTTTACCCGGCCTGCCTGGCCATGGACCATATCGTGGCGGTGGGCGCCTCCACGCGCACGGATGAACGCTGGAGTCAGTCCAGTTACGGGGCGGCTCGCGTGGCGTTGTTCGCCCCCGGCGCGGAGATTTATTCCACGACCCAGAGCGGGGACAACGCATATCAAAGCCGCAATGGCACTTCGATGGCCACTGCGTTCGTTGCGGGCGCACTGGCTTTGCTGCGCCAGGCGGCACCGGCAGCCCCGGCGCCGGTGCTGCGCGACCGATTGTTGGGGGCGGTGGATGTTAAACCGGCTTTCGACGGCAAGTGCGTGTCGGGCGGACGGCTGAATTTGCGCAAAATGTTGGACTGGCCGGCCCTGGCGATGAACTGGAGCAACCAAACCGCGCAGGTGCGGCTGACCGGCGTCCCCACGCACGGCTATGTCATCACCGCCTCCACCAATCTGCAGACTTGGACCTCGCTACAGACCAACACGGCGGGTCCGGGCGGCGATTGGTGGTTCACCGATCCGGCGTCGGCCACGCTCCCTAGACGATTTTATCGGGCCCACCCCGGACCGTAACTCGCCGGACAGGACAAATCGGATTCAGGGAAAGCTGGAGACACCGTGACCCCTCTCGTCTTGATTCACGCGAGCTTGACACAAGAGGCGTTTGGGTGCTTGGCAACGGCGCTGACGCATCACTTTCAATTTGACTACGATGCGCTCGATCGGCTCAGAGAGGCACGATGGATTCTGCGTTCCCTTCTTTCCTGGCATTCGGAAAAATTGGCTTGGCATTTGCGGTGGGGACGCATACAACAGCCGCGTTCTTTGAAACGCGGCGGATGAGTGTCCGCCGTGGAACACAGCCGGTCGTCCGGGAACCCCGTGGAAATCGGGGACGGTTGCGCCACTGTAACGGATCACAAACTTCCCATACGTCATTGGAGGGCCGGCGGCCCTCCGAGAAGGCGGAAGCGAGGCTCGAGTCCGGAGTCAGGATACCGCACCGGTTGTGCTCGTCGGTCCCGAGGTTGCGGGACAACTTCTCCGCTCAAGAGAAGGATGAGGCCGGTTCGCTCCCGCACGGGCGGGGGCGGCTTCGCGGAATGCCTTCATTCTCCGTCGAGCGGGAGTGAAGGCTTAATTGTTTTTGGAACGGATCTCATTGCCCCGTTGCTTCCCATCAACCGAGTGGGCTGCGGACGGGAGTGATGCGATAATGTTCGCCGAGACGGCTTTTGCTTCCCGCGCTGGTCTCCTTAACTGAAACCAGCCGCGTTATTGCGGCTTATTGAATGGAAGATCAGCTGATGAAATCAATGCGTTCGTTTACACTAGCTTTGGCCGGCTTTGTGGTCGCCCAAGCCGCCTTGTTTGCCGCCTCCGTCCTGCAAGAGGATTTTGCAACCGACCCCTTGGCGGCTGGCTGGCAGGTGTTTGGTGATTCCCGCTTGTTCACTTGGGATGCCGGTGCGGGCCATCTGCAAGTCACCTGGGACTCGCGCCAGACCAACAGTTATTTCTATCGCCCGCTCGGCACGGTGCTGGACAAGGATGATGATTTCAGTTTCGCGTTTGATTTGCGTTTGCTGGAGCTGACACCCGGCATCAATCCGGCCAAGGCCAATTCCCCGTTTCAGATTGCGGTTGGTTTTATCCGGTTGGCCGACGCCATGGCTCCGGGTTTCCTGCGGGGTTCGGGTTCTCAATCGCCCAATCTCGTCGAGTTCAATTTCTTTCCCGACCCGGGCGGCGATTGGCAATGGGGGCCATCCCTCACCGCCGTCCTATGCGATCGCACCGGTCTCAACTGGTCGAGCGGCGGCTTCGCGCCCGCGGGTCTATCCCTGAACGACACGTTCCGCGTGACGATGACCTACACGGCGGCCACGCAGGCGTTGACGACCGAAATCGAACGCAATGGCGAGCCGTTTTTGACCATCCCTCCCGCCACGCTCGACGAAAATTTCACCCTCTTGCGCGTGGATGCGGTGGCGGTGTCCAGCTACAGCGATGCGGGCCAATGGCCCGGTTACGAAGGTTCAATCCTCGCTCATGGGATTGTGGATAATGTGCGGATCACCTTGCCCCCTTTGCCGGTGGAACGCATCTCGTTGGTTGAAGGAGCGGCGCCCGGACAGGCGCAATGTGACAGCCGCGTTAACTGGCTCTACACCTTGGAACGCACCACCGATTTCCAGACTTGGGAGCCCGTCTCGACCCCGCTGATGGGTACCGGAGAGACGCTGACGCTGCACGACACCAATCCGCCGCCCGCCGCGGCGTTTTATCGCGTGCAAGCGCAACGACCGTGAACCCGGCCGGATCATCTGCTCCGGGCGCCGGCAGAAACTGGGCGCGCCTCGCGCGCGAACACCCCGGATCACCGGCGCCGGAGCGTGCCGCGCCCGGCGCTTTCACGCTGGTCGAGTTACTGGTGGTGGTGGCCATTATCGCGCTGCTGGCTGCCCTGTTGTTGCCGGCGTTGGCGCGCGGCAAAGTTTCGGCGCATCGCCTGCGATGTGTGAGCAACCTCCGGCAACTCGGGCTGGCCGGGCAGATGTATTGGGACGATCATGCGGGCGCGTGTTTCCGTTACAGCGGCGGTTTCACCAACGGCGGGCAGCTTTACTGGTTCGGTTGGCTGGGCCTGGGCGCGGAGGGCGCGCGTCCGTTCGATGCGTCGGTGGGCGCGCTGTATCCCTACCTGCAAGGACGGGGGGTGGAGTTGTGTCCGTCGCTGAATTACGCGCTCAGCCACTTCAAGCTCAAGGCGGCCGGGGCCGCGTATGGCTATGGTTACAATCTTTGCCTCTCCGTGCCCTTGGGACGCCCGCCGGTGACGCTGGCCCAGGTGGCGCGTCCAGTCGGAACGGTTTTTCTGGCGGATGCCGCGCAGGTGAACGTCTTTCAACCGCCCGCTTCGCCGGCGAATCCGTTGCTGGAAGAATTCTATTACGTGAGCACCAACCGCATCGAAGCCACCGCGCATTTTCGGCACGGGCAACGGGCCAACGCGGTATTTTGCGACGGGCATGTGGCGATGGAGAAACCCGAACCCGGCTCGTTGAACCCCCTGTTGCCCAGCCAGTTCGTGGGCCGGTTGGTGCCCGCCGTGCTGGTTTGGCAGTGAGTCCGACGCCGGTATCAACGACCCCGACGGGGCGCCCCAATGGGAAGGGGGCCGGCCTGGCCAATTAAATTTCCCCATTTTGTGTTTGACCGCCGGCGCGAATTCCTTTACTCCAGCGCGGCTATTCAAAACTTGGCAACCCCGCGGTCCTCGCGTTAAGGTGTGTTGAGCATGGGCGTGTAGCGAAACAAAGCGGCAAATGGCGAAATCGAAATCATTCCTGGCAGTAGATTTCGGAGCGGGCAGTCTCAAGCTGGCCGAATTCGAAGTCAACGAAGCGGGCGGCTTGCGTCTCCGGCAATATGCCATCCGGCCCCTGGGCTTGGCCGGCTCCCAGGAATCCGCCCGGGAAGGGGTCATCCTCAAAGCGTTGCAGGAACAACTGGCCGCCCTGCAGATCAAAGGTGGCAACCTCAACGTCTGCGCCCCTGGCTTCCACGTCTTCTCCAAATTTGTCAAGCTGCCGCCGGTGGACTCCGGCAAGGTCACCCAGATCATCCGGTACGAAGCGCAGCAAAACGTTCCCTTCCCGCTCGAAGAAGTGGTGTGGGACTATCAAATCCTCGGCGCCACCCCGGGCGGCGAACTCGAGGTGCTGTTGGTGGCCATCAAGGCGGACATCGTGGAGGGATTGTTCCGGGTGGCGGAAACTTGCGGGCTCAACCTGCAAATCACCGATGTCTCCGCGGCGGCGCTGTGCAACGCGTTCCGTTTTAATTATGGCGACGTGGAGGAATGCACCATGCTCCTCGACATCGGCGCCAAGACGAGCAACCTCCTCTTTTTTGAAAAGGGCAAAGTCTTTGCCCGCGGCATCAATCTCGGCGCCAACTCCATCACCCAGGATTTTGCCAACGAATCGAAGATGCGATTCGACATGGCGGAGAAGCTGAAGATCGCCGAGGGATTCGTCAGCTTGGGCGGCGCGTACGAAGAGCCGGAGAATCCGCAACAGGCGGCCATTGCCAAGATTGCGCGTCAGTTCATGACGCGGCTGCACATCCAGGTCAACCAGACCATGCAGTTCTATCGCGGCCAGCAGGGCGGCAGCGCGCCCCAACGGCTGTTCTTGGCGGGCGGGGCGAGCATCATGCCCTACACCGCGCAGTTTTTTGCGGAAAAACTCAACATCCCGGTCGAGTATTTCAATCCCCTCCGCAACGTTCAGATTGATCCCTCCGTCAATCTGGAAGACCTCGCGCGCGTCGCGCATTCGCTGGGCGAAGTCGTCGGGTTGGGCCTGCGCAATCTGGCCACCTGTCCGGTGGAGTTGAACCTCATGCCCGCCAGCACGCTGCGCTGGCAGAGTTTCAATCAGAAAAAACCTTATTTCATCGCCACCGTTTTCAGTCTCGTGGTGGTGGTGGCCGCCGTTGGTTTCCTCTTCCACCGGCTGGCCCGGGTGCAGGAGGAAGACCTCGACAAGGTCACCGCCGACGTCACTCCCCTGCAGACCCGCGAGCAACAGTTCAAGCGCGCTTACAACGAGCTCAAGCGCCTCAAAGAAGATTCGGACCAGATGGTGTCGTGGATGGAGCAGCGCTATTTCTGGGCGGATCTGCTCAAGGAAACGCGCCAGGCTCTGATCCGGGTGGAGGAGGCGGGCAAACGGCGGCTGGGTGCGGATGTGGGCGTCTGGATTGAACAATTTCAAAGCAGCCAAGTCCGGTTTGGACACTTCCTCGGCGCGGGCGGTCAAATGCCCGGTTTCCCGGGTGCGGAAATGCCGGCGGAACAGGCCGCCCCGGCCATCCCCGGCATGCCCATGCCCGGCATGGATGCCGAAGCCATCGCCGCTTTCCGGCAACGTTATGGGGATGTGCCCACCCCCGCGCCCATGCCCCTGCCCATGGCGGAAGCGCCACCCCAGCCCATGGCGGAAATGCCGCCGTGGGAACCCGGTTTTCCCGCCGCTCCGGACATGCCGATGCCCGGCGGCGAAGTCATGCCCGGCATGGAAGGCATGCCGGGAATGGAAGGGGTGCCCGGCATGGAGGGCGTGCCCGGCACGCCGGCGCGCAACACCAATGAAGTCGCCTCAGTCAAGCTCATGTTCCGCGCCGTCAACCTGACCTCGTTCGCGGCGGCCGCCAACACGGAGCTGGCCTTTGCCGTGCTCAAGGAATTGCAAGCCCTCCCCTTGGCGGACTCGGCGGAAACCCAGTTCGAAGGCACCCTCGTTCCGGATGACCAGACCGACACCTTCACCTTCGGCATCAACCTCAAGCTCAAGCACCCCTTGAAGATTTATTGAGTATGGATTGGGTCAAACGCAATTTGTACTTCGTTGTTGGCAGTGCGGTGGCCTTGCTGCTGTTGGGGTTGGCCGGGTTCTATCTCTACCGCGGCTGGAGCGCCAATCATCAAATCGCCGAAAAACTCAGCGGCCAGTACGCGGAGTTGAAACGCCTCTACAATTTGGACCCCAATCCCGGCAGCGATAAAATCAACAACATCAAAGCCGCGCGCGAACAACAGGAGGAGTTGCGGCAATTCCTGCAACAAACCCGGACGCATTTTGCGCCGGTCCCGTCGCTGCCCGCGCCCCACGGCACCAACCGGGTGACCAGTGAGGAATTCACCTCCGCGCTGCGCCGAACCGTGGATCAATTGCAGCGCGATGCCACCAACGCCAGTGTCGCCCTGCCGCCCCAGTACAATTTCTCCTTTGAAGCGCAAAAGGGCCTGATGACCTTTTCGCCGGGCAGCCTTGATCTGCTGGCCGTGCAACTTGGCGAAGTCAAAGCCATTTGCCAGATCTTGTTCGCCGCCAAGGTCAACGCCTTGGACAACATCCGGCGCGAACGCGTGTCGCCGGATGACCAGCGGGGCCCGCCCTCCGATTACCTCGTGCAAAAGTCCGCCACCAACTCGCTGGCGATTATGACGCCGTATGAAATCACCTTCCGCTGTTTCAGCGGTGAGTTGGGCGCCGTGCTCGATCAATTGCACGCGTCGCCGTATTGTTTGCTGGCCAAGACATTGGACGTGGGGCCGGCCTCGGCGCTCGCGATGGAGGATCCAAATGCCCCGTATTATGGTGTTCCCGGTGCGCCGGGCGCCCTGCCCGGATACCCGCCGCCGGCGGAAATTCCACCCGCCGGCTTTGCCGAGCGTTACGGCGCGGAAAGCATGTACGCTCCGCGACCCGTCACCCCGACCCCGGCAATGCCGCTTCCGCGATATCCGGTGGGCGGCAGTGCGGCGGAGGCGCCGGGGGCGGGATTTGCCCAACGCTACCCCGGCGCGGGCGTGGAGAGCATGGGGGCCGGCCCGGTTCCCGGAGGCATTCCGTATCGTCCCCTGGGTTCCACCCAACCGGGCGCGCCCGGCGTGCCCGGCATGCCAGCTTACGCGCCGCCGCCCGTCATGCCCGCGACTCCGGGTCTGATGCCGGGCGCGACGCCGCGTGGCGGCATGCAGGCGGTCCTCAATGAAAAATTATTGCGGGTGACCTTGCTCATCCATGTGGTGAAACTTCTGCCTCAAGAAACCAACCGCTAATGGATTTCCTCAAGAAACACTACGAAAAGGTGCTGCTGGGTGTCGTCTTGTTACTGGCGGCCCTGGCGGTGGCGTCGTTGCCTTTCTGGATTGTCGGGCAACGCGGGCGCCTGGCCGCCCAACGCCAGGACATCATTCGCAAGACGCCCAAGCCGCTCACGAATTTGGATCTCAGCATGGGGCAGGCCGTGATGCAAACCCTGTCCGCGCCGTTGCACGCGGAGTTCGGGCGGCCGCACAACCTGTTCAATCCGGTTCAATGGCAGAAACGCCCGGACGGCGTCATTTTCAAGATCGCCCAAGGCAATGAAATCGGCCCGGAAGCCGCCGTGGTGACCAAAACCACGCCGCTCTACCTGACCATTGCGCTGGATTCGGTGGGGCCCCTCAGTGCCGGAAAGCCCTCCGGGTACATGGTGAGCGTGGAACGGCAAGCGGCGTTGTCGCCGCGGGAACGCTCCAAGCGCTCGGTATTTGCGGCGTTGGATCAAAAACGCCGGGACATTACGTTGCGGGAAGTCATTGGCCCGCCAGAGGCGCCCGAGGCGTTGGTGATTGAGTTTGGTGAAACCAGCGAGCGGGTGACCGTGAAAAAAGACACGCCTTTTCGCCGCGTGGACGGTTATCTGGCGGATCTGCGGTATGACCCGGAAAAACGCACTTTCCTCAACCGCCGGGTTGGGGACCGGCTGGTGATTGCTTCCGAGGAATACAATATCGTTGCCATCACGGAGAACGAAGTTGTAGTTTCCCAGAAGTTGACGGGAAAAAAATTCACAATTCGGAAGCGGACGGAAAATTAGCCAATCGTGAATGCCGCCCGGTGGGGGCGGCCAGTTTATTTTTAACGCAAATAAGCCATGATCAAAATCACTTCTTTTCGACTCTGTTGCGCCCTCTTGGTGGCGGGCACCTTCGGGGTGCTGGCCCAATCGGCGGTGACCGATGCGGCGATTGTTGAGGCCGTACGCCGCCAGGCCGCGACCATAGACCTGCGGCTCAAGCTGGAGGAGGCCGAGGGGGCGTTGGCGCGGAAAGACCTGCCCGTCGCCGCCAAACTGTACGAGGAAGCCTACGAGCTGGTGCAGAAAATCGGCTCGGGGATTGACGCGGAACAGGAACAGACCGTGAAGGGCCTGGCGGGCGTGCGCATGACCCTCGCCCGCGAGGCCGCCAAACGCGGGAACTACCGCGAAGCGGATGTGCAGGTGACGCGGGTCCTGAAGGTGTCCCCCAAAGATCCGGACGCGCTGGCGTTCAAACGGGAAAACGATCAGGATCTGAAAGCCCAATATCTGCGCCTGCCCAATCCCGAAACGGAAGAGCAGCTCCCCGGATTCAAGCAAGAACGCACCGACGCCGCCAAGCTGGTGCAAGACGGCCGCTTGCTGCTCGAACACGGCAAGTTGATTGAAGCCGAGGCCAAGTTGAACGAGGCCCTCGAATTGGATCCGTCCAATCGTGCGGCGGCCTATTATCGCGACTTGGTTAAAGACGCCCGCCAACGCCGGGCCGCCGTGCGGCGGGAAGCGGACGCCAAGAACGCCATCGTGGAAGTGGACGAGGCCTGGGAAATCCAGACCAAGCGGGACCGGTTGCCCCAGCCCAATCCCTATGCGCGCACCAACCTGACCTACATCGGCAAAGGGCGGCAGAGCATTCTCAGCAAGCTGGACCGGATCATGGTCAATGAAGTGCGGTATCCCGGCCTGCCGTTGAGTGAAGTGGTGGCCGATCTCTACCGGATCGCCAAGCAACGCGACCCGGACAAGCGGGGCATCAATTTTCTGGTGGATCCCAACGCGCCGCCGGTGAATCCGCTGTATCAGCAATATCAGCCGCAGCAGCAGTTCATTGATCCCACCACCGGTTTGCCGGTGCCCCAGGCGGCGCCCACGGAGTTGGAGGTGGAAGTGGCCGATATCGCCATCAAGCTGGATCTGGCCCTGACGGATGTGCGCTTGATGGATGTCTTGGATGCCATCGTCAAGGTGGCGGAACGCCCGATCAAATACTCGATTGAAGAGTATGCGGTGATTTTCTCCCTGAAAGGTCAGGATGTGCAGAGCCTGGTTTCCCGGGTGTTCAAGGTGGATCCCAACACGTTCTATCAAGGCTTGGAAAGCGTCGGCGCCTACGCCTTTGGCGATGTGGAAACGAGCAGTGGTTCCGGCGGCTCCGGTGGTGGTAGCCGGGGCGGTGGTAGCAGCCGGGGCGGCGGCGGCCAGGGCGGTGGGAATCAGGATTATGGCGCCACCGTGCCGCGGGTGAATGTTGCGGGGTATTCCGGCGGCGGCGGCGGCCAACAAGGCGGCGGCGGCGGGTCGGGCGGTCTGAGCTTCATCACCCGCACCAACAACATGGAGGAAGTCAGCGCGGCGGTGCGCAACTACTTCCTGGCGCTGGGCGTGGATTTGAATCCGCCCAAGGCGCTGTTCTGGAATGATCGCGCCGGCAAGCTCATTGTTTACGCCACCCAGAACGATTTGGACATCATTCAATCGGCGATTGAAGTGCTGAACGAAGCGCCGCCTCAGGTGAACATCAAGGTGAAGTTTGCCGAGGTGACGCAGAACGACGCCAAGGCCCTCGGTTTTGATTGGTATTTGGGGAATTGGGTGATTGGCAAGAGCGGCTTGCAAGGCGGCACCGCCCCCTCATTGAGTGGCCGGCCCACCACCGCCAATCCCAGCGGGTCCTTTCCGGGCGGTGATTTCCCACAATGGACTGTGGGCGGCGGCGATACGACGGGCGGACAAACCGGCGGCGGGCAAACCGGCGGCGGACAAATTACCAGCGGACAAGGCTTGAGCACGCTGATTCCGCCGGCGGCGTCGGACAGCTTGTTGACCAGCGGCCTGCGCAACAGCGCCAACGCCCCGGCATTGGCCACCTTCACCGGCATCCTCACGGATCCGCAATTCCGCATGGTGATCAAGGCCTTGGAACAACGGGACGGGGCGGAACTGCTCACGGCGCCGGAAGTGACCACCTTGAGCGGCCGCCAGGCGCAAGTGCAGATGGTGGACGTTCGCACGATTGTCACCGGGGTGGATTTGAATCAGACCCAGGGCGGTGGTGGCGGCTACGGCGGTGGCGGGTATGGCGGCGGCGGCGCGGGCGCGGTCGGCTCGCAGCTCAACTACTACACCCAACCGTTGCCTTTCGGTCCGGTGTTGGACGTGCTGCCCAGTGTTTCGTCGGATGGTTATACGATTCAGATGACGTTGATTCCCACCGTCACGGAATTCGTGGGCTACGACGAGCAATACGCGCAGAAGTTCGTGCCGCAGGCGCAATCCGTGAGCGGCGGTGTGGCGGCGGGCATTCCCATCACGGGTCAATTGCCGTTGCCAATCTTCCGCGTGCGCCAGGTCACCACCACGGCGATTGTCTGGGATGGCCAGACCATTGCGCTGGGCGGGTTGATCTCGGAATCCGTCACGAAATTACGCGACAAGGTGCCGGTGCTGGGCGACCTCCCGTACCTGGGACGTTTGTTCCGCAGCGAATCCGAGGAGACGCGTAAGAAGAATCTGATGGTGTTCGTCACGCCCACGATCATTGATCCGGCCGGCAACCGCGTGAATCTGGATGAGGAACTGCCGTTTGCGCAGACGACCATCCCGGTGCAACCCGCGTCGGCGGCGGATCAATAAACGCCCGGCGCCGGGGGCGGTGGCCGGCAACGGCTGGAACCGCCCCGCCGCGGCCCGCGTGCGCTGGCGCGACAGCAAAGGATTGGTCTTTGGACACACCTTTTGAGGTGGAAACTGGCAAGCAAGCGGGCGGGGACGGCGGGACAAAGGGCAACGGGCCCCGGTTGCTCTTGGTGGATGGGCACGCGTATGCGTACCGGGCCTTTTTTGCGATCCGCGCATTGCGGTCGCCGTCGGATGAACCGACGAATGCGATCTTTGGCTTTGTCCAGATGTTGACCCGGCTGCGGGCGGCGGTGCGGGCGTCCCACGCCTTGGCGGTCTGGGATGGCGGCTTGGCGGCGGAACGCGTGGCTGCGTGGCCGGCCTACAAGGCCCAACGACCTGCCATGCCGGATGAACTTCGGCCGCAGTTGGATGGCATGGTGGCTTGGTTGCAGGCGGCGGGCTGGAGTTCGTTTTGTGCGGACGGCGTCGAAGCGGATGATTACATCGCCACGGTAACCCGGCACGCCGGAGCGGCGGGCTGGCCGGTGGTCATCGCCAGTTCGGACAAGGATTTTATGCAGTTGGTGTCGGCGACGGTCGGGTTGTTCAATCCGAATGATAAAACCGATCGGATCTGGACCGCGGCCGAAGTGCGCGCCAAAACCGGAGTGCCACCGGAACAGGTGGTGGATTGGTTGAGTCTGGTGGGCGATAGCGTGGATAACATTCCCGGCGTGCCGGGGGTGGGGCCGAAAACAGCGGCGGCGCTGCTGGCGGAATTTGGATCGGTGGCCGGCATTTACGCCCGGTTGCCGCAGGTCAAAGGCGAACGGCTGCGAGCCAATCTAGCCGCTGCGGAAGAGTCGGTGCGGCGGAATCAGGCGTTGGTGCGCTTGAACCCGGAGTTGCCGTGCGCCTGGGATCCCGCCGGTTTGGCCATCCGATCCGCGGATGCGGCGCAACTGCGGGAATTGTATGCCCGCTGGGGTTTCCGCTCCCTGCTGGCCGCCTTGGGACCGGCGACGCCGGCGTCCCAGACGAGTTGGTGGTAAGCAGGCGCGGTCCGGTGGAAAAACCGCATGGTGAAGCGCGTCCGGGGAAGAAAACGTGGACATCATTTGGGTGTCTTGTTAGAAGTAAGCGAAAGAATTATGTCATTGCCGCAGTATGTATGGAAGACGGCGCTGGGCTTGTGCCTGGGGTGGCTGGCCGCCACGCCGGTCCACGCCCAAAGCTATACGCCGCAGGGCGCTGAATTTGCCATCGCCGGCGCCCTGCCGGGCGATCAAATTTATCCGGCGGCCAGCCTCAATCCCTCCGGCGGATACCTGGTCTGGGAGGACAACATTACGGATGGCAGCGGTCAGGGCGTCAGCGCGCTGCGGTTGGATGGCAATCTGTCCGGAGCGCTGAGCAGTTTCCGCGTGAACCAACAGGCCGCCGAGCACCAGGAACGGCCGCAGGTCAGTCTATTGAACGATGGAGGGGCGGTCTTCGTCTGGCAGGGGGGACGGCAGGGATTCCAAGACATCTATGCGCGCTTCTTGGGGGCGACGGGGACTTGGATCACTGACGATGTGTTGGTCAATGCCTTTACCAATCACGCCCAAATCCAACCGGTGGTGACCACGCTGACCAATGGCCAGGTCATCATGGTTTGGGGCAGCTTTAATCAACGCGCCAGCGACAGTCTGCAGGACATCTACCTGCAACGGTTCGCTCCCGGAGGTCAGAAATTGGGCGGTGAAATCGCGGTGAATCAGTTTGCGGCGTTCAATCAGCGCACGCCGGCGGTGGCGGCGTTGAGCGATGGCCGCTTTGTGGTGGTCTGGGTGTCGGAACAGCAGCGCAACGCGGTGGGAAGCGCTAATCCCCAGCAACTTTATCAACCAAATCAATTGCCCAGCGTGGATATTTACGCCCGGATCTTCCAAGCCAACGGACAAGCGGTGGGCGGTGAGTTTCTGGTGAACACCGGCACCAATGTCTGCGCCAATCCGGCGGTGGCCGCCGCGGCGGACGGCGGGTTTCTGGTGGTTTGGAGCGAAAAGGATGTCCTGACACGGGAGAACAGTTGGGACATTTTCAGCCGGCCCTTTACGAGTGAGGGCACGGGCGGAGTGGTGCGCCGGGTCAACACCCACACTTTTGGCGATCAATTTGCCCCCCGGATCAGCAGCGTGGAGTCGGATTATCTGGTGGTCTGGACCAGTTTGGGGCAAGACGGTTCGCGCGAGGGCGTTTACGCGCAATTTTTGAACGGGGGCGGCGCCTTGGTGGGCGCCGAATTCCGCGTGAACACCACCACGGTCAGCCAGCAAATGCATCCCACCGTGGCGGCGGATGGCCTCGGCCGTTTCTTGGTGGCGTGGACCAGTTTCAGCGGGGGAGTCCACAGTTTTGATTTGCAGGCGCAACGGTACGTCACCGTCGTCCAACCGTTGCTGCCGATGGACGCCCCGTTTGTGGTGACCTTGAACGCCAGCGAACTGCAGGTGAGCTGGTCCCCGGTGGCGGGGCTCAATGTCACCGGCTATGAAGTCTATGCCAACGGCAGCGCCAGCCCCACCGCGACCGTCACCAACAACTGGTGGACCATGACCGGCCTGGCCCCGGCCAGCACGAACCACTTCCGCGTCGCTTATGTGTTGGCGGATGGCCGGCGCTCGCCGCTTTCGGAAAGCGCCAGCGGCTGGACCTACGGGGAGATGATGCATTACGACATTATTCCGTTTGACTGGATGAAGACGTTCTGGGGCGGGTCGTATTGGACCTGGCCGTCGCCCTCGGAGGACAGTGATGGCGACGGGGCCTCGAATTACGAGGAGTTCCTCGCGGGCACGAATCCGTTGGATGCCGGCAGTGTGCTCAAACAGCAGTTGCAACAAACGCCGCAGGGCCTGTTCCTGACGTGGAACACCCAGCCCGGGCTGCTCTATCAGGTGCAGGTGTCCATCAACCTGGGGGCGTGGCAAAACTTGGGCGGCCCGCGTCTGGCGGCGGGGACGAGTGATTCACTCTTTGTCGGCCACGGCAGTACAGGGTATTACCGGGTGATCCGGGTGCGTTGAGATGATTTGTATGTTTCGACCCTTGAAAACGTTATTTTGGCTGGCTGCGGCCAGCGCGGGTGTGTATTCCGCCGCCGCCTTCTCGCTGTTGGGACCGCAGGGTGCCAGCGACGGCCCGGACGGCTACCAGGTGCCCGAGATCGGTTACTTCATTGGCGGTGACATCGGTGGCCCCAAGAATCTCAGTGAGGAATTCCGTTGGAATACACCGGAATTGTATTATTCCTTCGACCGGAACTTCCTGGATTATTTCGGCTCGAACGGCGTGTTCGCCATCGAACAAGTCATCGCCATCATGAATGGCGTGACCAATGTATCCGCCTATTCCGCGCAACTCACCGAGTTTCCGTTGGAAAGCATGCGGTACAACTACCGGGCGCAGGCCATGAGTTTGATTGATTTGAAATCGGTGGCCTTGAATTTTCTGGTCGAGGAAATGGGATTGGCGGAACCCGACCGTTGGACCTGGTGTTTGCGGTCCCGGGAGACCCAACCGAATCTGCAATGCCCCTTCATGATTTACGGCGTGATCAAACGCAACTTCGATCCGGTCACGTGGGAGCCGACCAGCTATGTCAATGGCAACCTGTACAGCTATGTAATCCGGGAAAGATGCACGGGGGATAATCCACTGGCCGACGCGGTTGAGTTTTTGGTGGACCCGCTGGGGGTTCATTATAGTGCGGTCGCTTCTGGCGGCATTGATTACGGGGTGTTTTACACGGGATTGACCCGCGACGACGTGGGGGGGCTGCGGTACATGTGGCGCACCAACAA
>MWDV01000161.1 GCA_002070715.1 Verrucomicrobia bacterium ADurb.Bin118
GCGGTCCGCTCCAACGGCTACAGCTTTCAAATCGAACTCACGCACCAGTTGTGGCGCCAAGGCATGCGGATTGTGGAGGTGCCGATCATCTTCACCGAGCGCCTGCAAGGACATTCCAAGATGTCCGGCCACATCGTCCGTGAGGCCCTGTTCATGGTCTGGCGGCTCTGGCTGCAAAACGGCTGCCGCCGTAAACCGCGTCTGAAAACCTCATGAACCGGGGGAACGGGAAACATCGAACACCCGGCGGATGCCCGGCGCGCCGCCGGCCGGCCCGCCTGCGAATTGATCGCATCACTCACCACTGCATTAACCTCTGCATTATTCCATTATGACAAAACCAAAATCCTCCTCCTCTCGTCCCGTGAATGTCGGCGTCATCGGCCTGGGCTTCATGGGGTTGGTTCACATCAAAGCGTATCGGCAGATTCCCGGCGCCCGGCTGGTGGCTGTGGCGGATGCGTTCAAACAACCGGTCAACGGGGTCATCCCCGGGGTCGGCGGCAATATCACCGACGGCGACGCCCTAAAGCTCACCCCGGGGGTGCAAGCCTATCGCGACGCCGCCGATTTGATCGCCGATCCAAATGTTCATCTCGTGGACATTTGCGTGCCCACCCCCGAACACGTCTCTCTTTCGGTGGCGGCCTTGAAGGCGGGAAAACATGTCGTCTGCGAAAAACCGCTTGCCCGCACCTCGGCGGAATGTCGGCAGGTCACCCGGGCGGCGGCCCGGGCCAAAGGCTTTTTCATGCCTGCCATGTGCATGCGTTTCTGGCCCGGATGGGACTGGTTGAAACAGGCGATTGACCGGAAAACCTATGGACCCGTGCTGGCTGCGCGATTTCGCCGCGTCTCCGGGCCGCCCGGCTGGAGCAAGGCCAATTATTTCAAGGGCGGCGAATCGGGCGGCGCCTTGTTGGACCTGCATATCCACGATACGGATTTCGTGCAGTTCTGTTTCGGGCGGCCCCAGGCGGTGTTCTCCCGGGGACTGAGCCGGTTCAGCGGCGCGGTGGATCACGTGGTCACCCAATATATCGTCAAAGGCGGCGCCGCAGTGAGCGCCGAGGGAAGCTGGCTGATGAGCGGCGCGTATCCGTTCACCATGAAATACACGGTGAATTTCGCGAAAGCCACCGCGGATTTTGACATCGCCCGCGGCGACGAAGCCCTGCGCCTCTACCCCGATGGCCGCCCCGTGCAAACCATCAAACTCGCCAAGAGCGATGGTTATGTGGGCGAACTGGCGCACATGATCCAAAGCATCCGGCGCAAACGTCCGCCCACCACGGTCACCGCCAAGGATGGATTGACCGCCGTGGAAATTTGCGAGGCGGAAGAGCAATCCGTACTCACCGGCAAAGTGATCCGGCTTTAGGCGACGCCCTAAAACCGGACTGCCCCGCAAAGCTCGACGCCCCGTTCGACTGCGGCCGCGCGCTCCTCTCCCGGCAACGGGGAGGAGCGGCCTCTTTTGGAGTTGCCGTCAAAGCCGGGATTTTGGGGAATTTACGCCCGCCGGACCTGCCGCACTCCACCCCAACCCCGCACGGGTTGAAGCAATAACAAAAACCAAAGCGCTGTTCGGATTTGCCCGAGCGGACGAACCCGCTTTTCCATCCGGCCAGAAAGCCTCCGTTTACCGGGCCAACTCCCCTGCCTCATTCGATCCGATGAGACAAATTGTCCTGCCATAAGGTCAATTTATGGATTGAAAATGAAAATTGATGGAGAAACTGATGCTTTTTTGCTTGGCGCCGCAAAGGCAAGTTGCCAGACTTCGACGCGAGAGTGCATTGAGACAACGCATGAATAAACGGCGGGGGCTTCACTGGAACGGGGGTCCATTGCGTTTTCCGGACGGGAAAAGACCGGACAAGACGCAAATTTTTGGGTTCCCGAAAACCAGCGGACCCGGCCGGATTTTCCCAGCGTTGCATCAGTGCACCAACGTCAACAGAACCAACTAGCACAAAAACCGAAGAGCCTTATGAAGAAAACACTAATCTTAGCCGCTTGTTGTCTGGCGGCGACGTTCGCTTACGCGTCCCCGATTCCTTCCGGGAAACTAAAGCTGATCACACAAGTTAATCCCTCTGCCGACTTGTCGTTACAGCCGGGGTCCATGTTCAATCCGCGCTACGCGGATGGAGACATTTATGCCAACCAGATTGGCGCTATCGGCGTGGCCTGCTTTGGCCGGTATCCCTCCGGCGGCGGCACGGCCACCCTGCTCGTAAATCCGCCGAGTCACGAGTTCCGCATGGTCATCCCCTTCCGCGGCGCGTACGCCAACACTTATCTCTTGTGCTCCGGCGGGACGGACTGGGGAGGGAATAATTACAACACCTTCACGCGCTTGGACTACAATCACAACGAGTATTCCTCTTATGCGGAAGTACAATTCGTTGATGATCAACTCGTCGAGGGATTTGACTGGGCGGATGATGAAAACATCATTTGCACCGATTACCTGGGCGGCAACCGCAACCGGCTCTACCTGGCCAAGGTAACGGCTGACCCGTTCGAAATCACGCCGAATACCCGCTGGAATGCCAACGCGTATGTCACCACCTCCATCACCGGACGGATTCGCAACGTGCGCACCGGCATGGGCGAAGGATACTCAGATTATGCGTACTACGGCGACAACCAAGTTGCCGCGAGTCCCAAAGTGTTCGCCTTGAATCTGGAGACCGGCTTGGAAACGGAACTGGGCAGCTGGAGCGGCGACCTCAAGGCGGGCACCGCGGGCGGCGCCGCCACCGGCAGTTGGGGACTGTGGACCGTGGTGGCGTGCGACGGTTACATTTACTTGCAATCCTCGGACGACGGCATCCAAGTGTTCAAGATGAACAGCCCGACCAGCATGGGCGACTTGGTGACCTGGTACACCAAGGAGGAATTGGACGAAGTCACGGGCGGGACTCCGGCCCACTACGGGTTTGACGTAACCCCGGACGGGAAACGGATGATCTTGGGCTCTTACGCCATGGGCCCCATATTTGAACTGGGCTGGAAAGATGCTCCCTACGAAGCGGAAGAACTTCAGCTCCGGGCCGCCATGGAAATGTCCCAAGACCTGGGCACCGCCATCCCGACCACGCTGTTCAACCCGCGTTTCTTCGATGGCTACGCCTTTGTCAACCAGATCAACACCTTCGGATTTGGCATTTATCCGTCCGGCTCGGCGACCCCCAAACTGGTCGTGGACAATGCGGGCATCATTGAACACCGGATGATTACGCCGTTCCGGGGCGCCTATCGTTCCACCTACCTGCTGGGCTCCAGCCAGGCCGCCGCGCCCGGAAACAACTACTTCTCCCGGTATGATTTCGATGGGGGCAATCGCGTGGATGTCTCGACCCCCAGCGGTAACGTGGCCGCCGGCTTCGACTGGGTGGATGACGATACGATCATCTACGTGGCTTACAATCCTTCCGGAGATCGGAAAAACCTGTATTTGGTGGACGTGGTCGCGGAGCCGTTCCAGTTGACCGCCAATACGACGTGGAACGCCAATGGCTACGCCCCCACCAGCGTCAGCGGCCGGATTCGGAACGTGCGCGTGGGCGACGTTTACAACGGGTACGCCTACTACGGCGACGCCGGGGTGAACGATCATCCCAACTTCTACGCCCTCGACTTGGCCACCGGCCAAGAAACCTTGCTGGGGAATGCCGGCACCCTGACTGGCGGCGGCAGCTTCGGCATCTGGACCGTCTTGGAACGGGGCGGGTTCCTCTATGTGCAGACGACCGACAACGGCATTCAGGTTTATTCCATGGTGGATGCCACTACGCTGGGCTCGCTCTTTGCCACCTACAGTCACGACCTCTTGAAGACGATCACCGGCTACACCCGGGAACAATTCTGGGGGCTGGATGTGACGCCCGATGGGCGGCGGCTGTTGCTGGCCGGCACCGGTACCGCGTATGAGTTCGGGCCGCCGAACATCTTCATCTCGCTGTCCGGCTCGGATTTGGAACTGTCCTGGTACAAATTCGTCACTGGCGGCATCGTGCAAGCTTCGGACAGCATCATCGCGCCGGACTTCAAGGATCTGGATCCCCAACCGTATATCTTTGAAGATGGCAACGTGAACAAGGCGGTCGTGCCGCTGGGCGCCGAGAGCAAGTTCTACCGGCTGCGCAAGTAGCCCAAAAACCGGCTGAATTCAGCCGGTCCGATTACTGACGGGCAATGCCGCGGCAGTAACTCCCCGCGCGGAGTCATCTCCGCGCGGGTTGAGTTTAACCGACGCGGCATTGCTTTTTCTTTGGCTGGCGGTTCGCCACTCCTCCAAGGAGGAGGACGCAATTTCCCGGTCGCCTCCGGCGGGTTTCGGATGTAAAATGCTCCAGCCGGCCCGGGCAGGCATGAAAACGGCCCGGGCTGGAGCAGCGATGCAAAGCGTTTTATCCATCCTTTCATGAGACGCGGTCGGCAAACCATAGCCTCCGGGACGGCCCCGGCTGGTTTTATCCCGGGATTCACCTTGATCGAGCTGTTGGTGGTCATCGCCATCATTGGCCTCTTGGCCGCGCTGCTGTTACCCACGCTGGCCAAGGCCAAGGCCCGGGCGCACGGCCTGTATTGCCTGAACAATCACCGGCAGTTGTCGCTGGCGTGGCGGCTGTATTCCGACGACAACCAGGACCGCCTGTTGTTTGCCAGCGGTCTGTATCCCTACACCGCCAACGATCCCGATGTCTGGATCAGCGGGTGGATGGACTTTGACCCGGGCAATCGCTCGAACTGGGATGTGGAACAGGACATCAAAAAAAGCCCGCTCTGGCCTTATTGCGGCAACGCCACTGCCATCTGGAAATGCCCGGCGGATCGCTCGTTCGTGACGGTGGACGGACAACCGCGCCCCCGGGTGCGCAGCATGTCCATGAACCTCTGGCTGGGCGGTTTTCGAGGGATGGACATGGGGCTTTCCGGCAGCACGGACCCGTGGGCGGTGGGCGGCGGGAAATGGCGGGTGTATTTGAAAACCACCGATCTCCAGGATCCGGGGCCGAGCCGGACCTTTGTGTTTCTCGACATGCGCGAGGACAGCATTGACGTGGGCAATTTCGCACCGGACATGCGCGGCTGGCCCAATGATCCATCCCAATGGGGGTTTTATGACCTTCCCGGCGCGTATCACCACCGGGCCTGCGGATTTTCTTTCGCCGACGGCCACTCGGAAATCAAACGCTGGCTCGACGACCGCACCATCCCCCCCGTGGTCCCCGGCGGCTTGGCGAACGACACGTTCCGCTCACCACACAACCCGGACGTCTTCTGGTTGCAGGAACGCGCGACACGCCTCCTCCGGCCTTAGCCGCAAAAACTGGAGAGCGCCCGCCGCGGCGTCAGCGCATCCGCACCCGCTGATGGGAGGTCCAGGAATCCCAGTGTCCGAAGCGGTCCTTCGGCGGCGCCGCGTTTTCCGGCAGCAGAATGTAAACCGCATTCTTGGAATACGCCCAGGCATACGCCACACGCTCACGCGGAAAGACCTGACGCACACGCTGCCGGGTCCCGGGATCGTTGATGACCGGATCGCCGTTCTCGGTGAAACCAACGCAAACGATCAGATGCCCGCTCGGCGCGCGGTCGCGGGCCCGCAGCCGGGTGGAACAAACCGAAAGTCCCACCGGGATGCCTTGCGCAATCCAATCTTCCAGTTCCGCCATATCATTCAGGCGGGTGGTGTAGGCCCGCATCCCGGGGAATGAACCGGCATAGGCGGTGTTGAAAATCCAATTTCCCGTGCCGCCCCATTGTTTGTCGTAAACGCCCTTCACCACTTCGGGTACGTCGTGGTCCAACTCCGGCCGTTTCAACCGGTTCGCCCAATAGCCCAGCATCATGGAAATGGTGGTGGGACTGCACCAGACCCCGCCGCCCTCGTAGGCCAACTGGGAGCGTTCAGGCACGGGCAAAGTGACGCCCCAAGCGGCGCGATTGGGTGGCAACGGTGGCAGCTTCACCCGGTTATCCAGCACATGCGCGCCCAGAAAACGGATTTGCGGCAACTGGCCGCTGTCCCCGCCCATCGTCAGGCGGACTTGAAACCGTTCGGCCGGGCGCTTCAACACCAGGGTGTCGGTCTTCACATCGCCATCCGTGTCCTTCTGGCGCTTTACCGATTCACGGGGGTACTTGGCGGGATTACTCGACCAAAGGCTCATGACGTAATACTTCGTGGCCCGATCCGGATAGACCGCGCGCGCTTCCACCCGCAAATAACTGTCCGTGGGCATGTCGGCGTTCCAAGAGACAATCAATTCATTCCACGGCAGCGCGGCGACAAATTCGCGCGAGGTCAGCACTTGTTCCCCGGGTTTCGCGCCCGTCGTAACGGTGAAATCCTTCAGCTTTTTCACGCCGAAAAACTGTCCGCCGCGGGCGTCGAAATCCGCCGCCACAGTGGTCAGTGGGAACAAGCTCCATCCCCCGACCAGCAAGAGCATTCCAATCAGGCCGATGCGGGAAAAACCGATTCGCCATGAATCAGTCCCAGTAAATTGCAAGAACTTCATCCTCGATGATTTTCCGGGTCAGCAACCGGATGGCGAGGAAAAATTGAGATTATCGAAGGGCCAGCCACCACGGGCCGAGGATGAGCGCCACCGCCAGCAAGCCGGCGGCAACATTGACGTGCGTCTGCCGGGCCAGCGTATGCCGTCGCGCCAGGAGAGCG
>MWDV01000162.1 GCA_002070715.1 Verrucomicrobia bacterium ADurb.Bin118
GCGCGCGTCAGCGGTTGCGAATCGCACGCATGAAAATGCCAGCCGATCTGCAACTGGGGATTCCGCCGGGCCACCTCCACGCCGTGCCGGGTGCCGGGTTGGCCGAGCATCAAACAAGCGGCGGTGAGCGCCCCTTCCCGGTGCCCGCGTTCGATGGCGAGATTCGTCGCCTCGTCCAACCCCAGATCGTCCGCGGTAAATACAATTTTCTTCACGGAAAAACGTCGGCGGGGTGAAGGCGAGGTTGCGAAAAATAATCCACGCGCGCCGGCAACCGCACACTGAGAGCCGGACGGCGAAGAATCGGTTGGCGACGGAACGGGGCCACGCGGCGGGTTACAGGATGACCAGATTATCCCGGTGGATCACTTCGACCCGCTGCAATTTTTTCGCCCGGACTTCGGCGGCGCCGAAATCCACAATGCCGCGGGCGAACTCCGTGCCGTTGCCATCGCAAATCCGCACCACATCGCCGGCCGCAAATCCGCCCTCGCACCGGGAGATGCCCGGCGGCAGCAGGCTCTTGCCTTTTTCGCGCAACGCCACCTTGGCGCCCTCGTCCACAAACAACACGCCTTTGGGATGGTGAAAAAACGCGATCCAACGCTTGCGCCCGCGCAACTTGTGCGGCTGCGGCACGAACAACGTGCCCTCGGTCTCGCCCGCCAGGACCCGCGCCAGCACGCCTTTCTTTCGCCCGGAGGCAATCACCAGGGGAATGCCGGATCGCACGACGATTTTGGCCGCCTGGATTTTCGAACGCATGCCGCCCACGGCGGTGGCGCTGTCGGTGCCGCCCGCCAGTTTTTCCAAGGCGCTGTCAATCTTCTCGATGGTCGCGAGCGTCTGGGGGTTTGCTTTGCCAAAGTTCTCTATCACCCCGTCCACCGTGGTCAAAATCACCAGCAAATCCGCCGGCAACAACGAAGCCACCAGCGCGGACAGGGTGTCATTGTCGCCGAACTTGATTTCCGTGAAGGAAACGGCGTCGTTCTCGTTGATGATGGGCACCACCCCGCGGGCGAGCAGGGTGACGAGCGTGTTCCGGGCGTTGAGATGACGCTCGTGATGTTCCAAGTCATCGTGGGTCAGCAACACTTGCGCGACGTGCAATCCGTGCTGGGCAAAAAGCTGTTCATAAATCGCCATGAGCCGGGATTGGCCGACGGCGGCGCAGGCCTGCAATTCGGCCAGGTCACTGGGCCGTTTCTCGTAACCGAGCGCGCCCATGCCCGCGCCCACCGCGCCGCTGGTGACGAAAACCACCTCCCGCCCGGCCCGCCGCAGCCCGGCAAGCTGGGCCACCAACTGTTTCAGTTGTTCGGGGTCCGGTTGTTTGCGGCGGTCCGTCAGCACACCGGTCCCGACCTTCACCACCAACCGGGAAATATCGTTCAACACTTTGCGTCGCACGCCGCGAAGGTATGCGGAAACCTCCGGGGGGAAAACGGAAAAAACGCCCGCGAAACAGGCGATTCATCCCGCCCTTCCAGACCCGGGGATTGCTTTGAGCTTGATCAGCGTGCGCGACGGGAGAAAATCCCCTCATGCTGTTCCAATCCGCTCCAACCATCCCATCCCGCATCGTCCGTTGGCGGAACGGGCTGGGTTTGATCCTTCTGGCCACGCTGGGCCCCGCGTTTTTGGTGGGCGCGTCGTCCGTGCAGATTGACGCAAATTTTCCCGGCGGAAACATCGTCGTCGAACGCATGGAGGGTGACACGGTCTTCCTGCACCAGGATTTGCGGGAAACGGCGGGCGACTGGTTTTATTGGTGCTTCCGTGTGCGCGGCGCGGCGGGGCGAACCTTGCAATTCCAGTTTACCAAGTCGCCGGTGATCGGGGCCCGCGGCCCGGCGCACAGCCGGGATGGCGGCCGCACCTGGCAATGGCTCGGCACCAACATCGTCACCGGACAATCTTTCACCCATCATTTCCCCGCGGACGCCACCGAAGATTTTTTCTCCCTGGCCATGCCCTACACCGAACGGAACTGGCGCATTTTCCTGGCGCGGGTGGGCGCCTCGCCCGCCTTGGCGGTGGAAACGCTTTGCCAAAGCCCGCACGGGCGGGACGTGGAACTGGCGCGCCTCGGGCAAATCCACCGTCCGCCCGCGCATCGCGTGGCCCTCACCGCCCGGCATCACGCGTGCGAAATGATGATGAACTACGCGTTGGAAGGCATCATCGAAGCCGTGCTGGCGGAGGATGAAACCGGTCGTTGGCTGCGCGAGCACGTCGAATTTCTGATCGTGCCGTTCATGGATAAAGACGGCGTGGAGGAAGGGTTGCAGGGGAAAAACCGGTTGCCGCACGATCCCAACCGCGACTACCAGGGCATGCCGCATTATCCCAGCGTGAAGACCCTCAAACAACGGCTGCCCGCGTGGTCCGAACGCAAATTGCGTTTCGCGCTGGACCTGCATTGTCCTTACATCCGCGGCGCCGGCTCGGAACGCATTCATTTCGTCGGCAGCCCGTATCCCGTGCAATGGGCGCGGGCGCGCCGGCTCTGCGATTTGCTCGCCCGGGGACAAACCGGGCCGCTGCCCTACTATCCCGAAGACAACATCCCGTATGGCAAATCCTGGAACACCGTGGCCGAGCCCAAGATGTTTGGGCGCTGGGCGGCGGGATTGCCCGGCGTGGATTTTGCCACCACGATCGAACTGCCCTACGCCACCGTGCGGGGTGTGGAAGTGAACGCCGCAACCGCCCGCGCCTTCGGCCACGACCTGGCCCGCGCCATGCGCGAGTATCTGCTGACCCGCCCAACCCGGTAACCTCAAGTCCGGATCAACCGGGCTCCCTTCTGACCGCCCGACCGCCGTGCGGCCCCGCCTGCGCGGCAACGAAAAACCATGGCGGTTTAACTAAAACTGTGGCCGCGACGGGAGCACGGGCTTGAGCCCGCTGCCGCGGGATTTGGCCGGCGGGCATTGAAGCGGCGTCAACGTCGCGCTCCCCGGCCCAAGGCAAATCGGCCACCGTTTTCGTGGGTTTGCTCTAGCGTTCCAGCTTCGCGGCCTCGCGTTGCGAGAGCACCCGGCGCGTCGGCACGTAGTTCGCGATGAATTCACGCCGGAACTCGGCAAACGTGCCCTGGGCCAGCGCCGCCCGCACGTCGGCCAGCAGCTTCAAATAGAGGTGCGAATTGTGAACGCTCAACATGCGCAGACCGAGGATTTCGTTCACGTTCAACAGATGCCGCAGGTAAGCCCGCGTAAACCGCCGGCAGGCGAAGCAATCGCAGCCCGCCTCAATCGGCCCGAAGTCCGCCTTGAACGCGCCGCCTTTGAGACTGATGGCGCCCCGGCGGGTGTACGCCGTGCCGTTGCGGGCCACGCGCGTCGGCAGCACGCAATCGAACATGTCCACCCCCCGGGCGATCAATTCCACCATCTGCGCCGGGGTGCCGAGCCCCATCGCGTACCGCACCTGGCGCGCCGGCAGATGCGGCGTGGTCATTTCCACCGCCCGCATCATCTCCGGTTCCGGCTCGCCCACGCTCACGCCGCCGATGGCGTAGCCGTCGAATTGCAGCGCCACCAGCGCCTTCGCGCATTCCTCGCGCAACGCCGCGTTGCTGCCGCCCTGCACGATGCCAAAGACCAGTTGCCCCTCGGCGCGCGGTTGTTCGCGGCATTCGGCGGCCCAGCGGAGCGTGCGCTCCACCGCCAGGCGTTGCTCCCGGGCGGGCGCGTCGTGCGGCGGACATTCATCAAACGCCATCGCGATGTCCGAGCCGAGCGCGCGTTGAATGGCCATGGCTTCCCGCGGCCCCAGAAACAGCGGCGTGCCGTCCAAGTGGGAACGGAACTCGACGCCGTGCGCCTTGATTTTGCGGATTTTCGCAAGGCTGAAAACCTGGAATCCGCCGCTGTCGGTGAGAATCGGTTTGGGCCAACTGATGAAGCGATGCAACCCGCCGGCGGCGCGGATGATGTCGAGTCCGGGACGAATGTTCAGATGATAGGTGTTGCCGAGAATGATCTGCGTCCCCATCTCTTCCAGCTCACGCGGATCCATCGCTTTCACGCTCCCCTGCGTCCCCACCGGCATGTACACCGGGGTCTCCACCACCCCGTGGACGGTGGTCAGACGGCCCAACCGGGCTTGGGTTTGGGTGTCGGCCTTGAGCAGTTCAAACATGCGCGGCCAGTGTACGCAAAGCGGTCCAGGCGCAAAGGCGGAAAAGCGCGCCGGCGCGCTGCCACCAACCCCCGCCCGCGGCCTTCGCGTCGGGAAAAAGCACGGCGTTCACCGTCATTCCCGTTGATCCGCCGATGATTGTCCCAGGTTAAACTTGCGCGCGCACCGTTGAACCGCCAGCATCCACTCCGATGAACTACGAGCCTGCCCGCCCAAAACGGGGGCGCAGCCGCACCGCCGGAGAACCGCCCGCACCATTGTCCCCTCGCTCATGAAAAAAATCATGCTCCTCATGGCCGGTTTATCTTTCGCCGTGACGCCTTCCCTGCCGGGACAGGCGGCCCCCGCCGAGCCGACGGCGGCCTCGACGGCGTTCACCAGCGCCGACCCCGTGGTGCGCCAGGCGCGTCAACTGATGGACACCGGCCAATTCAAATCGGCGGAAGATCTGTTGGCGGCACCCGAGCGCGCGGCGGACGCCGCCGCCCGGCAAGCCCGCGTCGAAATGGCGGAGATCCTCCGCCGCGTGCGGCGGGAATACTCGCTGGATGCGGCCGGTTTGCTCGCCAAGATCCGGAAGAGCGTTCCCGACGCCACCGCGGAAGAAATGGAACGCTGGGCCGAACAGAGCCGGGCGCGGTTTCGGATTATTGACGGCCAGAAATTCTATTTCCGACGCGAACCGCAGAACATCTTCCTCTTTTGCGACGAGGCGAAAAAACGCCGCGCCCAAGCCGGCAACGCGCCCGGCCCCAAATGGCCGCTGGTGCCGCATCTCGCGGCGGTCGTGGCCGAGGCGGAACGCACCGGCGCGGCGGAGGTCTTGCCCATCAAACATCGGTTCACCCACACCCTGACGATTCACGCCCCTCATCCGGCGCTGAAACCCGGGGCCCAGGTGCGCGTCTGGCTGCCTTACCCGCAGGAATACCGCCAGCAGCGCGACGTAAAACTCATCAGCGCCTCTCCGAAACCCCGCTTGATCGCGCCCAACGCGGTGGAAGGCCATCCGGTCGGCGGCGGCGCGCAACGCACCATTTACTTCGAGCAAACCGTCCGGGACCCGGCGCAACCGCTCGCGTTCACGGTGGTCGTGGAATACACCTCGTTCGCCTACCATCCGCACCTGGACCCGCAACAGGTCGCGCCGCTGCCGGCGGACTGGCAGGGGGCGTATCTCGGCGAGCGCCCGCCCCACATCGTGTTTCCGCCCGCCCTTCGCGAACAGGTTGCCACCCTGATCGGACGGGAAACCAACGCCCTGATCAAAGCGCAAATAATTTTCCGCTGGGTCAGCGAACACATCCCTTGGAACGCCGAGGATGAGTATGGCATCATCCCCTCGTTCACGCTCAAGGGCTTCACCGCGCGGCGCGGCGACTGCGGCGTGATCAGCTCGGTCTTCATCAGCATGTGCCGCATCGCGGGCATCCCGGCGCGTTGGCAGAGCGGGTTTGCCACCCGCCCCGGAGAAAATCCGGGAATGCATGATTGGGTGGAGTTTTACCTTCCCCCCTGGGGATGGTTGCCGGCGGACACCTCGTATGGCGTGCAGGCGTCGGCGGACCCGCGCATCGCGGATTTCTACTGCGGCCACCAGGACAGTTACCGGCTCATCGTCAACCGGGATTGGGGGCGGGAACTGTTTCCCCCGAAACACGCCCTCCGCTCCGAGCCGGCGGATTTCCAGCGCGGCGAAGTGGAGGTGGATGGCCAAAACCTGTATTTCGACGCCTGGACCACCCGGACGGAAGTCGTGCGGGAACCGCTTTAAGAGGCAGCGCGCCCCGTGCGGCGGATGCAGCGGCGCCGCCCGTTGGGGGGTGGGCCCTGCGCTATCTGCCATCAACTCAAAGAACCGCCGAGACTTAACGCGGCTAAGCCGCAACCAAAGGAGCGCGGAATTTATTCCGCGGGTTTCAAGGTCAGCGGGCCACTCGCGGAATAAATTCCGCGCTCCGGTAAAATCTTTGCAGAACGCGATGATGTTTAGAGATAGCACTGCGGGGACGCCGAGGCGCGGCGCGTCCATCCGCAAGCCGGTCAACGGTGATGGGGACACCTACGCGCCCCGCGGGTGTGGACGGACGCCGCGTCCGCCCGGAACGGCGACCATTTGCATCGGAAGAATAAAAACCATCAATCGAAAGGTTTGATCCAAGGAAAACCTTGCCGCCGGCACCGGTTTCCCCATAGCTTGATCCGCGTTTGATGGAGGGCGTTGCTTGGGCCGCGCCCGTCCCTAACAGCGTAACCCTGATCGGAATTGGATCGTCTTATGAAGCATATTCGACAACATGATGAGAATCCCCAAAGTTGGTTGACCTTTGCCCGCGGCATCCGTGGGTTCACCTTGGGAATAATGGCGGGCGGGATGGGTTTGATCGCTTCCACCGTCGCCGCCAACGATGCCTCCTTTCAATCCATTGCGGCTGGAAACTGGCATACGGTCGCCATCCAGGCCGATGGCAGCCTTTGGGCGTGGGGGCGAAACGATGTTGGTCAGTTGGGGATTGGCCCTACCGCTGCCCAGTCCTCCCCGGTACAAGTGGGCACTGGCCAAAATTGGCGCGCCGTAGCGGCGGGCGACCAACATACGGTAGCGGTGAAAACCGATGGCACTCTCTGGGCGTGGGGGTATAACGGCTGGGGCCAGTTGGGGATTGGCTCTTACACGACCACGAACCAGCCGGTGCAAGTGGGCACCGACCAAGATTGGCGGTCGGTAGCCGCGGGCGGCGATCACACGGTCGCCTTGAAAACCGATGGCACCCTCTGGGCGTGGGGGGGGAACTCTTATGGTCAGTTGGGGATTGGCTCTTACACGACCACGAACCAGCCGGTGCAAGTGGGCGCTGGCCAGGATTGGCAAGCCGTAGCGGCAGGCGGCTATCACACGGTAGCGGTGAAAACCGATGGCACCCTCTGGGCGTGGGGAGGGAACGATTATGGCCAGTTGGGGATTGGCCCTACCGCTGACCAGTCCTCCCCGGTACAAGTGGGCACTGGTCAAGATTGGCGGGCCGCAGTTGCGGGTGGGGGGCACACGGTAGCATTGAAGGCCGATGGCTCCCTCTGGGCTTGGGGGGAGAACGATAAGGGCCAGTTGGGGATTGGGACCATTGAAAACCAAACCAGCCCGGTACAAGTGGGTGCCGACCAAGATTGGCAGGCGATCGCGGCGGGGAAACGTTATACACTGGCGCTCAAGACCGATGGCGGCCTCTGGGCGTGGGGTGTTAACTCCTCTGGCCAGTTGGGGATTGGCTTTTACACGACCACGAACCAGCCGGTGCAAGTGGGCACCGACCAAGATTGGCGGTCGGTAGCCGCGGGCGGCGATCACACGGTCGCCTTGAAAACCGATGGCA
>MWDV01000163.1 GCA_002070715.1 Verrucomicrobia bacterium ADurb.Bin118
GCCGATTACGGAAAGGGCCAACGCACAGTAAAGTCCGCCTTGGATCAATCTGCTCAAAATTTTACTCATCTCGTTCTTCGTTCCAATTTGAATTCTCGGCCAGCAGAGGGCGGCCCGCCTTGCGGACAAAATAATAACACGAACCAGCGGCGCAACCACGGCTTACCTCATCCTGGCAGCCCTGATTTCCGCGCTCAATGGAGCGCGGCCCCGTTGAGGCTAATGGCCGGCCGGCGTGTGCTGAATCAATCAAAACGCTCGTGTCAATCGCCGTCGCCTTCAGGCAAAGGCTTGGTTCGCTTCCCGGCAGGCGGCCCGCAAGGCCTCCCGTTCTTCGGCCGAAAAGGGGTTTTGGGAAAGGGCGTCTTGGGCCCGCTGGGCGCTGACGCGGGGCCGGGGCACCAGGGCCGCCACAATTTGCCCATGGCGGGTGATCTCCGTTTCCAAGCCCCGCTCCGCGGCGTCCAGAATCTGCCGGGCTTTATTCGCCATTTCGGTCGCGGTCACAATCATGTTTTTATTTTACCGATTTTAGAGCAAATCAGCCAAAACTATAGCCGATTTTCCTTTGCCCGAGGCGTGCGGCGTTTACACCGTTTCAATGCCCGCCGGCAAAATCACGCGGCAGCGGGCTAAAGCCCGCGCTCCCGTCACGGCCACAGTGTTAGTTAAACCGCCATAGGCGCACGGCGCGACCGCGCAAGGCGCCTTTCGGAACACTTTTCAAGGGAAGCATGAAAACCCGTCAAGGCCGGTGAGCCGGGATGACTTGTTCAGAAGACGTTATGGCGGCAATCAATGCACTCCATAGCCGTGCCGGGGTTCATTGACGAATGGCGGTAATGGGTTAGCTTGGGAAGCGGATCCGAGAGGCAAGCTGAATCAACGCCCAGCGCGATCCGAACCGGGACGATCAGTTTGCGCGCGATCCAGAGGGTCATCATGTGTTTCCAGAAATGAAAAAGCTCGTCCTCCTTGGGCAAATCGCCGCGCTGGCCGGGGCGTGTCAGTTGTCCGCCGCGTTGCCGGAATTCGATTTTACCACGGCGGCCGGGGTGGAAGGCTGGACCGCGCAGCATGATCTCAGCGCGTTGGTCGCCACGCCGGAAGGGCTGCGGGCCGACATCAACGGTCCCGATCCCTACTTTGCCGGACCGCCCCGCGATTATCCCAGTGGACAGCCGTTGTGGATGCGTCTCTGGTTGCACTCGGAAACGAGCGGGGTGTTGCAGGTGTTTTATTTCCCGGCCAGCGGGAGCCCGGCCGAAGCCCATTCCGTGCAGACTACGGTGCCGGCGGGCGAATGGGTGCAAGTGCGCCTGGCGGTGCCGGCGTTGGGGCCCAACTACCGCCTGCGCATTGATCCGCCCGGCCAAAGTGGCCGCGCCACGTTTGCGGCGGTGCGTTTCGAAGCCCGCGGCAGTCTGCCGGATTTTGATTTTCGCACGCGCCCGGATGCGACGGCTTGGAAGGCGTGGCACGCGATCACTGCCTTAACTCCGACCCCGGAAGGGCTCAACCTCGCGATCGGGGGCGATGATCCTTACCTGGGCGGACCGCCGCGGGATTATCCGTCCGGCACCCCGCTCTGGATGCGGCTGCGCCTCAAATCGGACACGGCGGGAATGGGGCAGGTGTTTTATTTCAAGACCGGCCCGACGGAGGAAAACTCCGTGCGGTTCGGCGTGCCGGCCGGGGTGTGGGCTGATCTCAAAGTACGCTTTCCGGCGCTCGGCCCGGGTTACCGGCTGCGGTTCGATCCGCCGGGGCACAGCGGCAATTGTCTTGTGGAGCGATTGTGGTTTGAATCCCGCCTGAAACCAATCGCGCCGACCTGGCCGGCGCCCCTCCGACCGCAACCGGATGCCGCCGCGCCCGCCGTCATCTCGGATGGCTTGTGCGTGCGGCATGCGCCGGGCGGCCCGGGCATGTTCCGGGTTGAAGTGGACGGACAAGCGTTTGCCGCGGGTTATCCCAATGCGTGGCTGGGTTATCTCACCAACCAACAAGTGCGCTGGGTGGCGTTGGACAGTGCGAGCGCGAACGCCACCGTGCAGCAGGTCAACGATCGGTTGATCGCGCAAACCACGTTGACGGACCCCGACGGCGGGCACTGGCATTTTTCCCAAGCCTTCCAAGCGGCCGCGGGCGGCGTCATTGAAGTTGAAACCACGGTGACGGTGGACGCGCCCCGGGACGTGCTCTTTTTGCCGGCGCTCTGCTTGTTGGCGGGCTCCGACACGTTCGGCACCAACAAAAATCAGGCGCTGTTGAGCGGCGTGGAATATCTGGAAAACGAACCGAGCAGTTCGGAGGCGGACGTGCGCGGCGCCGGCGCGCGGCGGTTGGTGCCGGATTCGGCCAAGCTGACGTTTCCGCTCATGGCGTTGCAGGCGGAGGGACGCTACCTGGGCGTGATCTGGGAAACCTCGCCCGCGCTTGCGCCCGTCTTCGATTCGCCGGATCGCCAGTTCCATTCCGGCGGTCATTTGCTCGGCCTGATTGCCCCCGGATCGGACGGGAACAATCGCGATGAAGGCAACCTGCTGCCGGATGATCCGTGGCCGTTGCCGGCCCATGCACCGCTGGTGTTGCGCGCCAAATTGATCGGCGGCACCGGCGCGAGTGTGGTGCCGGCCATCCAGAAATACGTGGCCCTGCACGGCCCGCCCACACCGCCGACCCCGGATTTGACCGAAACCGAATTTCATCAACTGGAGGCGCACGGGTGGCTTGATTCGGACATCCGCGTTGGCGACCGGTTCCGTCATGCCGACGGGGCGAACTTCGGCCCCACGCCTTCCGCCGAGGCGGCGGTGTGGATGGATTGGCTGGCGGCGGGCGTGGCGGACTCCGCCTTATCCAACGCCCTCCGCACCACTGCTGGACAGGCCAGGGCCGCAGTGGCGCCAAAGAACTATGCGCGCTCCGGCATCGGCCACGTCTGGCATCCCACGGCGACGCTCGTGTACGGCGCGGTGGCCGACAACGTGGGCACCGTCCGCACCTTGGGGCAGCAACTGTTGGCGCAGTATCAAGGCGACGGCGTGATTCGATATCAAGCCCCGGCCAACGGACCGGATTACAGTGAGACGCATTGGTCCCAGGAAGCCAACGGGCTGGTGGGCACCGTCACGGCGCGTTTGTTGGAAGCCGCCCTGTTCACCGGCGACCCGGGGTTATTGACCAACGGATTGAACCATCTGCGCGCCCTCGCCAAGTTCGATCACACCGTGCCGCGCGGCGCGCAAACCTGGGAAATCCCCTTGCACACGCCGGATATTCTGGCGGCGGCGTATCTGGTGCGGGCGTACACGCTGGGCTACGAACTGACCGGCGACGCCACCCTGCTCGACCGGGCGCGTTACTGGGCGTGGACCGGCGTGCCGTTTGTCTATCTGGCCCCGCCCACGCCGGGGGCGGTGGGCGTGGGCGCCACCATTGCCGTGCTGGGCGCCACCGGCTGGCAGGCGCCGTTGTGGATCGGGCTGCCCGTGCAATGGTGCGGCTTGGTTTACGGCAACGCCTTGTATCGCCTGGCGCGGTATGATGCTTCCGGACCGTGGCAGGCTTTGGCCGATGCCATCGCCGCCGCGGGCATTCAACAAATCTATCGCGCTCAGGAACCGGCGCGGCAGGGGTTGCTGCCGGACAGTTTTTCGCTGCGGTTGCAATCCCGCAACGGTCCGGCGATCAACCCCGCCACCCTGCTCGCGGAAAGCTGGCAATACTTCGGCCGCCGGCCATTTTACGATTATCTGGCGCTGC
The DNA here is from genome assembly GCA_002070715.1 of Verrucomicrobia bacterium ADurb.Bin118. Classification (GTDB taxonomy): domain Bacteria; phylum Verrucomicrobiota; class Verrucomicrobiia; order Limisphaerales; family MWDV01; genus MWDV01. Next base: position 3,769 of record MWDV01000163.1, read on the forward strand.
GCCGTTTTGGCGTGCGGCTGCACGCCGCAGGCCGGTTGACCAATCTGGAAGAGCGCCCGGATGGCTTTCGTTTCATCGTGCAGGGTTGGACCCACGAGCCGCATTGGCTGCTGCTCAACGGCCTGCGGCAGACGCCCACGGTGCGCGTCAACGGCCAAGCGGTTGCGCTCACCGCGCCGCAGGCGTATTCGCCGGCGCAAGGATGGCTCATTGTGCAAGTGCCCCCCACAGCCCGGGTGGAAATCAACGTCCCGGCCATCGCCTGGTTGCAAATTCAGCAGCATCCGCCGGCCACCACCGTCTTGCGGTGGCCCGGCCGCGCCCGGGATTATTTCCTGGAACGCACGACGGCGCTCAATCCGAATGGCGTCTGGGAACGCGTGATCGCGCCGCCCCACTTGCAAGCCGCCTGGTTTTATTGGACCAACGACGGGACGGAATCCGCTTTTTTCCGGCTTGCCGCCCCGACGGTAAATCCATAAGCTTCCAACGTATGTCCGCCCGTCTTCGATCAGGAATCGGGGCGCGCAACCGGCCTGGCGTTGCAGTCAAGGTTGCCGGACGGAATTGTTTGCCATCAAAATACAACCCCCAACAAACCATGATGAAACCCACCTTAATCACGCGGGTCCGCCAGACGATCCTGGCGCTGCCCCTCATGCTGCTCGGAAGCTCGCTGGTCGCACAAACTCCGCTGGTGCAAAATCCCAGCTTCGAGAGCAACTTCAATCCGACCTGGCCGCACTACAGCGGCGTGGATGAGTGGAGCGGAGGCTCCGGAATCAATGACCGCAGCCTGGATTCCGGCGGGCCCTTTCACGACAACGGATTGACGCCCGACCGTGACCGCGTTGCTTTCATCCAGAACGTGGGAAGTCTGTCGCAAACCATTTTCGGCCTGACGCCCGGGCAAACGTATTGGATTCAGTTCTTCTACAACTGCCGGATGCCCGGGCCACTGGATTTGAAAGTTTCCTTTGGTGGCGAGCTGCTGGACACGATCAGAAACGTACAGCCGGTGGGCGAGACCAAACCCTTTCACTTCCGCAACGTCCCGTTCACGGCGGCATCCGACTACGGGCTGCTCAGTTTCAGCATCGTTCCGTACGGCGATCAAAGTGCGTTGTTCGATGCGGTCACCATTGTCGCCCGGGATGAGGATGATTTGGTCGTCATCAACCCGAGTTTCGAGGCCAGCGGTTATCAGCCGAACACCGGCGTCCTCACCAAGCTGGCCGGCTGGACGGGCACGGGGGAGTTCGGCGTGGACATGGGCTTCGGCTTTTATGCCGATAACGGGGACATTCCCGACCAGGCATTGGCGGCTTTCATTCAAGGCGAGGGTTCACTGGAACAAACCATTTCCGGGTTGATCATCGGGCAGTCCTACACCGTTTCTTTTGCCTACAACGCCAAGCTGAATGAAACGCCGCACCTGCGGGTCCAAGCCGGTGCAACGGTCCTGTTGGACACGGACGTCACGGCGGTGGGCTATGGTGCCGCCTTTCATACCGCCACCGCGCAATTTACCGCCACGGCGGAACAGGTGGTTCTGTCTTTCGCCCAGACCAAAGCGACCGCCGACACGGTGTTGCTGGATAATGTCCGGGTGCGCGGTCAGGCGGCGGTGTCCTTCCCGCCCATTACCCTGTCGCCGACCGAAGCGCTGTTGGCGCCGGGACAAACCGTCAACGTGGAAGTCAGCCTCCCGAGCGAGGCGCTGGTCCTCCGGGCGCGCGAGGTGGTGCTCCACGCTGACCCCGAAGTGGCGGCCATCACCGGGGCCGATGAGGACGGCGAAATCACTTTGTATTTTGAACAAATGCCTCCCGGACCAGCCGCGCCAGTGGTTCAAACCGTGGAGGTCACGGGCGTAAAACGCGGCACCACCCAGGTGGAAGTGAAGGATGGCGACGAGCTCGAAGTCGCCAACGTCACCCGGATTGCTGTGACCGAATCGTTCGTGCGAAATCCGAGTTTCGAGAGCGGCCCCGCCGTTACGGGCGTCGGCTATGGCTCGATTCTGGCGTGGAACCGAACCGGCAACGGCGGCCGCAACAGCTTGGGGATGCCGTTTGCCGGCGACGGCAGCAACGGGCCCATTCCCGATCGTGAACTGGTGGCCTTCATTCAACGCGAGGGGACGATGTCGCAAACCATCTACGGTTTGACGCCGGGACAATCTTACTGGCTGCAGTTTCGCTACAACGTCCGGGACTACGTACCGGAAGGCCAGAGCGGCCCCCCGCTCCTGGATCTGGTCGTGCGTTTTGGCGGGGAAACCCTGGCCAACATCACGGGCATTCAACCCGCCAAAGATGCGGGTCTGACGGGATACTATTTCACCAACCTCGTCTTCACGCCGACGGCCGCCTCCGGCAATCTCGAATTCTCGGCGGTGCCGGTGACCGGCGACGTCAGTTTGTTGCTGGACGCCGTCAGCATTGTGGCGCGCGGCGCCGCGGATGTGGTGCTGGAGAATCCCAGTTTTGAAGCCAGCGGCACGCCGGCCGGCGTGGGTTACATTACGCCGCAATTGGTTGCCGGTTGGCATACCAGCGCCGGAGGCTACGGCGTGAACATTGATGGGGAAGGCCCGTTTGCCAACAACGGCGCCGCGCCGGATCAGGACCTGGTGCTGTTTCTCCAGAACGGCGGCAGTTACGTCAGCCAAACCGTGTCCGATCTGGTAATCGGGGAAAAATACACCCTGATCTTCGCGTTGAACGCGCGGCGAATCGGCGACAACTTTCCCCTCATCCGCGTGTCGTTTGACGGGGAAATCCTGCTCGAAGAAGAAGTCCGGCCGGTGGATGATTTAGAGGGATCGAATCCTTACCACACAAAACACCTCGTCTTCACCGCCGGAAATACCGAGGGCGATTTGTGGTTTGAGAACGCCAGTGATCCGGAGGCTGACGCCACGTTGCTGCTCGATAACGTGCGCCTGGTGGCCGGCGAAGTCCGTCCGCCGGCGCAGTTGCGCATCGCGTTGTTGCCGGAGAACATCGTGCGCCTCTCCTGGGACGCCGCCGATACGGGTTACACGCTGGAAACCACCGGCACGTTGCCCGGCAATTGGGAGGCCATCACCGCGCAACCCGTCATCGAAAACGGCGAGTGGGTGGTGCTGCTCTCGCAGGAATCCGGGCAACAATTCTTCCGGTTAAAACAATAGACTGATCCGCAGCGATCAACCCGCGTCCGATTCGACTCAGACAGCGCCGGTCACCAGCCGGCGCCGTTTTCTTTAAGGCGGGAGATCGCGTTTCCCGTCAACGCTGCAGGAAATAGGTTCGCTGGCGTTCGCTGATCGGGCGGCCAAGTTTCTCCAGCACCGCCAGCATGTCTTCCCAAACCTTGCGTTTTTCGCTCAACGCCGGATTGCGCAACAAATACGCGGGATGATAGGTGGGCATGAGGGGAATGCCCCGCCAGGTCTGCCAGTGACCGCGCAGTTTGGTGATGCCCAGGGTCTTGCCCAGCAACCCTTCCACGGCGGTGGCGCCCAAGGCCACCACCACACGCGGTCGGATCAGATCAAGCTGCTCGTGCAAGTAGGGCAGACAGGTTTGCATCTCCGCCGCAGTGGGTTTGCGGTTGCCCGTGCGTTGGCCCGGCGTGTCGGGCCGGCACTTGAGAATGTTGGCGATGTACACTTCGTCGCGCTCGAAACCCATGACTTTAATCATCCGGGTCAGCAACTGCCCGGCCCGGCCAACGAACGGTTCGCCTTGTTCGTCTTCCTCGGCGCCCGGGGCTTCGCCCACAAACATTAATTCGGCATCCTGGGCACCGGTGCCGAACACCACTGTCTGACGCGCGGCGACCAGGTGCGGACAGCGGACGCACGCCAGCACGCGCGTCCGTAATTCGTCAAACGCCGCCGCCCGCGCCGCCGGTGACAATGCCGGCGCGTCCACAGACGAGGATGCCTGATCCGGTAATTCGGCCGGAACCGCCACGGCCGGCGCCGTGACGGCGGCGGGAGCAGCTTTCGCAACATAGCGCGCGCTGGTGCCACCGGCACTGGGTCCGATTCCGCTCCCCTGCTTCGACGTGAGCGATGGGGTCGCGCGCGCGGGGGGAGTGCGGACTTCGCGGGGCTGATTCAAGGCTGTCAACACCTCGCGCGTCACCGGCACAAAATGAACGCCGCGCGCCTGGAGGGTTTCCAAGTGGCGGATGGTGGCGTCAAGCAGTTGCGCGTAAGCGTCGGACATATCCGAAATGCTAACCGGGAACGCCGGGACTGCACGGAAAAAATTGGCGGGGATCAAGCTGGGCGGCCCGTTGTCCGGAACGAACCGGCTTTCCCAGAAAAGTCTCGCCGGCAATCGGTCCGCGCCTGGGCGGTGCGTATTTTCTGTAACCTTTCCGCGCTTGCCGGCTCAAACAGCACCGTAACGAATGAGTCAAAACATGAAAAACGTGGTTGAACTGACGGAAACCGGATTTGAGACCGAAGTGCGGCAGGCGCCCGGCTTGGTGCTTGTGGATTTTTACGCGCCCTGGTGTGGGCCCTGTCGAATGCTCGCGCCCCTGCTGGATCAACTGGCGGCGGAGTTTGCCGGGCGGATAAAATTCGCCAAGGTGAATGTGGATCACGCGCCCACGCTCGCGGAGGATTACCAAATCACCGGAGTGCCCGCGCTGTTGCTGTTCCGCAATGGCCAACCGGTGGATCAGATGGTCGGCCTGGCCGCGCCCCAAACCTTGCGGAAATGGCTGGCAACCGCACTGACCGCCACCCCGCAATTCATCACCACGGTCGCCGCCTGACCCGGAGCACACGCCATGATCCTGCGACTTCTTTTGGGTGCGGTACTGGGCGGCGGCCTCGGCTTTGCATTCTACAAGTTCGTGGGCTGCTCGACGGGGACCTGTCCCCTGACCAGCAACCCGGTCATCAGCTCCATTTACGGCGCCGTCATGGGCGCGTTGCTGGCCAGCAGTTTTCATTGAACCGTCCGGCGCGGCGGCGCGGCAGAGCGTCGCCAAAGGCGTCCGCCTTGCATAACACGCAAAACCTCCGCGGCCTTCTGCCGGCCGCGATCCATACGAAACAACACTCATGGAAATGATCATTCGCCGCTTTGCCGGCACGTTTATTCTCGTCAGCCTGTTGCTGGCGCACTATCACAGCCCGCACTGGTTGTGGTTCACCGCGTTTGTCGGAGCCAACCTGCTGCAGTCGTCCTTCACGCGTCGGTGTCCCTTGGAAACGATCCTGCGCAAACTGGGCGTGGGCGGTTCGTGCTGCGCGGCGCCCGCTTCGAAATCCGGCGCGGTCTCCGGCGGCGGCCACTAGCCCGCGCTTGGCAACCCGCGCGATCCCGGGCATGATCCCCCGGACGCGGAGTTCATGTTATGAGGAGTACACACTTGTTGATCAGTGGCGGGTTGTTGTTGATGGTCGCCGGACTCGCCGGCTGCGGCCCCAACCCACCGCCCGGCGGCCAAGCGGTCGAAGGGCCCGCCGTCCCGGTGCGCGTGCAACCGGTGGAAAGCCTTCCCCGTATCGCCACCGAAGACGTGGTGGGCACCATCCGTCCCAAGCTGCGGGCGGTCATCGAAGCCAAGGTCAGCGGGCGCATCGAACAAATGCGGGTGGTGCCCGGCCAACGGGTGAAGGCCGGCGAGTTGCTGGTGCAACTGGACGCGCGCGAAATCCAGGCCCGCCATGATCAAGCTCAGGCGTTGCGCGAAGAGGCGCGCCGCGAATTCAAACGCCGGGAAATCCTGCTGAAAGACAAATTAATTTCCCAAGCGGAGTTTGACGCCGCGGACGCGCAATTGCGCGTGGCCGAAGCGGCGGTTCAGGAGGCGGAAACCTTGCTTGGCTACATCCGCGTGGCGGCGCCGTTTGACGGTGTGATCACCAGCAAACGTGCGGACGTGGGCGACCTGGCCGCGCCGGGCCGGCCGCTGGTGGAATTGGAGGATCCGCGCACCCTCCGGCTGGAGGCCGATGTGCCGGAAGCGTTGATGGACCGGATTTCCTTGGGCGACAAACTGGCCGTGCGCGTGCCGGCGATTGACGCCCAATTGGAAGGCACGGTCAGCGAAATTGCGCCGGTCGCCGATCCCAACAGCCGCACGTTTCCCGTCACTCTCGATCTCCCGCCGCACGCGGGATTACGCAGCGGACAGTTTGGCCGGCTGGCCGTGCCAGTGGCCGAGGTCCGGGCGATTCGCGTGCCGACCCGCGCCGTGATTGTGCGCGGTCAGATGGAAATTGCGTTTGTGGTGGTGGACGGCAAGGCGCAGTTGCGGCTGGTGAAAACCGGCAAGCAACTCAAAACCGAGGTGGAAATTGTTTCCGGACTGAATCCCGGCGAAACCCTGGTGGTGGAGGCCGGAGACCAATTGACAGACGGCCAGCCGGTGCAAGTGCAATGAAATCCACCATCGGAAAATCGAAGCCCGCAAAGACCTCATGAGCGCCGCGCCCCATTCCCCCACCCCTCATACCGGGCCCGGACTGGCCGGGCGGATGGCCCGGGCGTTCATTGACTCGAAGCTGACGCCGCTGTTGATCATCACCTCGGTGCTGCTGGGTGCGTTTGGCGTCATCCGGTTGCCGCGCGAGGAGGAGCCGCAGATCAAGGTGCCGATGATTGACGTGATGGTCGCCATGCCCGGCGCGAACGCCAAAGAGATCGAAGAACGCGTCACGCGGCCAATGGAGAAACTGCTCTGGGAAATTCCCGGCGTGGAATATGTCTATTCGACCTCCAGCGAGGGCCAAAGCCTGGTCATCGTGCGTTACGAGGTGGGCAGCGATCCGGACGACAGCCTCGTCAAACTGACCGAGCAACTGCGCTCCAACTTCGACCGCATTCCCCACGGGGTCACCCAACCGCTCATCAAACCGAAGTCCATTGATGACGTGCCGATCCTCGCGCTCACGTTTCACAGTCCGGAGTATGATCATCTGACCTTGCGCCGGCTGGTGGCCCAGGTGGACGACGCAGTCAAGCAGGTGCCGCTCGTGGCGGAAACCATGGTGATCGGCGGCGCGCGGCGGCAGGTGCGCGTGCTCTTGGATCCGGTGAAACTGGCGTCGCGCAACCTGAGTCCGGTGGGGCTGATTCCCATGCTGCAACAAGCCAACCGCCAATATCACGCGGGCGGCCTGACCAGCGACAACCGGGAGGTGCTGATTGAAACCGGCGCGTTCCTGCGCACAGCGGAGGAGGTCGGGCAGGTCGTGGTGGGCGTGTACGGCGGCAAGCCGGTTTACCTGCGCGAAGTGGCCGAGGTGCGGGACGGCGCGGAGGAACCGAGTCAGTATGTGTTTTTTGGCTACGGCGCCGCGGCGGCGGCCAGCGCGCGGGTCAGCGAACGGCAGGCGCCGCCCCCCGGCGCCGCCGGGTTCATTGAAGAACCCGCCGCCACGCTTTCCATCGCCAAACGCCCCGGCGCGAACGCGATTGCCGTGGCGCGCGAAGTCCTGCGGAAAGTGGAGACGCTCCAGGGCACGGTCATCCCGGCGAACGTCGCCATCAGCATCACCCGGCATTACGGCGAAACCGCGGCGGAAAAATCCAACGAACTCCTGCTGCACATGGGCATCGCCGTCGTGGGCGTCACCCTGTTGCTCTGGTTGACGCTCGGCTGGCGCGAATCGGGCATCGTGGGGGTGGCCATTCCTTCGACCCTGGCGTTGACCCTGCTGGTGTTTTACCTGCTCGGCTTCACCCTCAACCGCATCACACTGTTCGCGCTCATCTTCAGCATCGGCATTCTCGTGGACGACGCCATTGTGGTGGTTGAAAACATCGTGCGCCACTTCCACCTGCCCGCCAGCAAAGGCCGGCCGTGGGCGGACATCGCCGTGGCGGCGGTGGGCGAAGTCGGCAACCCAACCATTCTGGCCACGTTCGCCGTCATCGCCGCGGTGGTGCCGATGGCGTTCGTGGGCGGCTTGATGGGCCCGTACATGCGGCCGATTCCCATCGGCGCGAGTGCGGCCATGTTTTGGTCGCTGCTCATCGCCTTCATCGTCACCCCCTGGGCCAGCATCCGCATCCTGCGTTGGGGAACGAAATACGCGTCCCTGACGAAACGGCAACCCACCGACCCGGCCGAAGACGCCGCGCCCGCCAAACCGCACCGCCTTTCGGAGCATGAGGAAGACGCGTTCACCCGGCTGTACCGGCGGCTGATGGGACCGTTGATTGATCATCCCCGCTGGCGGCACGTTTTTCTGGCGGGCATCACCATCCTGTTGCTGGCGGCGATGGCGCTGGTGGGCGTTGGCTGGGTGAAGGTCAAGATGCTGCCCTTCGACAACAAGAGCGAGTTTCAGATCATCCTGAACATGCCCGAAGGCAGTTCGCTGGAACGCACCGCCCAAGCGGCGCATGAAATCGCCGCGACCCTCCGCGCCGAGCCGGAGGTCACGGATTATCAGGTTTACGTGGGCACCGCCGCGCCGTTCAATTTCAACGGGCTCGTGCGCAATTACTTCATGCGCCGCGGGGCGCACGTGGCCGACATCCAAGTAAATCTCGTGCCCAAGGACCAGCGCCGGGCGCAAAGCCACGACATCGCCAAGCGCGTGCGGCCGGCGGTGGCCGCCGTGGCCGATAAATTCAACGCCCGCGTCGCCGTGGCCGAAGTGCCACCGGGACCGCCGGTGTTGCAAACCCTCGTCGCGGAAATTTACGGGCCCACCGAGGACGCGCGCCTGCGCCTGGCCGAGGCGGTGCGCGCCATTTTCAAAGACACGGAAGGCGTGGTGGACGTGGACGCCTACATTGAGGCCGACCAACCCAAGGCCCGGTTCGTCATTGACAAGGAAAAGGCGGCGCTCCACGGCGTCAGCGCGGAAACCATTTCGCAGACGCTCCAGATTGCGGTGGGCGGTTTGTCCGTGGATCTGGTGCATCAACCGCGCGAGAAGGAGGATGTGAATTTGGTGCTGGAACTCCCCCGTTACGCGCGCACCAGTCCCGAGGAATTACTGGCCCTGCGCGTCCGCTCCGGCGACGCCAACGCCCTGCCTGAACCCGGGGCCGCCACCGGCGCACCGCCGCTCATTCCTCTGCGCGAACTTGTCACCATCGAACACACGCTGGCGGACAAAAGCATTTACCATAAAAACCTCATGCCGGTGACCTACGTCATTGGCGACGTGGCGGGCGTGATCGAAAGTCCCGTCTATGCGATTCGCCGGATGAACCAGGCGTTGCGGGCGCTCGACACCCGGCCGTTCGGCGGCGACGGTTCGCCCCTCAAGATTTACAACGCCACCCTGCCTTTCACCAGCCAACGCCCGGCGATGAAATGGGATGGTGAATGGCACATCACCATTGAGGTCTTCCGCGATCTCGGCCTCGCCTTCGGCGCGTGTCTGGTCCTCATCTACGTGCTGATGGTGGGCTGGTTCCGCTCCTTTCTCACCCCGATGATTGTCATGATGGCGATTCCCTTTTCACTGGTGGGCATCCTGCCCGCGCACGGGGCGTTGGGCGCCTTTTTCACCGCGACCTCGATGATCGGCTTCATGGCCGGCGCGGGCATTGTGGTGCGTAATTCGATCATCCTGGTGGACTTCATCGAACTGCGCCTGGCCGAAGGCATGCCGCTGGCCGAGGCGGTGGTGGACGCCGGCGCGGTGCGTTTCCGGCCCATGCTGCTGACGGCAATGGCCGTTGTGGTCGGTGCGGCGGTGATTCTGGCGGACCCAATTTTCCAAGGCCTGGCCATTTCCTTGATGGCCGGGGAAGTCGCGTCCCTGCTCCTCAGCCGCATGGCGGTGCCGGTGCTTTATTACATGGCCTATTGCCGTTCCCCCCGGAACTCCGCGACCGCTTGACCGATTCCTGAGCGGACGTTCGCGGCGCCGAATCAATCAAGCCGCCATCGCCCGGCGACGACAACGCCCGGCTGAATACCAGTTGGGCAGGGGCCGGCCACGCGCCATGGTCAGCGGGTCAACCGGTCCACCAGCCAATCCTCGAAGCCGCTCAGATCCTTCCACCCGGTGGCAACGTCCATCCGTTTTGCCTCCGGATCCATCACCGTCATGCCGTCGTCCGTCACCCGGATGCCGAGTTTTTCCATCACGCAGAAGTCGTGCTGGAGGGCGAGGTAAATGGCCACCGTATCGAAGAGCGTGCTGCTGCGTTCGTCCGCCTCGTTGGCGGGCATCCGGGGGTTGCTGGCCACCCAGGCGCGGTAGTTGGCAATGACGTCCACCGCCACCGGATTGCGCGAATCCCGCACGCGCCGATACTTGTCCCCCTTCAACACCACCAAACCGCAGGTATCCAGCGGTGTGATGGTCATCGCCCACGGCGCGGTAAAGACCGCCTGGCACGCGGGAGGATCGCACCGCACATTCCACTCGGCGGCCGGTTTTTCACTGCCGCCGTACCCGACGCGCACGCTGCCGTACATGCCGACGAACCGCGCTTTCCGCGCAATGCCCGGCTCGCGTTTCAAGGCGGCGGCGATATTCGGCACCGGCCCGATGCAGATCAACGTCACCGGACGCGGCGATTGCATGATCGTGTCAATCAACGCCTGCACGCCATCCCGGTGGACCACGCCCGGGTATTGTTTCAAATCGTAATCTTTCAACCACGCGGCCTGCCGCCCCGGGCCGGTGCTGGGCAGGTCCAGCCCCACGCCCACCGGCACATCCGTCCGCCCGGCGCGTTCAAGCAGCTTGGCGAACAACGCCGCCCGGTATTCGGCCCGGCCAAAGTCGCCCACCACCAGCTTCAAATCCAATTCCGGACACTTCAACAACAGGCCCAACGCCCAGGTGTCGTCTATGTCATCGCCAATGTCCGCATCCAGAATCACCGGGATGGCGGCGGGTTTCGGAGCGGAAGCCGGCGCCGCCGTCCCGCCCAGGGCAACACCAATCAAGCTGGCACAGAGGACCGCAATGAAGCGGAGGGAGAGGCATTTTCGTGAAACTGATTCCATGCTTTGAATCCCGGTCCCCATTCTTTCCGCGCCCGGGCTTCTTCGCTCGCGCGCAAGAAGCGAAGAGAGCAACGGCTGGTGGAGGGAGTGGGCGTAAAGTTGTTCGGAGAACAATGCGGGTTGGCTCAGACAATTGCTTTTTGTCATACGCCGCAGCATGTCCAGCCAGACCGGCGATGTCAACGAACAGCCGGCGCGCCCGGAGCTTTCCCAAAAAAGAGGGCCGGGAAAACCCCGGCCCTCATGTTTTTAGCTTCGCGCCGCCCGATCAGGAATGTTCATTCCCGCGGGCCGCCGATGCCTCACGGCAACGGCATGACCAAGCGGTAGTATTGACCGTCCCCCGATGGCGCAACGACCCGGTGATGCAGATCGTTGGTTTGGTTGTTCATCCCGGTGAGGACGGTCCAAGGCCCGGAGATCAAGCTGGAACTGACCGCCGGCGCATAGCCGCCCACCGCCGCGGGCCAGGTCAACAGAATGCCACTGTCCACCGGAGCCGCGGCCAGCACCGGACGCGGCACGTATTGGAAGTTGCTGAACTGTTGATGAGCCGCAATGCCGCCCGTCGCGGCCGTAATGCCGACGTAGGCCACATTGGTGCCGATGATGGAGGCGATGCTTCCCACCGGCAAGGCGGCGTCAAACGTCTGGTCGGTGGTGAGGTCCTGCAAACGCACAGTGGCGATGGCGCCATCGTAGGCCAGATTGACCTGGATGGGATGGCCACCGGCAATGTTCACCGGAGGTGTGGGTGCATACGGCGGATTGACGACGCCGTTGGTGAAGAACGCAATGCCCACATTGTTGTTGGCATAGATGTTGAACGCCAGGGCAACGCTGTTATCAATCCCGGCATACCCCAGATCGCCCCCGGCACCGCCCAGCGCCTGGAGTCCGGCGGGAGAGTTTTGCAACACGACGGCAAAGCCATCCGCGCCGCCGCCGGCGCCATCTCCCTCCGGCCCGAGGTCTTGATAGACGAACGAGATTTGGAACCCGTCAACATACATGGGGATGCTCAACCAAGCGGCCCGTTGCTGGGAAGCCGCCCAAGTCATCAGCATGACGTCCGGGAGGGGGAAGTGCGACCCGCCCCCGCCAGCATTGACAAACTGCCACCCCACACCGTCACCGTGGAACGTGGGTACGGTCACGATGTCCAGGGCCGTGGGCGTGCTGGATATCGGGCCGCCGTACGCGTTGGCGATTTCGACGTGATAACTCGCCGCATCCGACGGCTGCGCGTTGGCGATGGCCAGGGTGTCGCTGGTGGCGCCGGAAATCCGGCCTCCATCAACCAGCGCCACGCCATTGGACCACCACTGATAGGTCGGCGCCGTTCCCACCGCGCCAACCGACAAGCGGACTGTGCGCCCGGCGTACCCCACCGTTTCCGTCGGCAGATCGCCGTCCGGGCTGAGGTAAACCGGCCCGGAATTAACCGTCAACTGGACGCCCGGCTGGGACGGAGCGGGATTCGTGACCGCACCGTAGGGATTGTAGGCCACGACGCGATAGCTGCTGCCATTTTGAGCCACCGTGACGTTGGGAAGGACCAGATTCGGCCCGGTTTGCCCCGCCAACAACACGCCCGGATCACCGCCGGTGACCTCATACCATCGGTAGGCCAGCGGCGCGGCGCCGGTGGCCAGGGAGGTGAAGGTGGCGGTCGTGCCTTCGTTGGCCGACACATTCACAGGGGACAGCGTAAACCGCGGCGGCGGGTTGGGATTCACCACTCCGAGGAATTCGATTTCCCCGATCTGCATCGCGACAGCCGCGGCGTTGTTTTTCACGTTGTTGAAACTCAACCGGTAGAAGTTGTAACCGGTGGTATTGGCGAAACGCACCTCCTGACAGTAATGCGCAAACGGATCTATTGCGTCCCCGGTGGCGGTGTTGCGTCCGGCCGGCAAGGCCAAGGCGCCCGAGGCAATCGGGAAATAATCCACCCCGTCCAAGGAGCCTTCCAAGACGTAGTCCGCCGGGTCGCGCGCTTCCGCGTCGTTGGCCGTGTAAAAGCGCAGGGCCGAAACGATGGTGTTGCCAATGGCGGGTTGCAGGATAAACCCGACCGGGCCGACAAACGGCGGATTGTTGCCGGTGACACCGAAGTTCAAGTACTTTTGAATCCGGTTATCAATGGCATGTTCCACCCCTTCCGCCCCGGGGGTGGTGCCCGTAAGGATGTGGATGGAATCCTTCGGGCTGGTGATGTCCGGCAGATTGGAGAGCACCCGGAGGAGGGAGACCACCCCGCTGGGGACGGGGCCGATGACATTGCTGGCAACCAACCGGTAATCGCCCACGTCCGCGGGGGTAACCCCGGAGATCGTCATGGTTGCGGTGGTGGCGCCGGAAATGGTGGCGCTATCCACCAAATCCACATACGCGCCGTCAACAGACTTTTGCCATTGATAGGTGATGGGCTCGGTGCCGCCGGAGATGACCGCGGCAAACACCACCTCGCCCCCCTCCAGCGCGGCCGACGGGGTGACGGAAACCGAAGTGATGATCGGAGGCACGTCCCCGGCCGTGGCGCTCACCGCAAAGACATACATGCGGGCGTTGGAGCTGAGAGGATTCAAATAACGGAGCACAATGTTGGTCACCGGACTGGCAGTGTTCTTGAGGACAAATTGCGCTTCGTACAGGCGGGGGTTATCCGAGCCCACGTTGTTGACCGTGCGCGAGCCCAGCTCCACCCGGCCTTTGGCGGTGAAAGCATACGGCGTATTGTTGAACCAATCCCGGGAGAGAAAGGTGTTGGTCTCGGAGGTGCCATCGGCGTATTGCATGATGGCCTGGTTGGTGACCGTTCCGTTGGCGGTGGCGCTCAGGAAAGACAGCGCGGAATACGTCGCCGGTTCGGCAATCGTCAGGTTGGCCTCGGGCAGATCGGCATCCACATACGCCGCGTTGTTGTCGGTGTAACTGGCCGGCATCTGGTAGTAGTGATCCGGCTGGACCTGACTTTGCAGCACGGCGCCCGCGGGCGGCAGGCCGGTGTCTGGACGGTTGCGATAATAGCCCTGCTCGTACCAGGTATTCAGATCGCCGAGCGGCGCGGTCAGGTTGATGCCGCTGTCCATGGTGGCCGTGACCGGAGTGAGCAGCGGATTGGGGTAGCGCCCCGCCGCGGCTTCGACCACACCGTCCGCATTGAAGCCGGAGAACGCCAGCGGCGTGAACTCCCCGCCGCTGGTGGCCTGCCCGGCGACGGCGAAAATCATCGCCCGGCCCCCGGAAGTGTATTCAAAATCCACGCGCGTAACCGCCGTGCTCGTGTTGGCCAGGGTGATGTCGTTCAGATGCAGACGGGGATTGTTATCATTCACGTTGTTAAACGCCAAGTTGGCGGGCACGAAGCGTCCCCGGGCAATGTAAAAATCGTCATTCCCAAACCAATCGGCAATGGACAGCGTATAATACTCGACGGAAGCATCGGCAAAATGGACGGTGACACTGGCGTTGACCGGACCATTCCCCGCCGCGCCCAGGAAAGACAATCCATTCAAAGCGACCGGGGTGGTCAGAGTCAGCGTGCCGCTGGTGTACCCCTCATAGGGGCCCAGGTACAGACAGTTGTTGACGGCGTAACTGGCCGGCATGGTGAAGGTATGCAGTGGGGTGCCCCCGGAAATGTCGGTGCCGGCCGCCGGCAACCCCGTGGTCGGCGCCGCTTTGTTGAAGCCGATCTCATACCATGTGTTCCCCGTGAGATTCGTCGCGCCATCGTCCATGATGACGTTGCATTTGTCGAAAAGACCGCCCGTGACCGGCGCGCCGGCTTCCACGACCATGTCCCGGTTAAACCCGGTGACGTCCAAGGGGGTGAACGTGGCGTAATCGCTGGAAATACTGAGGCCGAATAAAGCCATGTTGCTGTCCCGGGTCGTGGTAAAATCCACTTTCGTCACCGGGGAAGTGTTATTCAGCAGGGGGGATGTCCACGTAGTACAGGTGCGGATTATTGGCGGCCAATTGGTCGCATCGCCCATTCACGACGTTGATCCGGCCGCCCGTGGTCACCGCGCGGTTGACGTTGACGTTGAACCAATCCGGTACCTCGACCTCGCCCGCCGTCGAACTGCCATCCTGATGGTAGACGACGTACTCGATCGTGGTGGCGCCGCCCGCAACGCTGCCTATCACGGATAAGACCATTCCCGCCTTGGGGTCGGCCACCGTCAAGGTGCCGCTCGGGGACCCGTTGAGGCTCAGGAAAAGCGCGTTGTCGTCGCTATAACTGGGCGCCATTTTATACGTCCGGTTCGGGTCGTCCTGCGCGGTAAACTCACTGCCGGCGGCGGGCAACCCCAGCAGCCCCCAATGCCCCGGCAGGTAGCCCTGCTCGAACCAGACATTCGAGTTGTTGTTGGTCCCGCCGTCCATCGTCGCGGTGGTGTAAGCCCCCAACGGCGGCGGCGCCGTCGCCTCCACGATGACGTCCACGGTGAAACTCTCCGGTTTCAGCGGGACCGGGTCAAAGTCCGCGTGGACACAGGCCACGCCCAGCACCGCCAGAGCGGTCATTGTACTCAGGATTTTGTTTTTCATGATGTGTTGTGTTTTTGGGAGTTGAATTTGTCGGTGTCAGGTAATTTTGTCGTCGGTCAACAAAGGGGAAAAAATCAACGGGCGGAAGTGCGTTGGGCCATCCAGCGCCAGTCGTTTTGATTGTTGGCGTCCAAGCCGATCCGGGTGACCGGCAGGACCGGTTTCGTTTTTCCATCCCGCCATTTATGGACTTCCGAATGCCCATCCGCGAAGGCAAATCCCCCGCCGTAATTGTGGGACGTGGCCACGTAATCCACCCATTCCGGATAGGCCATGTTAAACCCAAAAGCCCCGTCATTCAGGCTGTAGGGATCTTCATCCACGAAAACCCAAATGTTGGCCGGCGCCGCCGCGCCGACAAAATCCGAGGTTTTACCGAAAGTCTTGAAGGGCCGCCCGGAGAGATGGGCGTGGGAGCCGTCCAGCCAGGGCCCGCTGACGGGCCGGGTGGGCGGGGTATTGAAGGTATGCGGGCCGTTCATGGCTTTACCGTCACACGCCGTGCCGACGGCTTGATTCATGGAAATACTGCGGGCGGCGGGAACTTGTTTGTTATAATCAGCCGGATTGTTGCCGGTGTACAACCCCACCCGTTTATCCGCCGGACATTTGTAAATGCTCACGTTTTTTCCGATGTAAGGGCACAACAACGCGCTCTCCGGATCCATCAAGATATCCGGATTGAATTGATCCGCCCCCGAGGGCGCCCCGGCATGACCCCGGACCCAGGCATGTCCCTTCGGGGCCAATGTATCATCCTCATTGGGCGGGAATAAGTCGCGGTAGTCCCCTGCGTACAGATGCAGGCTGATCATCATCTGTTTGCCATTGTTCAGACAGTAAATCTGCTGCGCCTTTTGTTTCGCCTTGGCGAGCGCGGGCAACAGCATCGCGGCGAGAATGGCGATAATGGCGATCACCACCAACAATTCAATCAAGGTAAAACCACGGTGCGAGGGCGGTACCCCATTATCCGTGGGTCGGGCGACGAAGAACCTGGCTTGGCTACAGGCTTTCATGTTGACACAGGGAATCAGTTGTCTGGGCTCAAGTTCAGTTATTCCCCCGTTTAAGGCAAGGAAAAATGCGAGGCACAAAACGGCGTCAGCCCAAGCCAAGCCCGTTTCCCTCCGCCAATGGGGACGATCCCGGCGGCCTGTTCCGCCCCCGCCTCCTCCCGCGCCCACCGCAGCCGGGCCGCCCCGGCGGAGCGTCGCTTCGCCTACGGGCCGGCACAGGGACCGACTTCTTTGGTGTCCGGCGCAACTTTCCGGCTTTTCCACTGTTGCAATAGCTGATAGGAACCTACGAATGGCGTTTGCCTCTTTGAAGAGCTTTCTGGCGCGCGTCCTGAACGTGACGCCGGAACAACTGGATGAATGGAGTCGGGCCTGGCGGGTGGCCGCGGAAAGCGGCTCGTCGGAGCCCCAACTGGCGTTCATCTGCCGCGAGTGCGGCCTGGCCGAGGATGTCTTCCTCCAGCGCCTGGCCGAGGCGCTCGGCTGGCCCTACTTGGAATTGGCCAAGCTGGCGGTCGCCCCCGAGGCCCAGAAGAAGATTTCCACCAAGGTCGCCTTCCAATACACCGTCATCCCCACCGCCCTGGACAACGGCGCGGTGCAGGTGGCCATCAGCAATCCGTTCGACAACGCGATGCTCAACGCCGTGCGTTTCGACGCCAAAGGGCCGGTGCATTTCGCCCTCGCGCCGCGTGCCGAGATCGAAAAGGCGCTCAAAAAATACTACGGCGTGGGCGCGGAAACGCTCGATGAAATCGCCGAGGACGAGCCGCTCGAATTGCTCGTCGGCGCGGACAAGGAAATCACCGAGGGCGACCAGGAGGCCAGCGTCATCAAGTTCGTCAACCAGATCATCTGGGAGGCCTACCTCAATCGCGCCACGGACATTCATTTCGAGCCCGCCGAGGACGAGTTGCGCATCCGCAACCGCATTGACGGCATCCTGCACCAGATTCCGATGCCGCCGCAGTTGAAACGCTACCAGTCGGCCATCATCTCGCGCATCAAGGTCATGTCCGGGATGAACATTTCGGAAAAACGCCTGCCCCAGGACGGCCGCATCAACGTCCGCATCAAAGGCGAGGAGATTGACATCCGCGTCTCCACCGTGCCCACGGTGTACGGCGAGAGTGTTTCCCTGCGCCTGCTCACGCGCGGCAAAATTTTTCTCAGCCTGGACAAGCTGGGCTTCCTGCCCCACGAAGAGGCGGCCATCCGGGAGATCATCGTCAAACCGCACGGCATCTTTCTCGTCACCGGCCCGACCGGTTCGGGCAAATCCACGTCGCTCTACGCCTTTCTCAGTTCGATCAACTCGGTCCACAAACGCATCATCACCATTGAAGAGCCGGTGGAATACGAGTTAAAGGGCATCAACCAGATCGCCGTGCGCCCGGAGATTGGGCTGACCTTCGCCATGGGCCTGCGCCACATCCTGCGCCAGGACCCGAACGTGGTGATGGTGGGCGAAATCCGCGACCTGGAAACCGCGGAGATCGCCATTCGCGCGGCGCTCACCGGCCACCTGGTCTTCAGCACGCTCCACACCAACGACGCGCCGAGCGCGTTCACGCGCTTGATTGACATGGGCATCGAGCCGTTCTTGGTGGCGTCCTCGGTCGAGGCCCTCATGGCGCAACGGTTGGTGCGCACCATCTGCCCGATCTGCAAATGCGAACAACGGGTCGAACGCGATTACCTCAAGCGCGTCGGTTTTCCGGCGGCGGAAATTGACACCGCGCGGTTCTGGCACGGCGCCGGCTGCGAGGAATGCCGCCAACTGGGTTACCAGGGCCGCACCGGCATTTACGAACTCCTCATTGTCAACGAATCCCTGCGCCCGTTGATCATGAACCGCGCGCCCGCCTCGACCATCGCCCAGAAGGCCATCGAAAACGGCATGCGCACCCTGCGCGTGGACGGCTGGACCAAGGTCAAAAACGGCGTCACGACCATCGAGGAAGTGCTGCGGGTCACCCAGATTGAAGAACATCTTGACGCCCTGACCGAGGGACCGAAAGGCGCGTTCCCGCTCAACCCGTGAAAAAGATCCGCTGGCATTCTTGTAACGTGTTGAACGCCGGCACCGAGGCGCGGCAACTCTGGCAGTTTGCGGCCAAGGGCGGCGGGTTCAAGCTGGACCGCACGCAAACGGTGCCCGCCAACCAGGCCCTGCCGACGCAATGGGTTTTCAAGGACTGGCGCACGCTGTTTCAACGCAAGCTGAACGTGGCCTGGCTGCCGCCCGGGCAGGTGTTCCTGCGGGTGGCGCAATTCCCGGAGGCCAGCCCGGAGGAAACCCGGGCGATGGTGGAGCTGCAGTTGGAACGATTGTCGCCTGTTCCGGTGACGCAAATCGCCTGGACGGTGCATGCCTTGCCGGAAATTCGCGACCACCAGCAAACCCTCATCGTGGTGATTGTGGCGCGCGACGTGGTGGAGGATTTCCTGGGCACGCTCGAAGGGCAGGGTTTTCTGGCCGACCGCCTGGAGTTAAGCCTGCTGGATGAACTGGAGGCCATCCCCATCCGTGAGGACGGCGCCTACGTGCATGTGAGCGACGGCGGCCCGCCGGACACGGCTTTGGTCGCGTGGTGGACCGGCGGCATTTTGCGGAATCTCAGCCTGCTGCACCTGCCCCCCGGCGAAACCCGCGTGCCGCAACTCCGGCAACAACTCACCCAGGCGGCCTGGGCTGGTGAACTTGATGGCTGGCTCACCGCGCCGCCCGCGTGGCACCTCGTGGCCGGGGAAGCCAGCGTCGGGCCGTGGGAATCCGCCCTGCGCGCCGCGGTGGAGGCGCCGGTGGAGGTCATTCCGCCGCCCTCCGCCACGGACCTGGCGGCGCGCACCGCCCATCGCGCGGCGCGCGCGGGCGATCTGCCCGGCCTGCTTCCGCCGGAGTATGCCAAGCGTTACCAGCAGCAATTCGTGGATCGCCTGTGGATCCGCAGCCTGCTGGCCGTGGGCGCGGTCTATTGTCTCGGGGTGTTGATTTATTTCGCCATGCTGGGCGTGGTGGTGTTTCAAAAGAACGCTGTGGAGCAGAAGGTGACGGACTTGAGCCGGAGCTACACCAACGCGCTCCAGCTCAAGGCGCGGTACGAGGTGCTCAAGGAACGGCAGGAATTGAAATACGCCGCGCTGGACTGCTGGCGGCTGGTGGCGGAGCTCCTCCCGGAAGGCGCCACGTTGCAGGGACTCGATTTCGCCGACGGCCGCAAGC
This sequence comes from Verrucomicrobia bacterium ADurb.Bin118, assembly GCA_002070715.1. GTDB lineage: Bacteria > Verrucomicrobiota > Verrucomicrobiia > Limisphaerales > MWDV01 > MWDV01. Next base: position 23,524 of record MWDV01000163.1, read on the forward strand.
TGGCCCTCAACGGCAACGTGCCCGCCGACCAGGTCATGGCCGTGATTGAATTCAGCAGCGCGTTGCGCAAGGCACAGGTGCGCGGCCAGCCGATGTTTGATCCGCTCAAGGGCGACGCCTTCACCCAACGGCAGAATCCCGGCGCGGCGACGGTGACATGGAGCTTCAGCCTTGAACTCAACCGGGCGGAGGAGAAGACGAAATGAGCAGCACTTTTGACCGGTTGAACCTGCGGCCCTTCGAACGCCGGCTGGTGGTGGGCGTGGGCGCCGTCGTGTTCATTGTGCTTAACATCGTGTTTGTCTGGCCGCACTTTGACGATTACGAGAAGGCCAAGGAAGCCCTCAAAACGGCGCGCAAAAAGCAGACCACCTTTCAGGAGGAAATCCGCCAGAAGCCGGAAACCGAATCGCGGGTCAAGGCGATGGAAGCCGAAGCCGAACCGGTGCCGGAAGAAGATCAAAAGACTGAATTTCTGCGCCTCGTCCAAATGCAGGCCGCGCAGAGCGGGGTGAACATCAGCGGCACCTCCCGCCAGACCACCCGCACCAATGATCCGTTTTTCCTCGAACAACAACAGACGATTACCGTGATTTGCGAGGAACAACCCTTGGTGGATTTTCTTTTCAAGCTGGGCACCAGCGCCTCGATGGTGCGCGTGCGCGACCTGTCGTTGCGACCGGACCCGCCGCGGCAACGACTCAACGGCAACATCAAACTGGTGGCGAGTTTCCAACGCCGGCCCCCCGCGCGGACCATCCCGCGGGCGGCCGCCCAAACCGCCAAAACGGAGGCTAAACCCGCGGAGAAATCTGCCCAGGCAACCCAACCCGCTCCCGGTAAAGCGGCGCAACCGGCGCCGGCGACCAATCCGCCACCGACCACCGGTGGCCGCCCGCCGGCGCCTGCGGGAAAGTCGCCGCCCGCCGGCCCTCCACCGGGAACACCCGCTGCCAAGTCAACTGACAAACGATCGTGAAAACCATCTGTCCATTTTTACTCGCATGCGGCCTGACGCTGACCGCGCTGGCCCAGCCGGCCCCGCCGTCGTTCCCTCCGTCGGGGGCTCCATCGGACCCCCGCGCCCGGCGCGAAGCCATGCGCGAACGCCCCGCCCGGGGCACCAATGTGGTCGTTACCCCCGACGCCGCGAACCAGAGTAGCAACTTGTCGCTGCCCGCGCCGACCACGCCCGCGGCCCCCGGCGTGCCGCAGCCCGCCCAGTCGCCACCACCGATCCTGCCCAGCAGTCCGTTGCCCACCACCCCCGCCGCGCCGGCCACACCGGGCGCGCCAGCCACGCCGGAAGCTCCGGGCGCCCCGGGTGCGCCCACCGCGCTGGGCACTCCCGTCGCCACGGCCAAGCCGGCGCCGGCCCAGGAGGAATTAATTCCCGCCGGCACCATTGACTGGGTCGGCTCGGGAGGCGCGGATTTGAACCAGGTATTGGATTACTACGCCAAACTGGTGGGACGCACCATCCTACGTCCAGCTAACCTGCAAAGTCCACCCATCCTGTTGCGCACGGAAACGCCGTTGACCCGCGCCGAAGTCGTTCAAGCGCTGGAAAGTGTTCTGGCCATGAACGGGGTGTCCCTCATTCCCATGGGCGAAAAATTCGCCAAAGCCGTCCCCACCGCGCAAGCCAACCAGGAAGGCGCGCCGATCCAACGGCTGGAGGCGGAGGCCCTGCCCGAACTGGGGTCTTATGTGACCCACATCACCCAATTGAAATACGCGCGCCCCAGCGAACTGGTGCAAGTGCTCACCCCGTTTGCCAAGGTGCCGAACAGCATCCTGCCGATTGACAGCAGCCAGATTCTGGTCCTGCGCGACTACACCGAGAACGTCAAGCGGATGCTGGAATTGATCGAGGAAGTTGACGTGACGGTCCCCTCGGAATTCATCTCGGAAGTCATCCCGATCAAATACGCCATCGCGACGGACATCGCCAACGCGTTGAACAGCCTGAGCAGCGGCGGCGGCGGCACCAGCGTGGGCTCCCGACCGTCCGGTGGCCGCTCGACCACCCCGGGCGCCCGCCCCGGCACCGGTCTGCCCGGCCAGCCCGGCACCACGACGTTGGGCATGCAGCAACCCGGCCAGCCCGCCACCGCCGCAGGGCAATCCAGCTTCAGCGATCGGTTGCAACAGATCATCCGGCGCGCCTCGACCTCCGGCGACATGGAAATCATCGGCCAAAACAAGATCATTGCGGACGAGCGGTCGAACTCGCTGCTGGTTTTCGCCATGCGGCAGGACATGGAAATGATCAAGGACGTGATCTCCAAGCTGGACGTGGTATTGGCGCAGGTGTTGATCGAAACCACCATCCTGGATGTCTCGCTGAATAACCGGTGGAATCTGGGCATCTCGGCGGCGCAGACCACCCGGGATTTGGGCGGCGGCGTCCTGGGCGCCGGCTCGGCCAACCACGCCAAGTTTTTCAACTTTGGCGGCGGCACCAACAATCCCTCGGAACAACTGCTCGGCCAGGGCCTGCGGTATTTCCTGAACGTGGACCGGGATTTCTTCATCAACCTGGAAGCGGCGGCGAGCGACGGCGCGGTGCGGGTGATCCAGAAACCGCGCATTCAGACCTCGCACGCCACGCCGGCCTCGTTCTTTGTTGGCGAAACCGTGCCCTACATCACCGGTACCTACTACGGCGGTTGGGGCGGCGGTCCCAGCGCGCAATACCAGCAACTGCGCGTGGGCATTCAGTTGAATGTCACGCCCTTCATCAACCCGGATGGATTGGTGTTGATGCAAATTGACCAGGCCATCGAGGAACTGGGCGAAGACGTGGAAATCGAAAACGTGGGCAAAGTGCCCAAGACCAAGAGCCGCACCCTGACCGCCGAAATCGCGGTGCGCGACGGCGAAAGCATCATTCTCGGCGGTTACATCCGGTCGTTCGGCACCAAATCGCATGCCGGCGTCCCGCTCCTGAAAGACATTCCCCTGCTGGGCGCGTTGTTCCGCAGCAACAGCAGCCAGAATGACCGCAGCGAGTTGATGGTGTTGATGCGGCCCATCGTGTTGCGCACCCCGGAACTGGCCTCGGCCCTGGCGGTCCAGGAACGCGCCCGCCTGCCGGGCATCAGCCGCGCCGAACAGGAATTCGAGAAGGAAGAAACGCTGCGCATCAAAAAACATCACGAGAAAACCGCGCGCGACAAAACGGAACCGTCGCCTTCGCCCACCGGGACGTCCACGGCGAATCCCTGACCGGCGCCGGCCCTTCTCCGGTTTTTGTTCGACACCGCCGTGTGGCTGCGGGACAATGCGCTCTATCATGCACGAACGCGCGCTCACTCTCGGCCATTCGCCCGACCCGGACGATGCCTTCATGTTTTATGCCCTCGCCAAGGAGCTGATTCCCATGCACGGCTTCCGGTTTGAGCATATTCTCCAGGACATCCAAACGCTGAACGAGCGCGCCACCCGCGGCGAACTCGATATTTCGGCGATCAGCATTCACGCCTACGCCTACGTGTCGGACAAATACGCGCTACTGCCCAGCGGGGCCAGCATGGGCGACGGCTACGGCCCGATGCTGGTGGCGAAGCGGGCGCTTACCCCAGCGCAAATTCGCCAAGCTAAAATCGCCGTACCGGGCACCATGACCAGCGCGTTTCTGGCGCTGCAATTTTGGTTGGGTTGCCCCGCCCAGGAGCTGCATTACGAGGTTGTTCCGTTCGATCAAATTTTCCAAGCGGTGCACCAGGGCCGCGCCGAAGTGGGTTTGATCATCCACGAAGGCCAGCTCACCTACGCCCGCGAGGGCTTGGAGGTTTGCGTGGATCTGGGCGTCTGGTGGGGCGAGACGCAGGACGGGCTGCCTTTGCCGCTGGGCGGAAACGTCATCCATAAACGCCACGCGCCCGCCGTTCGCAAACAGATCTCCGATCTCCTGACCGCGAGCATCCGTTACGGTCTGGATCACCGTGCCGAAGCGGTCCCCTATGCGCTCCAGTTCGCCCGCGACATGGAACTCGACCTCGCGGACCGGTTTGTGGGGATGTATGTGAACCAATTGACGCTCGATTACGGGGAACGCGGGCGCGAATCCATCCGGCGCTTTTTGGGACTGGGCTACGAACGCGGTTTATTACCACACCGGCAGGAACTGGAATTCGTCACCTGAAACGAAGGCGAAGCGGCGCGCGGCGGTGGCGGCGCTTGGCCGCCATCCCCTGTCAGCAAACCGGCGGAAAGGCGGGTTTGGACGCCCTTTCTCCGAAGCGCGGTTACGGCTTCTCCGGATGCGTCCGCTCCACCGCTCAGCGAAATCCTGCGAAATCCCTTTACACCGCCGCTGTTCCCCCCTAACTTCTCGCTCCGAGAAATAAAAGAAGTATGGAAGCCAAGCAGAAGACGATTGAAGAATTTAAGCTTCACGAGCGGGACACCGGGTCCGCCGACGTGCAGATTGCGTTGCTGACGCAGCGGATCAACCATCTGAGCAACCATCTGCAAACCAACAAGAAAGACCACAGTTCGCGCCGCGGACTGTTGATGATGGTCAGCCAACGCCGGCAATTGCTGGCGTATCTGCAACAAACGGACCGGAAACGTTACCAAGCCGTGACCAAGAAGCTGAAGCTTCGCAAATAGATTTTCACGGGGCCCGGGCGACGCTGCGGCGGCGCCGGCGCCCTTTTTGTTTTCGGTCCGGGGAACGCGAACGGACCGGAAACACGTTTCAACCCCCATCGCGTAGGAAAAATACTCCGTTGCTGCGGGCAATTTCATTCAGTCCCGAACGCTTTTCGGGATTCACTGAAGTTTCTCGGCAGCAACGGAGGGAGAACTAAATCATGCAGACCCAAGTCACTGCCGGTTCCGGCGAACGACAACTCATCATCGAAACCGGCAAGCTCGCCAAACAGGCGGACGGCGCCGTCACGGTTCAGCTCGGCGAAACCGTGGTCATTGTGGCCGCCGTGGCCGCCGCCAAACCCCGGGAAGGCCAGGATTTCTTTCCCTTGACCGTGGATTACCGGGAGAAAGCCGCCGCGGCGGGCAAATTCCCGGGCGGCTACTTCAAGCGCGAAGGGCGCCCCACCGAAAAGGAAATCCTCACCATGCGCATGACGGATCGCCCGATCCGTCCGCTCTTCCCCAAAGGCTGGTACAACGAAGTCCAGGTCCAAACCATCGTGCTCAGCGCCGACGGCGAGAATGACCCGGACATCCTCAGCATCAACGGCGCGTCCGCCGCGTTGATGGTCAGTGATATTCCGTGGGCCGGACCGCTCGGCGCCGTGCGCGTCGGCCGGATCGCGGGCCAATTCATCGTCAACCCCACGCACAGCGAATTGAAGGACAGCGATCTGGACCTCGTCTTCGTGGGCAGCGAAACCGAGATCGTCATGTTTGAAGGCTCGGCCAAGGAAATCTCCGAAGCTGATTTCAATGCCGCGCTGGAATTCGGCCTGCAAGCCGTGCAACCGATCATCGCGGCCCAGAAAACCCTCGCCGCCCAAGCGGGTAAACCGAAGCGGCAGATCGCCTTAAACATCGTCCCCGAGGACATCTTGAATGAAGCCAAAACCCTGGCCGGCGACCGCATTGCCACCGTGCTGACCAGTACGCCCGGCAAGCTGGCCCGGGAAGCTGCGATCAACGCGATTTTCGAGGAGGTCGGCGCGAAGCTCGTCGAAAAATTCGGCGCGGAAAAAGTCACCGAGTTCGTCATCAAGGACGCCCAGAACACTCTTCAAAAGGAGGCTGTCCGCGGCCTGATTTTGAATCAGGGGAAACGGCTGGACGGACGCGCGTTCGATGACGTCCGCCCGATCAGCGCGGAAGTCGGGATTCTCCCGCGGGCGCACGGGTCGGCCTTGTTCACTCGCGGCGAAACCCAGGCCATGGTGCTGGCCACGCTCGGCACTGGTCAGGAC
>MWDV01000164.1 GCA_002070715.1 Verrucomicrobia bacterium ADurb.Bin118
TTTCAAGGTGTCCACCAGCGCGCGCAGCAGCAGCGGTGTCACGGTCAACCGGGCGCCCTTCGCGGCGTAGGCCGGGCCGAACTGTTTGCGCAAGGCGTTCAGCCGCGTGAAATCCGCGTCCGCAAATTGGGTGACATGCGGAATGGTTTGCCAATTCTCGGCCATCCGCCGCGCGATGGTCTGGCGCAACATCGTGGTGGGTTGCCGTTGGATCGGCCCCCATTTCGAGAAATCCACCGATACCGGCGCTGGTGGCGCGGCGGGCGCTCCGGGCAGGGGAGCGGCGGCGGCGGTTTTGGGTTTGAGCGCCACCTGTTGCAGTTTTTCGATGTAAGCGCGGATGTCGCTGGTCACGATGCGTCCGCCGGCTTCGCTGCCGCGCACCCGGGCCAGATCAATGCCCAGTTCGCGGGCGATGCGCCGGATGGAAGGCGAGGCGACGGGCGCGGCGACAGGTTCAGGGAAATCCGTATCCACGACCGCGGCGGAAGCCTCCAGTGCGGGAGCAGCGGTCGGCGCGGCCGCCGCGGGGGCGGCTGCCGGAGACGCGGCGGGTGGAGCGGCCGCGGGCGTGGGCGCAGTTGATTCGCTTCCCGCCAGCGATAGAATCCGCTGCCCGACGTTGAGTTTATCGCCGGCCTTGACGTAAACTTGGCTGACCACACCGCCCGCGCTGGCGGGGATGGAAGCGATCGCTTTCTCGTTTTCCAGTTCGAGGAGCGTCTGGCCCTCGGTGATCGTATCGCCGGCTTTGACGAACACAGTCACGACGGTGCCGGAATCGGCACCCTCACCCAGTGGTGGCAAATTGATATTCATGCGTAAAGCATGGAAGAATTTATGAAAATCCGCGACAATAGCAAGCTTGCGACAGGCCGAAGCGGCGCCCGCGCCGGCGACTCCACGACCTGCTTATTTCAATGGGCCGCATTTCCGGAACGACGTCGTTTTGGACAGATCAGAGATCGGGCAAGACGCCTGCTCTTCCAGCTTTTCTCCGCCGGTTGTGCAAGCGAATTTCAACCATCGCGCTGCGTTGTTTCGGTATTTGTTTTTGACACCAAAGCGGTGAAATCCAAGATTGGGCGGATGATGAGCCAAAGGAATTTGGGAAAATTGTTGGCCGGCTTTTGGCTGGGCATCTGGGTTGCCGGCTCGGTCGGTTGGGCGTCGGACGCGTTTGATCCGCCCGCGTTGTATTTGACTTGGCAACGCGATCCCACCACCACGATGACCGTCCATTGGCATACCGAGGACGAGGCCAAAACCGAGTTGTATTTTCGGCGGGTCGGCGATACGAACGCCTGGACCACTGCCGCCGGCACGAGTCATCCGTTGCCCGCCAGCATCCGCACGGTGCATACGGTGGAATTGACCGGGCTGCGGCCCAAAACCGATTACGAATTTTGTTTCTGGCCGGGCGAACGGGTTTTCAAATTCCGCACCCTGCCGAAGGATCTGAGTCAGCCGATCCGGTTTGCCGATGGCGGTGATGTGTATCATCACCGGGAAGCGATGGATACCATGAATGAACTGGTGGGCAAGCTGGACGCTTCGTTTGCCGTGATTGGCGGGGACCTGGCCTACGCCTTTGGCGGCTCCATCCAAAACGAACTCATGGAGCGGTGGGACGCCTATTTTGATTCGTGGAAGCAAAAAGCGCGCACACCGGACGGACGGCTCGTGCCCATGCTGGTCACGATCGGCAATCATGAGGTGCGGGGGTCCTACCATCAGCCGAGCGAGCGCGCCCCGGCGTATTACGCGTCGTTCGCCATGCCCGGTCCGCAGGGATACAACGTTTTGGATTGCGGCAATTATCTGAGTCTGCTGCTGTTGGACTCCGGCCACACCCACCCCGTTGAAGGGGCGCAAACGGATTGGTTGAAACAAACGCTCGCGGCGCGGCAACACGTATCGCACGTATTCCCGGTTTATCACGTGCCGGCCTGGCCATCTTACCGTTCCGATAAAGTCGGTGAAAGCGGAAAGATCAATCACTTGATACGCGAGCATTGGTGTCCGCTTTTTGACGAATACGGCGTCCAACTGGCCTTCGAACACCACGATCACGCCTACAAACGCACCTATCCCATCCGCAAAGGCTCCATTGATCCCCGGGGCGTTGTTTATCTTGGGGACGGTGCGTGGGGCGTGACGGTGCGCAAACCGGATGCCAAAGGCCGTTGGTATCTCGCCCGGGCCGGGCAGATCCGGCATATCTATCTCGTGACCTTGTATGCCGACGCCCGGCATGTGGTGGCCGTGAACGAGAACGGCGAGTTCTTCGACGAAGTGTATCAGCGGGTTCGTTGAACCCGCCGCGCAGGACGGCGAGCCGTGGATTCCGCCGCGGACGACGTGACGCGGGAGTTGCTGTTGCCAAGCTTCGCGCCGCTTCATTAAGCTGCGGCCATGAAAGCTGCTTTTGCGCTGGGATTGGCCTTGTGCGTCCTGGGGGGCTGGCCGGCGTTGGCCCAAAGTCCGGACGACCAATACATCGGCATCTACGCCACCATCCAGGAAGCCGATGCCCTGCTGGCGGCCGGACGGAACAGCGAAGCGGCAACCCGGTATGAGCAGGCCCAATCGGCGCTGCGCCGGATGAAAACCGTTTACCCGAATTGGAATCCGCGGGTGGTTAATTTCCGGTTGAATTACCTGGCCTCCCGGCTTGCCGTCACCGGCCCTCCGCCCGCGCCCCAACCCCCAGACACGCCGCCCCCGCCCGCACCCCCCGCGCCCGTCGCTTCGCCGGACCCGGCGCTGCAAAAGGAAGTGCGCGAGCTGCGCGAACTCGTCGAGCAATTGCAGGCCGACAAGGCGTTGTTGCAGGCCAAACTCAAGGAGGCGTTCGAAATCCAACCCGCGGCGGTGGACCCGCGTGAACTGGCCCAGGCCAACGAACGAATTGTCTCGCTGGAAAAGGAAAAGGATCTGCTGCAGACGACTTTGGAACAGGAACGCGCCCGGCTACCCGCGGCCAACGCCGCTGAACGGGAACGATTCCGCCAGCAGCTCGCCGAAGCCAACCAACAGCTCCGGACCCAAACGGAGCGGGTGGAAAGTCTCACGCGGGAGAAACGCGCGATGCAACAACGGCTCGAAGCATTGGCGGGCGCGCCGGCGGCCGCTGTGGAACTGGAACAGGTGCGCCGGGCGTTGGCCGAGGCAACGCAAAAGCTCAGTGAACAAACCGCGCGGAACGAACAACTCGCCCAGGACCGGGACGCCTTGCAAACGCGGCTTCGGCAATGGGACGCCGAGGTTGAGGCGGCGGCCGCCTTGCGTGCCGAAAACGAATTGCTCAAACGACAACTGGCCGATGCCCGGGCCGCTGCCAGCCGGGAGGACACCGAACAGGCACTAAAACAAGCGCAGGCCCGGATCGCGGCGTTGCAATCCGATCTGGAAATTCTGCGGCTTGAAAAGACCACCTTGGAAAACCGGCTGAGCACGATGGCGACGGCCACGCCCGCCCCGCCTCCGCCGTCGGTGGATGCCGAGTGTCTGCGGCAATTGGAACGCGAACGGGACGAACTGCAAAAGCAACTTGCCGCCGTCACCCGGGAACTGACCGGGGTCCGGGATGAATCCGCCGGCCGGACCCGGGAAATGGCCGATCAATTGACCGCCCTGCGGGCGCGCTTGGAGATTCTGGAAGCCACCCCGGTGCCGTACACGGCGGAGGAACTGGCCTTGATGAAACCGCCGGCGCCGCGTCTGGCGGTGGTTGATCCCGCCCCTTCCCGACCGGCCGTTCCCCAATCTCCCGCCGGCAGCGCTACGCTGATCGCGGAAGCACAACGTCAGTTCGCCGTCCGCCAATACGATCAAGCCGAGACGAACCTCCTGCGGGTGCTTCGCGAGGACGAACAGAATGTCAACGTGCAGGCCAATCTCGCCGTTATTCAAATGCAATTGAACAAACTGGATGAAGCCGAACGGCAGGTCCGGCAGGCGCTCAGCCATGCGCCCAACGACGCCTTCAGCCATTTCGTGTTGGGCCAGGTCAAGTTGCGCCAGGAACAATATGGGGCGGCGGTGGATGCGCTCAGCCGCGCCGCGCAGCTCAACCCGCAGGAGGCGGAAATTCAGAACTTCCTCGGTATCGCGCTCAGTCACCAGGGACTGCGGATGCCGGCGGAAACCGCGTTGCGCCGAGCCATCCTACTGGAGCCGGGCTATGGGAGTGCCCATAACAATCTAGCGGTGATCTATCTCAACCAGAATCCGCCCATGGTGGAACTGGCGCGCTGGCATTATCAACGCGCGCTGACCGCCGGGCATCCCAGGAACCCCGAACTTGAAAAGGCGTTGGAAACGAAATGATTCGCGACGGGAAAATGGATAGCGGCGGGAAAGAGGACCGCCCCAGGCGGGATGAACAAAACGGGATGCCGCATTTTTCCAAGGCGGAACGACAGCGTTTGCCGGGTGGACACCTCCCGTGTGGACTAGCTAGACTCTCCGCGGCAACCGAACCTCTTTGAATGGTTATGCGACAATGTTTCCACGAATTCACGCTGACCACGTCGGGACGCGGTCTTTACGAATTCACCCGCGATCTGATGGCCTGGGTTCGCGACCACGGTTTTCAGGAGGGGCTCTTGACCTTGCACGTGCGCCACACCTCGGCGTCCCTGCTGATTCAGGAAAACGCCGATCCCGAGGTGCAACGCGATTTAGAGCGTTTCTTTGCCCGGCTGGTACCGGACGGCGACCGGCTCTTCCGTCATACGTGCGAGGGCGACGATGACATGCCCGCGCACGTGCGCACCGCCTTGACTGCGGTGAATCTGAGCCTGCCCGTGTCCGGCGGCCGCATGGCGCTGGGCACCTGGCAGGGTGTTTACCTGTGGGAACATCGCACCCATCCGCATACCCGCCGCGTGGCCGCCCACTTCATCGGTGAGTAAGACACCGGCCTGGCGCCGAAAACTTGATTCGTTGCCTTCCCTCACCCGATGTGAAGCTGGAAAGCTCCCCTTAAATTGAGCCAGGTGTTATGAGAGACTTGGGCGGCGCGAAGCGCCGCCCGGAACGCTGATACCATGAAACGAACGCGACACCGTCCGGAACAAATCGTGACGAAGCTCCATCAAGCGGCCACGGAACTGGCCGGGGGCAGGAAGATTGAGGAAGTCTGCAAGCGCCTGGCGATCAGCCCGGCGACGTATCATCGCTGGCAGGCGCAATACGGCGGGGCGGATCTGAACACCGTGAAGGCACTCAAAGCCTTGAAAGAGGAAAACGCCCGGCTCAAACGACTGGTGGCCGACCTGTCCCTGGACAAGGTGGCGCTCAAGGAACTGCTGGAGGGAAAATGGTAGGCCCGGCGCGGAAACGCGAGGCGGTGGGCCATC
>MWDV01000165.1 GCA_002070715.1 Verrucomicrobia bacterium ADurb.Bin118
CGCCACCAGGCGTTGCAACGGCCCCACCAACCAGTGCCCGAAGTCAATGCGATGACTGAGCATGTCGCCCAGTTCGCCGGTCCCGGCCTGGGCCTTGATTTGCCGCCAGCCCAAGCCGCGCGTGCCCCAGTCTTGCAGCCGGCAGGCCCGGAAATGATACGGCTGCCCCAGATCCCCGCGCTGGATGAGATGCGCCAGGTAACGCAGGGCCGGCACGAACCGGTACGTAAACGCCGTCATGTGCCGCACCCCGGCGCGCTCGGCGGCTTCCGCCATGGCCCAGGCATCCGCCGCGTTCAACGCCAGCGGTTTTTCGCAAAGGACATGTTTCCCGTGGGCAACCGCCGCCAGCGCGATGGGGGCGTGGGTGAAATTCGGCGTGGCAATGATGACCGCATGCAGATCGTCGCGTTGCACAATCTCCTGATACCGGGTGGAAACGATTGCCACGCCCGTCCGTTGCCGCGCGTTTTCCAGGGTGACGGGATTGGTGTCGCAAAGGGCGGCCAGTTTCACGTCGGGACAGAGGGCCAGCCCGGGCAGATGATTTTGCAGGGTGATGCCGCCACACCCGATGATGGCAAAGTTAAGCGTGCTCGAAACCGACATCGGGCGCCAGTATGACGCGGCGCTTTTCAAAGGCAAGCGTGAGGCACTGCCAATGAGATGTGCGAACCACTCATGCCTGGCCGTGGTCCACGTCTGCCGAACACGTAATCGAATCTCCCCTGCCCCGCCGCGACGCCGGGGCCTTTCGCCACATCCGGCAACGCTGCCATCGGAACGCGGCAAGATTTTACACTGGATTCGCGCCGGACATCCCGCTTCTCTGGCGCCCATGATTTTGCGGATTCCCAAAGGTTCCCGCCAGCCTCTGAGTCTGGCGCTGGCGGGTTTGATGATCGTCATGGCGTGGGGTTGCGCCAGCCGTCACCCGGTGGCCGTGCCGGGGGCGCTGGCTGGGGCTCTGGATCAAGTGCGCCGCCAACACGCGCCGGATCCGCATCTCAACATTTTCACCGTGGGCATCCAGCGCCTCGGCGGCAGTGTGACGCTAACCGGTTGTGTGGACACGGTGGCCGCCCGGGCGGATGCGGTGGCCGCCGCACAAGCCACCGGGGTTCGGGTGGTGGATCGCATTGAAGTATTGCCCGCGCCGGATTTGGGCGAAGCAACCTGGGGCCTGGTCAATGTGAGCGTGGCGAGCGGACGTGAACAACCCGTAAATACGGCGGAGATGGGCACGCAGATTCTGATGGGGCATCCCGTCCGGCTCTGGAAACAAACCGGCATCTGGTACTTGGCGCAATCGGCGGACCGTTACCTGTGCTGGCTGCCGCGGGGCACGGTTGTCCGCTGCACCCCGGCGGAGATTGACGCTTGGAACACCGGTCCCTTGCTGCTCGTGACCGCATTTGACGATTGCCTCCGCGAACAGCCACGCGCCGACGCATTTCCCGTGGCCGATGTGGTCCTTGGTTGCCTCGTAAAACACGTCGCCACAGAAGGCGATTGGTTCAAGGTGGCCACTCCCGACGGGCAGACCGGCTATCTCCCCGTCCACGCCGCCGCCGATTATGCGACGTGGAAATCCACCCGCCAACCCACGCCGGAAAACATCGAACGCACCGCGCGCAGTTTCATGGGCCGACCCTACCTGTGGGGCGGCAATTCGCCGCGCGGCCTTGATTGCTCCGGGCTGACCAAACTGGTGTTTTTCCTCAATGGCCTGGACCTCGACCGCAACGCCAGTCACCAACGCCACCAAGGGGTGGAAGTGGCGCTGGACCCCGAGTTCAGCCAACTGCGCAAAGGCGACCTGTTGTTCTTTGGTTTCCGCGGGGGCCGCGGGCGGCCGGAACGGGTCACGCACACAGGTATCTACTTGGAAGACAAGCTGTTCATCCACGCCTCCGAGCGGGTGCGTATCAACAGTTTGGATCCCAACTCGTCGCTCCGCGACATGCGCCGCATCCGTTCCCTGTTGGGGGCGCGCCATTTGCTCCCCCAGTGATGCCAGGCCCGGAAACGGCGGGAGCGGCGGGCGAGCCAAATAAATACGCCGGCGCCCCGAATCATTTACTCGCATCGGGACCTCTTGGGGATAGAACCGCGCCCCTTTACGTCCAGAACCCGCACTCCGCCTCTTGCCGCCCGGCGGGGTTTGCGCTACTGTCGCCCCATGGATAACAACGCCTCGCTGCCCCCGGGCGACATGCCCCCGTTGCCGCCCATTGCTCCGCCACCGGTCATTCAGCCGCCAACCGCGTCCCGGCGCAAAGGTCGCGGCTGGAAAATCGCCTTGCTCATTCTCGCCGTTTTCGTCCTGGCCGGCGTGGGGGCGGTGATCCTGGCCGTCGTGGGCGGTCTGTCACATTTGCCCGCACCGTACGCGTCCAAGTCCATCGGCCCGCGGATTGAGGAAATCGTCATCGAGGACGGCCCCGCCTCGACGAAGATCGCGGTCGTGGAACTGCGCGGTGTCATCACCAGCGAAGTGATTGACCCGGGCGGTTTCAACCTAGCCGACGTGATCCGGGCGCAGTTGAAACGGGCGGAGGAGGATCAACGGGTCAAGGCGGTCATTCTTAAAATTGAATCGCCCGGCGGCGAGGTGCTGGCCTCCGATGAAATCAACAAGGCGGTGGCCGAGTTTCAACGTCGGTGCCAAAAACCGGTGGTGGCCTCCCTGGGCAGCTTGGCGGCGTCCGGCGGTTATTATGTGGCGGTGGCCAGCCAATGGATTGTCGCGAATGAACTGACCCTCACCGGCAGCATCGGCGTCATTCTTTCGTCTTGGAATTATCGTGGGTTGATGGACAAGGTGGGCGTCCGCCCGTTCACTTACAAGAGTGGCAAGTTCAAGGACATGTTGAGCGGTTCGCGCAACCCGGAGGAAATTCCGCCCGATGAACGCGACATGGTGCAGGGATTGGTGGATGAGGTTTATCGTCAGTTCAAGCAGGTGGTGATCACGGGCCGCGAGACCTCCGCCCGCCTCAATCACCAAGCGGGCCAATCCCTGGTGCGCGACTGGGAAACCTACGCGGATGGTCGCGTGCTCTCGGGCATCGAAGCGTATCAATACGGATTCGCGGATGAGTTGGGTAATTTTGCGGTGGCGCTGGCGCGCGCGCGGAAACTGGCCGGCATCACGGATGCCCGGGTCGTGCGCTATCAACGTCGGGTTGATCTCGCCGATTTTTTCCGGTTCTTCGGCGAAACCGAAGGGCGCACGGTCAAGCTGGACGTCGGCCTCGAATTGCCGCGCTTGAACGCCGGCCAGCCCTACTTCCTGCCGGTCACGTATCTCCCGTAACCGGTGAAGGGCGTGACCGTCATCACGCACCCGCTGGTGCGGCACAATCTCACGCGCCTGCGGGACCGGCATACGCAGCCGCAGGAATTTCGCCGGGTGCTCAGCGAAATTGCGGTGTTGCTGTTGTATGAGGCCACGCGTTCGTTCGGCGTGCGCCGCCGCACCGTGGCCACTCCGTTGCAGCGCTCCACGGGTTATCAATTGCAGCGCGAGGTGGTGCTGGTGCCGGTGTTGCGCGCGGGGCTGGGCATGTTGGATGCCATCCTGCAACTGTTACCCAACGCCCGGGTGGGATTCATTGGGCTGAAGCGCGAGGAAAGCACCTTGCGCGCAAATTTCTATCACCAAAGCCTGCCCCGGGATCTCCGCCGGTTCGAGGTCATCCTCATTGAACCGATGCTTGCGACCGGCGGCAGCGCGGTGGCCGCGCTGGATTTGCTGGCCACCGCCCGGGCGCGGCATGTGCGGCTCCTGAATCTGGTGGCCGCCCCCGAAGGCGTGCGGTGCGTCCACGCGCGGCATCCCGGCGTGCCCATCTTCACTGCGGCGTTGGATCAACGCTTGAACGCCAAGGGCTACATCCTGCCTGGATTGGGCGACGCCGGCGACCGCCTATTCGGTGTCTGATTGCCGCCCGCGCCGTCCCCTGCCCCACTCGACTTATGAAAAATCCTGAAAACCTGCTGCTGGTCGCGGACAGCGAACGCGACGCCAACATGCTTTACGCCGTCGGCATGTTTGTGCCCGATCCGTTCATCTACCTGCGCCTCCGCGGCCGCGAAATCATTGTGATGAGCGACTTGGAAATTGATCGCGCGCGCGTCCAGGCGGCGCATTGCCGGGTGATGTCGCTCACGCAACGCCAACAGCGCTTGCGCCGAGTCGGCGTGGCGGCGCCGGGATTTGCGCACGTCATCCACGATCTGCTGCGGGAACAACGCGTGCGCCAGGTCTGGGTGCCGCACGATTTCCCTCACGGCCTCGCCGTGGAACTGGAACAGCGACGAGTCCGGGTCCGCGTTGCGCCAGCCGGCGTGTTCCCCGAACGGGAATACAAATCCGAAACGGAGGTGAAGAAAATCCGCGCCGCACTGGCAATGGCGGAAACCGGCATGGCGGCGGCCGTGGCCGTGCTCCGGCAAACGCGCATCGGCCCAAAACGCCAGCTCCGGCATCAAGGCCGCCCACTCACCGCGGAACGGTTGCGCGCGGTGATTGATACTGCCATCACTCAAGTCGGCGGGCTGGCCAGTCACACCATCGTGGCGGGCGGTTTGCAGGCTTGTGATCCGCACGAAAAAGGTCACGGCCCGCTGCGCGCGCATGAACCGATCATTCTCGATATCTTTCCCCGGGCGCAGCAGACGGGTTATTTTGGCGACCTCACCCGCACGGTGGTGCGCGGACGCGCCACGGAAGCTGCGCGGCGGCTTTACGCCACCGTTCTCCGCAGCCAAGAACTTGCCTTTGCTAAAATTCGCGCCGGCGTGCCTGCCCGGGACGCGCATCTCGCCGTCCAAGAGTTCTTCCAGCGGGAAGGCTATCGAACCGGCAAACGCAACGGGCGCATGCAAGGGTTCTTTCACGGCACCGGCCACGGATTGGGGCTCGAAATTCACGAACCGCCCCGGCTGAACGCCACTTCCCCCGCCATCCTTCGTCCCGGACATGTGGTGACGGTGGAGCCCGGACTGTATTACCCGGGCATCGGCGGCGTGCGGCTGGAAGACGTGGCTTGGGTGCGCGCCCAAACGGTCCGCAATCTGACCCGGTTCGAGAAGGTGTTTGAATTGTGATCCCGTCGCGGCGCCGGCTAATTTGCTTGCGCCCGCCCGGCTGACTCTCAATGCTGGAGCCGGTCTATGGCGGCGAAGAAGAAAACCGGTAAATCGCTTAAACGCAAGGTGGTGCGAGTCCGCCCGCCGGCGCGGCGACCGGTGCGTAAACCCCGCTCCCGATCCAAGGCAGTCTCGCCGTCTGAACCCGCCATCGCGGAACGACCGCCCGCCCCCGAACCGCCGCTCGCTGAACGCGAGCGCCCCAGTTACAACGGCGACACCGCCATCAAACTGTATTTGCGGGAAATCGGGCAGGTGAAACTGCTCACGCCGGAGGAGGAAATCAAGCTCGCGGCCCGGGTCAAGAAGGGCGACAAAAAAGCCCGCGAACACATGATCAAGGCCAACCTGCGGCTGGTGGTCAAAATCGCGCGTGATTACGAGGGCGTCGGGTTGCCGCTGTTGGATTTGATCAGCGAAGGCAACATCGGCCTGATGAAAGCCGTGGAACGCTTCGATCCCAAGAAAGGCGGCAAGCTCTCCACCTACGGCTCGTGGTGGATCAAACAATCCATCAAACGCGCGCTGGCCAACCAGTCCAAAACCATCCGTCTGCCGGTACACTTGGTGGACAAAATTTCCCGTATGCGGCGCCTGGCCCTGAAACTGCAGGAGGAACTGGGCCGCGAACCGACCGACGACGAACTGGCGGATGAACTCGGCACCACGCCGGGACGCGTTGCGCAGATGCGCATGGCCTCAACCCGGCCCGCCTCGCTGGATGCACCCATCGGCGACGACGATTCCAACAGTTTTTCCGAAGTCGTCCAGGACGATTCCGCCCACACCCCGTACGAACAGCTCGAAGAAAAAAATGTCACCACCATGCTCCGCGATCTGATCCATAAACTGGACAACCGCGAAGCCACCATTTTGCACTATCGCTTCGGATTGGACGGGGGCCCGGAACGCACGCTGGAGGAAGTGGGCAAAGAATTCGGCGTCACCCGCGAACGGGTGCGCCAGGTGCAAAACATCGCCCTGCGCAAGCTGCGCAAGATGATTGAAAAATTGGAAAACGCTGAAGAATGACCCCGTCGTCCCCCGCCCCCGTCGTCGCGTCCGAGATTGAACGCGCCATTCGCAACGTGCCGGATTTTCCCCAGCCGGGCATTCAGTTCAAGGACATCACGCCCGTGCTGGCCGACGCCCGCCTCTTCGCGGGCAGCATTGATCTGTTGACCCGCGGCTTCCAACCGGGCGACGTGGACATGGTGGTGGGCATTGACGCGCGCGGGTTGATCTTTGCCGCCGGCGCCGCGCTCAAACTCAACGCCGGCTTTGTGCCCGTCCGCAAAAAGGGCAAGCTCCCCTATCGCACCCACGAACAGAATTACGCCCTTGAATACGGCACCAACACCATCGCCATCCATGTGGACGCCATCCAACCCGGCGCCCGCGTGTTGTTGATTGATGATTTATTGGCCACCGGCGGCACCGCCGCCGCTTCGGCGGCTTTGGTAAAAAAACTCGGCGGCCAGATTCTCGCTATTACCTTCCTGATCGAACTCAGTTTCCTGGACGGCCGCCAAAAACTAAAGGACTACCCAGTCCACTCAGTGGTCGTTTATTGAACCGGCGTCCAAGCGCGGTTATTCCGGCATCGCCGTCGCGAACCACTGCCGGAGAACATCTGGTCTGCGCACCCGCCCGTTTGCAGCGGATCATTCAGTTCCGGCATCCAACTCCGCGAGTTCCGTGGCCACGGCTTCCCATTCGGCGGTGGCCGCGGGCAATCGCGCGTGAAGATCGCGTAAGGCCTCGTTGATTTCGACGGCGCGTCCCGGTGTCGCGTACGTTTCCGGCAGTTCCAAGGCCGCCACCAACGTCCGTTCCCGCGCCTCCAGATCGGCAATTTCCTGTTCCAGTTGATGCACCCGTTGCTGCACTGCCCGTCGCTGACGCGATCGCGCCTGCCGCGCTTCGGCCTCGTGACGGCGTTGCGTCCTGCGATCCGCCCGAACGGTGGAGTCGCTCCGTTTCAGTGGGATTGCGGCATCAACCTCGCCCGCGGGCGAAACCGCCCCGCCCCGGGTGAGCCCGTCCCGCGCGCTCAGGGCGGTCTTGTGCAGATAGTATTCATAGCCTCCCGGAAAATGCTGCGGTCGCCCCGCTTCAATGCGGACGACATGATCGGCCATCGCCCGAATGAAATGCACGTCGTGACTGATGAACACCAGCGTGCCGGTGTAGGGAGTGAGTGCCTCAATCAGCGCGTCCACACTGGCGAGATCAAGGTGGGTGGTCGGCTCGTCCATGAGCAGCAGGTTGGGTGGATTCAACAGCAGTTTCACCAGCGCCAGCCGGCTTTTCTCCCCGCCGCTGAGCACGCGTACGGGTTTGAACACATCGTCCCCGCGAAACAGGAAACTGCCCAGCACGGTGCGGACAAATTGTTCCCCCACTTGACGCGGAGTGTCCATGGCCTCCTCCAAAACGCTGTGCCCGGCGTCGAACAGGGTCACGCGATGCTGTGCGTAATAACCCAGGTGGACATGATAACCGAGCTGGCGCTGGCCCGTCTGCGGAGTCAACACGCCCGCCAGCAATTTGAGCAGGGTGGATTTGCCGGCACCGTTCGGGCCGACCAAAACCACGCGCTGTCCGCGTTCGATCGTAAAATCCAGTCCGTTGTAAACCGGCGTCCCGCCATACGCAAAGCCGACGTTCGTCAACGTGAGAACGCGCTGGCCGCTGCGGACCGGCTGCGGGAAGGTGAAGCCCACCGTCGCCTCCGGTCCCGCGGGGGCTTCTATGAGTTCCGCCCGCAGCCGTTCAATCTGCTTGAGCTTGCTTTGGGCCTGCGTGGCTTTCGTGTTCTTCGCGCGGAAGCGGTCTACGAAATTTTGCAATCGCTCGATCTCGCGTAGTTGCGCCCGGTGCGTAGCTTGCAGGGTTTGTTCGGTGGCGGTGCGTTGCTCGAGATAGGCGTCGTAATTGCCAGTGTACCGGAGCAACCGTCCCTGCCGCAGTTCGACGATGTGCGTGCAAAGCTGGTTGAGGAACTCCCGATCGTGCGAAATCAACAGGAGACCTCCGCGGTAGGCGCGCAGATAATCCTGCACCCACAGCAGGGTCTCGAGATCAAGATGGTTGGTGGGTTCGTCCAACATGAGCGCGTCCGGCTGCTCGACCAACAACCGCGCCAACCGCGCCCGCATCACCCAGCCGCCCGACAGCTCGCGCGCGGGCCGCGTGAAATCGGTCTGCCGGAATCCCAGCCGGGCGAGGATTTGCTTGGCCCGCGCCAAGGTCTGCCCATCGGGCGCGTGATCCGGTTCGGATGGCGCCGCCAGGTCCAGCACCGTTTCGTCCCCGCCCGGCTCGCTTTCCTGCGGTAGATACCCCAGCCGGGTACCGCGAATGAACGTGACCTCGCCGGCATCCGGAGGTTCGCAGCCCAGAATGATCTTCAACAACGTGGATTTTCCCGCGCCGTTGGGACCGACCAAACCGATGCGCTCCCCCGCCTGCAACGTCAGGGAGACGTCATCAAAAAGCAGGCGCGCGCCAAACGCCTTTTGCAACCCCGCAACCGTCAGCATGACGAAATCATTTCAACGACCCGGAAGCGAGGTGCCGGTGTGGAGCAGGCGTCGCTCCCGGAATTCCGGCACCGCCGGCGCCGCGTTGCCCAGGTCTCCGTAATTTGTTGCAGCCAGTAAAACACGGAACGCGGGCCGTTACTTCGGCTTCAACTGCGGGAAGAGGATCACGTCGCGGATACTGTCCTGCCCGAGCAGCATCATGCAAAGCCGGTCAATGCCAATGCCGATGCCGCCCGCCGGCGGCATGCCGTGCTCGAGCGCAACTAAGAAATCTTCATCCAGCTTCTGCTGTTCGCCGCCGGCTTGATGTTCCAGTGTCGCGCGCTGTTGCAGGGGATCATTTTGTTCGGTGTAACCGGGGGAAATTTCCTGGCCGTTGATGCAGCACTCGAAAACTTCCACCGTGGTTGGATCGTCCGGCGACAACTTGGCGAGCGGCACGAGTTCCTTGGGCAGGTGCGTGACGAACGTGGGCTGGATAAGCGTCGGCTCGACGAGTTTCTCGAATACCGCGCCGGTGACTTCAAAATCTTCGTAGCCCTTGGCGATGTCGCCGGCGAGTTTCAAGTCCTCCATCGCGCGGCGGCGGCGTTCCTCAGGCGTAACTTCGAACCAGTCGTTGCCCGCGACGGCGCGAACGAGATCTTTATACTTCGCCCGTTTCCACGTCGTCAGATCAATGGTGTGCGTCACCTTGCCTTCAGCGTCTTTGAATTCCACCACGAGCGTGCCAAGGACCTTCTGTGCCACGTGACGGATGAGCGACTCCACCGTCTCCATCATCGTCTCGTAATCCCCGAACGCCTGATACGCTTCGAGCATCGTAAATTCCGGATTGTGGCGGCGGGAAAGGCCTTCGTTGCGGAAGTTTTTGCCAATCTCAAACAGCTTGTCTATGCCGCCGACGAGCAGCCGTTTGTGATACAATTCCAGCGCGATGCGCAGGTAAAATTCGCAACCGAGCGCGTTGTGAAAGGTTTTGAACGGTTGCGCCGCCGCCCCGCCGGGGATTGCCTGCATCGTCGGTGTCTCCACTTCCACGTAGCCGCGTTCGTGAAAGAACTGGCGGATTTCGTGAATGATGGCGCTGCGTTTCAGGAACACGTCCTTCACGTCGGGATTCGCCATCAGATCAAGGTAACGCTGGCGGTAGCGAATCTCGGTGTCCTCCAAGCCGTGCCACTTGGCCGGCGGCGGACGCAACGCCTTGGCGAGAATCACAAAGCGCGTGAGTTTCACGGAAATCTCGCCGGTCTTGGTGGTGAAGAGCGTGCCGGTGACGCCGATGAAATCCGCCAAATCCAGGTGTTTGAAAATGTCGAATTGCTCGTCGCCCAGGGTGTTTTTCTGGGCATAAACCTGGATGCGCCCGGATTGGTCGCGGAGATCAATGAACATGGATTTGCCCATGTCCCGATGCGCGGTGATCCGCCCGGCGAGCGCCACTTCGCGGCCCTCGACATAATGTTCGCGGGCGGCGGCGCAGCTTTCGGCGGGGGTAAATTTATTCTGGAACGGATCAATGCCCCGTGCCCGCAACGCCGCCAGCTTGCTCTTCCGCTGTTCAATCAGTGCATTTGTTTCATCCATAACCAGGCGGGATGAAACACGAAGCGCCCCCGGAAACCAAGTCCAGGATTCCGCCGCTCACTTGCCCCACGCGGGGCGCAACGCCGGATCGTCGAGGTCCAGCCGGTAAAGAATCTGGTTGTAATCGTAACGGGGTGTGGGCGCGGGTTTATTCGCAAACTGCATCGTGAAAGTGCCTTCGAAAAACAGCATTGGAGAACCGTCCGGCGTGAACTCAGGGTGCAGGCGCGGATTGTAAAACGTGTAGTTTTCGTGGCTGAGAATTTTGACGGCCGGTCCCCAGGGCCCGGTGGGTGCATCGGCTTCGGCATACCACAATTCCCCAAAGGCCGAGGGTTTTCCAAAACGCTGCATGAAGACGGTGACCCAGCGTTTGCGCCACGGATGCCACGCGATGGCGCCGCTGTGCGGCTGGATGGCTACGCCGTCAGTGGCGGCGGGGACGGTGGCCTGCGGTGTCAAGGCCTCCCAAGTCGCGGCGTCCTGCCACGCTTCAAACGCGGCGGGACAGCGCAGGGTGGGAAAAGGATTGCCGAAGTACACCCAGCGCTGACCGGCGGGATCGGTCCAAAATGCCGGATGCCCGTCCGGCAGGGGCGGACGTTTGGCCGAGGCGCCGTTCGTCCAGATCACCCGCAGCGGCTCGAACTCGAGCGTGGCATCGTTCCAGACGGTCAACCCCCAGAGATACCCCTCCAGTGGTGGTTTGATTTTGACATAGGAACTAACCAGATGAGGGGTACCGTTGGTATCCGGCAAACTCACGTAAGCCGTCAGCCATGTTGGGCCACTCCCCGGCAGCGGTGCAATGCCGCGTGGTTTGCCTTGGTTATTCGTGAAGTAATTCAGGTGCAACCGCAACGGCGGTTCAAAGGATTCCAACGCCCGCACCGGCGTCCGGGCGCTAGTGCCATCAAAGATACCCAAGGGATATCGCGCCAGCGTCGTATCGCCCCACACCCAGAACAACTGGCCGCGATGCACGGCGTTTTGAACACTGTCACAGCCCAGGACGCCGGACTCGACCCAATCCTGTTCCTGACCGAGTTTCTGGCTCTCGGCAAACAAGCCGCCTCCTGTCAAGCGTCCCAGACGCCGGGCGATGCAAGTGCGCGTGACCTCGACTTTCAGCGTCTTACCGGGGATGGGAGTCAACCGCACGCCGCGCATGCCAAAACCGTCTTTGGGCGCTTCGTATCCGTGACCAATGACATCAAACCAGGTTTCGCGGCCCATCAATTCCGGCAAATCAAAGGCGATGTTGCCGGCGTTGTCCGTGACAAAACGCACATGGTGCGTCGTTTGCAATTCCACCAGCGGCACCGGCCAGCCGCTGCCTTTCTCAACGACGTGAATCCGACAGGGCGCCACCGGCGCCGCGCTGACCTTAAGGATCGTGGCCAGAACCATCAACGTCATCATGCGCCAAGCCCGTTCGTGCCAATGACTCAGACGGCGAAAACCGGTTTCAGCAAAAGACGACCGACGCATCCTCATTGGTTCCGAGGCCGGACGAAGTTGGTACGACCACCGTGTGCGCATCTCATTCATAACCGACAGCATGACACATTTATC
>MWDV01000166.1 GCA_002070715.1 Verrucomicrobia bacterium ADurb.Bin118
CCGGGTCGCAGAAACGCGCCACAGCCGGGCGGGCCCAGGTGCGGAACCAGTTTGTGGCCGCCGTCGCCGACCGGGCCTGCTTCATCCACACCGCACCCGGAGGCGCGCTGGCGTCGCTGGCCAACGCGTTGCGCGGGGCGGGTTTTCCCCTCCTCGAATTGCCGTAACAGCCTCCCGTTTTTGACCTTCCGCCCCAGCCAGGCGGGCCGGGGGGATGCCAGCCGGCATTACGCGGCACGTGAATTTTGGGGCGGCCCGAACGGGATTATTGCCGCCGCAGCCGGTAGAACTTGTTGTCGCTGGAGAGCGGCGTGATCGTCACCGGGCTGGTGCCGCCATCCGGCACGTCGGTCCATGCCGCAGGATTGTCCAGGGTGGAGTTCGCTTGCAGGACAAAGCCTGCGTTGTCCCAAGACAGGGTGAGTTTTCCCGCGGCGAAACTCCACTGGAGGATAGGGCGCACTTCGAGGCCGGCGTAATGGCTGGCGACCAACTGTTCCGCTTTCGCGGTGATCGCCGCCACGTCGGGCAGATGCCCCAGATCATACACCGCCACCTCGTCCAACCGCCCTTTGAAGCCGTCGTAACCGGGCGAGGATCCGCCCACGGTGAGGCTGCCGAGGAGGTCCAGCGGGCTGCTAAAGGTGTTCCGCACATTGGCCAGCTTTACGCCGTCAAAGTAAATGTCGGCGCCGTCGGCAATCCCGGTGACGCCGTCGCCGTAGTAAACCCACAGGACATGATGCCACTGCGCATCGGTCACCACCGGGCCTCCGGTCGTGCTTTGTCCGGGTTGGGAGGGCGGGGCGGCGTACAGGGCCAGTTCGGCGGGCGCAAATCCGTAGATGAACGCCGGTTGATTCGCGTCGAAGTTCAGCAAGTACGCCGGTTTGTCGCCCGTTACCTGCACCCAAAATTCGACCGCCCACGGTGCGGACAACGCTGGTCGGCCGGCGTCCAGCGCGGCCGCGTGGAAGAAGGCAAAGCCGTTGAAGTCAGCCGCGTTGCCCAGCGGCAATCCGCTCCCGATTTCGCTGTGCCGGACCCGGCCCGCCTCGCCGATCGGCTCCAGGCGGTTGGCGTCGTTGTTGACCGGACCGAACGCCACCGTGGATTTCTGGAGGGCATTGCCCTCCGCCTCGTTAAAGTCGTAATACAGGTACGGATTGTCGGCCAGCACCGTCGCCGAATAGGTGCCGGACGACGCGGTGGCGGCGGCGAAATGGTTCGTGGCAATGTAACGTCCCCGGTCGGCCACCGCCGCCGGCGCCAACCCCGCCAGATCATAGACCGCCATTTCGTCGAGGCTGCCGTAATACGGATCCGCGCCGTCGGTGAGCGCCATCCCCACCAGCAGTTTATCCAGACTCAACACCTGGCTGAAGGGCGTGGGGCCGCTGCTGACGAGCACGCCGTCCAGGTAGCACTCCACCAGATTGTCGGCATGCGCGGGAGCGTTGGCATGGTTGACCAGCACGTAATGATGCCATAAACCGTCGGTCGCGCCCAACGGCCCCTGATCGCCGGTCCGCCCGTTTCCGAAGGCGTATAATTCGAGGTAGCCCGAGTTACCGAAATCGTAGATCACCCCCGGGGAGTTGCCTCCGTTGCTCCCGAAGTTCATCAAATACTGGCCCATGCCATAAGAAGCCAATTGCGCCCAAAACTCGATGATGTAAGGCCCGCTCAAACGGGTCTGAGGCAGAAACAGGTCCGTTGCCTCCAAGCGCCCGCCGCCCCCGAAATAAACGTAGTTGCCCAGCCGGCTGTAACCGTAAGTATCGTGGGGGTACCGATCGAAAGCGTTGCCGTAGGCCACCAGATCGTTTTGGATGGTGGGCAGGATCCGGGTCAGCGGCGCCTGCTGCAACGCCGGGCCTGTCCATTCGTCGAAGCTCCAATAGAGCAGGGGATCGTCACGGAGAATTTGCGCGGCGTACGCGGTGGGCGGAGCCGGTGGCAAGGTGGGCACCGTCAACAGGGCGGGCTGGCTCTGGGTGCTGGCGGGGCCCGCCTTGGTCGCGTCGGCAATGCTCCGGCCATTGCGATACCATTGGTAGGTCAACGGCTCGCTCGTGTGCACGGCGGACGCCTGAACGGAGAAGGAGGCCGTGCCGCCCACCGTTCCGCTGGTGCTTTGCGGTTGTTGATCAATGATGACCTTGACTTCCGGCGTCGCGCCATGCGCCGCCAGGTAGTGCCGTTCAACCATCTGATCCAGATGCGCCTGCAGGGCGGCGGGATCGGTAAAACTTCGCAAATCATAGATCGCGATCTCGTCAAAGCGCGCCTGGGGCACCCCGCCGCTGGAAGCTTCCGATGATCCCACGTACATCCAGTCGGTGAGCCGGATGACCTGGTTGAAAGTGCCGCCCATGTTTTGGTGCAGGACGCCGTCCAGGTAGAGGTCCACACGATGGGTGCTCGAAGCGCCGGGTTGATATTCCACCAGCAGCAGGTGGTGCCAGTTGGTGTCGGCCAGCGGGATGCCAAATTCCGAACGGCCCGCCCCGCCGCCGAACGCCTCGATGGTTTGTCCTTTGTAACCGTAAATGAGCGCCGGGCTGTTGGCCTGTCCGCCGCCGCCCATCGTGAACAGATATTTTTCCGCCTGGCCGGTTTCCTTCAACTGCATCCACATCTCCACCGCCCACGGACCGGGCAGCGCGCCGTCGGACAAATCCGCCAAAACCGGGGTGTCCCAACCGCCGATATGCCGCAGCCGGTGGGCATCGCCGCCGGGATTGTCGAAGGCGTTGCCGAGGAGGAGCCCGCTGCCGATGTCCGCATGGCGCACGCGGCTGACCGCGCCGGCGGGGGCCAGGTCATTGGCGTTGGGGCTGACGTGGGTATAAGGCACGCATTGCCGGGCATCGCCGTCCGTCTCGTCGAAGTTGTAATAGACCAGCGGGTTGTCAGCCAGCACCACCGCCGAGTAATCCGGCCCGGCCGGGTTGGTGGCGGCCGCAAAGTGATTGGTGGCGAGATAAAGCCCATGGCTTGCCAGTTCAGTCGGAGACAATCCGCCCACATCATAGACCGCCAGTTCGTCCAGCGCGCCATAGAACGGATCGGCTAAATCCGGAGTCGCCGCGCCGACGAGCAACGTCCGCAGGTTCAGGCGCAGGCTGGCGTATCCCGGATTGGGATCGGGACCGCTGAACATCAGGACCCCGTCGCGATAGTAATCCACCACATTGGGCGTGGTGGCATGATTGACGAACACCCAGTGGTGCCACGCTGTATCGTCCAGGGACGGCCCGTCGGAGCCCGTCCGGCCCGCGGCGGTGTAAAGCTCCACACTTCCTGCGTTGAAGTTGTAAATGACCGCCGGTGCATTGCCGCCATTGTCACCGAAATTTATGAGATACTGGTTGCCGGTTTCGGGAGAGGCAGACTGCGCCCAGAACTCGATGATGTAGGCGCCCATCAGCGTGGATTTGGGCAGGAGACTGGGACCCGCCAGCAACAGGTAATTGTAGCCGTAGAACGCGGCGGCGTTGCCCAGCCGCGGCAGGCCGCCCGTCATGTCGGCGTGGCGGACGCGGGGCAGCGACGGGTCGCTGGCTGCCAGGTCGTTCTCGTTGCCAACCGCCAATTCCGGCCCGGGCACCTGTTGAACCGCGACGCCCGCCGGTTCATCAAAGTTCCAATACAATACGGGCGCATCCGCCAGAACACTGTCGGAATACAGGGTGGCCGCCGGGACCGCCCACAGGCTCGCCAGCAAGAAAGCCGTCGCCGCAACGACGCGGGTGAGGATGGATGTCAGTTTCATAAGTTTATTCATCAATGGCTTGTGGGCGCGCGGAGGCAGCGTCGTTGGCTCGTTAAGCCCCGGTATCCGGGTGGCATCTGTGGGCTTGGATTTTGGTTCTTTGCCGCGTGGTCAACCGCTCTTCCCCTGACCCGAGGGCAAGCTAGCCTCACTCCATCCCACCCGTCAACCGCATTCACAACACCCGCTTTCCGTTGTCCCGCTCAGTAGCGTGGATGCGGGCGCAGACCCGTGTTCCTCGGAGAGGCAAAGACGCCAGCGCGCAACCGCCCACCAAAATGGTCAGAGACAAAGACAATCGGTTCCCGTCACCAGCGGCAGGTTTGTGCTGCCTTGCGGGTCAGCGGTTAAATGGATCGTGCAGACCGTTCCAGTTGCCGTTGTCCCGTACGCCATCGCCGTTGGAGTCGTCAATTTTCTGGATCCCCATGCCCTCGGCGTGGGTATCAACAAAGACGAACCCAGGTTTGCCGTTGTTGCGCGGGGCGGGATAGGCGCGCACCTGCCAGTCGTACGGACCGGGGCTGGGGGTTTCGATCATGCCGTCGTCGCCTTCGTAATATCCGGTAAGTTTTGCGCCCAGATTCAGGGAAGGCAGCGGCGGATCGAGCACGTAAGGCGCCTCGGGCTTGCCGGTGTAAGTACCGCGGTGCGATTTCGCGCCGGCGGTATCCCCCACGAGCACTGTGCTGGTCGGCTTGCGGATGTCGGTGCCCAACCGGGCGCTATATCCGGGCTTATCATGCTCGCCGGTGGCATACCCCAGGTAGTGCAGGTTGTAACCGTAACCGCCGTAAATGTACTGCCGATAGCCGTCAATGCCGAACGGCCGGGAAAAATCCTCACTGGCAATTTGCTCGGTGGTCAGAAATGGACTCAGGAACACCTTGGGCTGGGGCGCGTAGTAGACCATTTGGTCGGGCCAGTGAGTTTTGACCGCTTTAGTCAATCCCAAGTTCTTTCCCTCCTGGCGGTCTATGATCGACCCATGGTAGTAATAGCCTTCGTGATGGGGGAAATACCCTTTGTTGTCGTCGAGGTACATGTGGTTGGCGATGCCGATTTGCCGCAGGTTGTTGAGGTTCGAGATGCCCTTGGCGGCGTTTTTTGCACGGCCCAGCGTGGGCAGCAGCAATGCCGCCAGGATGGCGATAATGGCGATGACCACCAGCAGCTCGATCAAAGTAAAGCCCCGCCGCCGCAAGCGACGACAGTTGATTTGCGCAACGGTTACATCAATGGACTTCATGCTGATCTCCTCTTAAGGGGTTCTCCAACGTTTTCAGGGGTAGGACAAGGTGGGGAGGCGGCGTTAGCCAGCGACCAGATAGAGTTTGGTGCGAGAATATTCGAAACTGCGGAAGTCGCGCGCTCGGCTTTTCACGATCCTGAAGACACTGTGCAGGCCCGCCCGGAACGCGTCAGTCACCCGATGTTTCCCGTGGGTGGGAATCCCGTCCAGATGCCGACCCACAGACTCCGCAAACTTTTCCCTCCCCACAAACAACACCCCAAACTGCTTGCGCCCCAGTTGCCCCCAGCGACCCCACGCCGCCAGTGGCCGCCGCGCCGCGCTCCGGCGCGCCAGCAAGAAAGCCGTCGCCGCAACCACGCAGATGAGGATGGAAGTCAGTTTCATAAGTTTATTCATCAATAGCTCGTGGGTGCGCGGAGGAAGCGTCGTTGGTATCGGCTGAGCCCCCCCGGCGTCCGGGTGGCGTCTGTGGGCTTTGATTTTGGTTCTTGGCCGCGTGGTCAACCCTTCTTCCCTTCGACCCGAGGGCAGGCTGCCTCACTCCATCCCATCTGTCAATCGCATTCACAACACCTCGTTTTCCGACGCCCCGCTCAGGGGTGCGGGCGCGGGCGCAGACCCGGATTTCGCGCCAGGGAGGCAAAGACGCCGGCCACGCAGAGAAAGGAGAAGACGATGAAGCCGGTTTTCATCGCCTGCAGGAGTTGCGGATGGTTATCCGGCTGAACCTTGGCCTTGCCCATGTAAAGGGCCAGCAACATGAGCGCGATGGCCATGCTGAACGTCTGTCCCGCATTGCGCATCGTGCCCAACATGCCCGAGGCGTTCCCCAGTTGCCGGGGCTCGACCGAGCTCATGATGGCGTTGGAATTGGGCGAAGAAAACAGCGAGAACCCCCCGCCCATGATCACCAACACGACCGCGATGAAGACCACGGGAGTTTGCTCGGCCAGAAAACAGAACAGGATGAGTCCGGTCGCGGTGATCGCCATGCCGAGGGAAGCGAGAACCCCCGGGTTGTAATGATCCGAGAGCCGGCCGGCCGCCGGGGAGGTTAAGGCCATGGTCAACGGCATGGCCATGAGCACCAAACCGGCCGCGCGCGGGTCCAATCCTTTGATGTATTGCAGAAAAAGACTCAGAAAAAACCCGGTGGCGCTGGTGGCGGCGTAATGCACCAAAGCCGCCAGGCTGGAGAAGGCAAACACCCGGTTCTGCGAGATCAGCGTCAAATCGAACAGCGGATGTTCCGCCCGTTTTTCCCGGAGGATGAAGAACGGCATCAACCCCAGGCCAATCCCGGTGATCCCCCAGCCGCCGGGGGAGGGCAGTTGGGAAAAACCATACATCAACGCGGCCATGGAGAGACCGTAGAGGATCGAACCGGGCCAGTCGAAACGGTCGCCCCGCGCTTCCGCCCATTCGCGTTTCATTTTTCTTTGGATCAAGATCAGGCTGGCGATGCTCAGCGGCAACAGCACGGCAAAGATGCTTCGCCAGCCCAGATGACGCGTCAGCAGTCCGCCCAAAAACGGGCCCGAAGCGAGGCCGGCATAAACGGCGGTGACGTTGATCCCCATGGCCCGGCCCCGCTGTCCCGGGGGGAAAACCGAAGTCAGAATCGCCATGTTGGTGCCGAACATCATGGCACCGCCGATGCCTTGCAGAATCCGCACGCCGATCAGCCAGCGGATGCCGGGGGTGAAGGCGAGCAGAAACATGGTCAGCGTGAAGAGAACCAGGCCAATGGTGAACACCCGTCGCCGGCCAAGGATGTCTCCGGCCCGCCCCGCCGGCAGCAGCAGAATGGAGGTGGTGAGCATGTAACTGCTGATGATCCAGTTCAAGGTGACCGCGTTGAGGCCGAACTCCGCGCCAATCGCCGGCAGCGCCAGATTGACTGAAGACCCCATGAAGGGCGTCAGGAAAGAAGCAAAAGCCGTCACTGTCAGCACCGACCGCTGAAGTTGCTGCTCGGTCATGCCCGGCTCCCGTCGTCGTTGGCGGCGGCCAGACAATTCGTTGGCCGGCCAATCGTCGCCCCCCGCTTGTCGGTTGCCGGGGCCCGCCCGGAAAACCGCCAACCGGCGGTCGAAAATTTATTCACACAAAAACACATGCTCACAACCCTGTGCGCTCAGGGATCCGTATTCAAAAAATGCCTTTCCACCGCCGGTCCATCATCGTCAAATCCGCACGGTGGAATGGCATTCATGCGGGCTTATCTTAGCGGAAAATCCCGCCTGACGATAGCTGACGGCTCTCGTCAATTCCAAGAGGCAACCGAATCATTTACACGCCAAATGGTTGCTTGCCAAGCCGGGGCCGGGCGGCACCTCTTGGGAGCGGGACGGAAAGAAATTGCTGCGCATTCCTCAATTCGCATGATTCCGCACCGCATGGCGGCAATCAGCGGGACGGATCCAAGCCTCACTTTGAGGTCACGATGTTCCCGTCTTTCCCAATCACAACTGCTTTCTGCTTGAAGTGACGGGGACGCTGGTTCACCTTCAGTTTCGCCAGGGCCCATGGAATGCGGACTTACGAACCCCGCCAGGGCCGGAAGGCAGCAACGGTAGTTTGCTCTGCGTCTGCCGTGGTCACCCTGGCATTCTTCATTTACGGGGCGGGGTGAATGATCTAGGGTCGTATCTGCGCTCGCGCATCGCGCCGCAAATCGAGAATCGTAAATCGTTCATGACATACCAGGTCATCGCCCGGAAATACCGCCCACAGCGTTTTACCGATGTGGTCGGGCAGGAACACGTGACGCAAACGCTGGCCAACGCCATCGCGCAGCAGCGCATTGGCCACGCCTACCTGTTTTGCGGGCCGCGCGGCACCGGCAAAACCACCATCGCGCGCATCTTCGCCAAGTGCCTCAACGCGACCAACGGGCCCACGGTGGATTTTGCGGACGACGACCCGCTCTGCATGGAAATCACCGAGGGCCGGTCGCTCGACGTACTGGAAATTGACGCCGCGAGCAACCGCGGCATTGATGAAATCCGCGGTTTGCGTGAAGCGGTCAATTACATGCCCGCCAAAGGGCGCTTCAAGATTTACATCATTGACGAGGTCCACATGCTCACCAAGGAGGCGTTTAATGCCCTCCTGAAAACGCTCGAGGAACCGCCGGCGCACGTGAAGTTCATGTTTGCCACCACCGAACCGGAAAAGGTGCTGGCCACCATTCTTTCGCGCTGTCAACGGTTCGATCTGCGCCGCATTCCCATCGCCCAGATCGTCAAATACATCACCGAGATAGCCACGCGGGAGCAGGTGAGCTTGGATCCGGCGGCGGTGTACGCCATTGCCCGCAGCGCGGATGGCGGTTTGCGCGACGCGGCCTCCACGCTGGACCAGCTCATCAGTTTTTGCGGGGAACGCATCGAAGAAAACGATGTCCTTTCGATGTTCGGATTGACCGCCCAGAAACAACTCCTCGACCTGACGCAGGCCGTGCTGACGGG
>MWDV01000167.1 GCA_002070715.1 Verrucomicrobia bacterium ADurb.Bin118
GGCGGCATTTTGCTGGTCAGTTCGGCGGCGTTCATTGGCGGCTGGAGCAGCCTGTGGTTTCTGGGATCGCGGCTGGATCGTTTGGGGAGCAAACCGGTGCTGGGATTTTCGTTTGCCGCCTGGCTGGCTGTGGTGGCCGGTTGGATCACGCTCGCGGGCGGGGTGTTCCCCATGAAACTTGCCCTGGTGCTGCTGTTGCAGGCTTTGATGGGATTGCTCGCCGCGTTGGTCCAGATGGCGAATACGCGCCTGGCCATGGCGGTGATTCCCGTCATGGGCCGCAACCATTTCTTCGCCATTTACTCGGTCATCGGCAACGTCACCCTCGGTTTGGCGCCGATTGCGTGGGGGGTGTTGATTGACCTGGTCGGAACGCAGTCGCCGGTGTGGCTGGGGGTGGAATGGAATCGGTTCACCGTGTTTTACGCCGCGACCACACTGGCGTTTGTGTTGACGCTCACCCTGGCCCGCCGACTGGAAGAACCGGAAGCGGCGAGCATGGAAGCCCTGCTGCGGGAGATTCTCATCCAATCCCCGCAACGATTCTGGCTGCGGTTCTGGCCGCGAGGATAAACGAGCGCGACCGAATCGGGCGGTCAACCGACTCTCCGGCCTCCGCAGTTTCAGCAGGTGAAAGCGGTGGAAAAACTCATCCGACCGCGGCGCGTATCTGGGCGAACAGCGCTTTGAGGTCCTCGCCGCTGACCGGTTCATCCGGACGGGCGGCGGCGTGTTCGACGAGATTGGCGGGCAGGTCTTTCAGAAACGGCGAAGGACGACGGGACGTGAGTTGGCCGTATTTTTTCCGGCCCGCGCAATGGCTGATGTCCAGCGTCTTCATCGCCCGGGTCAAAGCCACGTAAAACAGGCGCCGTTCCTCGTCCAGAGTGTTTTCCTCCCGGGAACGCGCGTGCGGGATCAAGCCGTCCTCCGCGCCGACGATATAAACGTGCGGAAACTCCAATCCTTTGCAACTGTGCATGGTGATCAACGTGACCGCGTCCCCCGCCGTGTCACTTTCCTGTTCGCGTTCGGTGTCGAGCGTAATGGCTTCGAGAAACGCCTGCAACCGGTCGGCCAGAGAGCCCGGGGCGGGAGTGTCGTCCAGTGAGGCCAGCAATTCCTTCACGTTGCGCACCCGGCTTTCGGCGGCCTCGGCATTTTTCTCCGAGCGGCGGAGGTCCTCAAGGTAGCCGATTTCGGCGAGAAACGAATGCGCCCACGCCTGCGGCCGCACGGTCTGGCCCGATCCTGGAGCGGGCGCTGTCGCCGTCAATTTCGCACGGCTCTGCTCGACAAGCCGGACAAAGCCCTCAATGCAGTTGCGGGTGCGGGAGGAGAACGCGGCCCGCACCTCCGCATTTTTCATGGCAGTGAAGACGGAACACTTGCGTTCAGCGCTCGCGGCGAGGAGACGTTCCAAGGTCGCATCGCTCAAGCCGCGCGCCGGGACGTTGGCGATCCGCAGCAGGCTGATGTCATCGTGCGGATTGAGCAGGGTTTTCAGCCAGGCGAGAAAATCCTTCACCTCGCGCCGGTCAAAGTAGCTTTGTCCGCCGACGAGATGATAGCGAACATTCGCCTGGCGGAAGGCCGTTTCCAACGGACGCGCCTGGAGGTTGGTGCGAAACAACACCGCTTGGTGCGACCACGGGATTCGCTGCACCGCGCGCCGGAACTCGATTTCCTCGACGATGGCGCGCGCCTCCGCGTCTTCGTGGGGAAAGGTGTGCAGCGTGATTTTCGCGCCGTCGCCCCGCTGCGACCAGAGCTGCTTGGGCCGCCGGCGCGCGTTGTGTTGGATGAGGGCGTTGGCCGCGCGCAGAATCGTGTTCGTCGAGCGGTAATTCTGTTCGAGTTTGATGACCTTGACCCGGGGAAAATGTTTCTCCATGTCCAGCAGATGGGCGACCTCCGCACCGCGCCAGCCGTAGATGCTTTGGTCGTCGTCACCCACCACGCAAAGGTTTTGATGCCGCGCCACAAGGTGATAGGCAATTTGGAACTGCACGGCGTTGGTGTCCTGATACTCGTCCACCATCACATAGCGATACCGCTGACGGCAGGCGTCTAGGACCTCGGGATGTTCCCGGAACAACCGGAGAGTGAGCAGCAAGAGATCGTCAAAATCCACCGCGTTGCAGGCGCGCAGGGCGGAATCGTAGCGGGGGAGGAGATGCCGCGCGAGGGCACTATCGTCCCCCGCCGCCCCGCTGGCCGACTCCGCGCCGTTGTTTTTGAAGCGGCTGATCCAGGCTTGAATTTTCACCGCGTCAACCTTGACGCCCCGGGCGGACACCTGGCTGAGAATTTTTTTAACCGCGCCAAGCTGATCCGACTCCGTGTAGATGACGAAGTTCCGTTTGTAACCGAGCTTGTCAATGTGCTGGCGCAGAAGACGGGCCCCGAGCGAGTGAAACGTGCAGAGCGTGGGACGCGCCTCCGCATCCGGAGCGCGCCGGCGAGGAACCAGCCGGTCCACGCGTTCCTGCATTTCCCGGGCGGCTTTGTTGGTGAAGGTGACGCCGAGAATGTTCGCCGGGGCGACGCCCCGCTCAATGAGATGCGCGACGCGATAGGTGATCACACGGGTCTTGCCCGTGCCGGCGCCGGCCAAAATCAAGACGGGACCGTCGAGAGTTTCGACGGCCAGGCGTTGTTGTGGATTGAGCGAGCGCAGGTCCAACACAGCGCGCGGAGTGTAGTGCCGGCACGGATCCATGCAAGGGATGAACACGCACGGGCTGGCAGGCGGAATCAATCAAGTCGCCCCGTTGGCTCCCGCATGCCAGAGCGCCAGGAGCGACGGGAAGCGACAACCAATCTTCTGGTGACGTTCCTCTTCGCTTGCCGGCGCCCTTCCGGATCGGCGGTCAATGAAATTGAAATTCAGCGACGACCGGTAAATGGTCGGAAGCCAGCGATGACGGCACCCAGGCTTTCACGGGAGTAAACGGCGCATTGCGGGAAACCCAGATGTAATCAATGCGTTTGTTGGGCCGGTTGGCCGCGATCGTGAATCCGTCGCCTGCGCCGGCGCGCACCCACGTGTCATCGAAGGTTTCGCTCAACCGCCGGTAAACCCGGCTGGTGGGCACATCATTAAAGTCCCCGCACAAAATGACGGGCAGCCCGGCATACTGCGGCAGGACCGCCTCGATTTCACCCACGCTGGACCAGCGATTGACGCCATCGCCCGAGAAATCCAAGTGGGTGCTCATGAACACCATTTCGCCCCCGGGCAGATCCACCACCACTTGGAGGAGGCCGCGCGGTTCCGCCGGCTTGAGCATTTGAAAATGCCGGTTGGTCCAGCGTTTAACCGGAAAGCGCGAGAGCACGGCATTGCCGTATTCCCCGCCTTGATAATGAAAGTTGTTGCTGAACACACAGGTCATGCCAGTCAGCGCGGCCAGTTCCGCCCCCAAATCCCGCCGGTCGGTGCGTTGGGTGCCTTTGTCCACTTCCTGCAGCGCCACCAAATCCGCGCCTTCTGCTTGGATCAGATCGGCGATGCGTTGCAGATCCACCTTCCCGTCCATGCCTTCGCCGTGGTGGATGTTGTATGACATCACCCGGAAGGACTTGGGAGCCGGGGTGACCGCCGCAGGTGAAGCTGGATTGTGAACGGAACAACCCGTCAGGCCGCCCCATCCCAGCACCCAGCTTAAACCAACAACCATTTTGAGAGTGGTGACAGTCGTGTATTTCATCCCGAACAATAAACATCGCGCTCACCATTGCGGGCAAGCCTGCGTCCGCAGAAATTGCCGGGAACGGGCTCGAACATGGTCGAGTTGCATCCTCGTTCCTCGCTCAGCGTAGTTTCGCTTTGCAAGTGCGGATTGGACTGGCGAGTGCCGGAATTATTATTTCCACATTCCCGGCAGCCAAGTGGTCAGCCAAGGGAGGTAAGTAATCAGCAGCACACCAATCAGCAACACCGCCAACATCGGCAAAGCGGCGCGGGTGACTTCGCCCACGGGTTTGTCGAAGCGATACGACGCGAGGAACAGGTTCATGCCCACGGGCGGCGTCAGGTAGCCGAGTTGCAGGTTCACCAGGAAGATCACGCCCAAATGCGTCATGTCCACGCCAAACACCTGCGCCATCGGTACGAGGAGCGGCACCACCACGACAATCGCTGAATAAATGTCCATCAGGCAGCCGACCCCGAGCAGGAACACATTCACCAGCAGCAGAAACAGCCACTTCGATTTCACGGCGCCGGCGATCCAGGTCGCGCCTTGGTCCGGGATTTGGGCGTCAATGAGGAAGTGGGTAAACCCGAGGGCCACCCCCAGGATCAACAACACGCCCCCGATCAACAGGCCGCATTCGGTGATCACCCGCGGCACGTCTTTGCCAAGCCGGAGATCGCGGTAAATAAAGGTTTCGACGCTGAACGCGTAGAGGGCCGTGATGGCCGCCGCCTCCACCGGCGTGGCCCATCCGCCGAACAAAGCCACCAGCGCGATGACGGGAATCAACAGTTCCCATTTCGCGATCCAGAACGCGCGCCCCGCCTCGGCGAGATTGAACCCCGCGCGGGTGGTTTCCCGTTTCGGGCCGCACCACACGCCCCAGGCCCCCGCCAGCAACATCAACACCAAACCCGGCAGCAAACCGCCCTTGAAAATTTCCTCCATGCTCACGCTGGCCGCACCGCTGCCGCTGGCCACGATGGCGTAAAGAATCGGCGGCAGACAGGGGGGAAAGAGCAATCCCAGCGAACCCGCGCCGGTGATCAGCCCGAGCGAATGCCGCGGCGAGTAACCGGAGGAGACCAGGATGGGCATAAGCAGTCCGCCCAACGCGAGGATGGTCACCCCAGACGCGCCCGTGAACGACGTGAAAAACGCGCAAACGATCACCGCAATGATCGCCGGCCCGCCGCGCAAGGTGCCGAACCAGGCGTTGAACAGGCTCACGAGTCGTTGCGCCGCGCCGCCTTCCGCCAGAAAATAGCCCGCCAAGGTAAACAACGGAATACTCGGCAGGGTGGGGTTGGTGGTAAGCCGGTAATGATTCGAGGGAATGGACGCGAGCGGTTCGCCGCCGGTCCAAAGCAGAATAACCGCCGCACCTCCCAGAATGCAAAAGATGGGCGCGCCGCAGACCGTGGCCGCCAACAGCACGAGCAGCAACGGCCAACGAAGGGATTCCGGCGCCACGGGCGACCACCACGCCGCCAGCAGCATGATCCCCGTCAACGCCAGGGCCACCGCGCGTCCCATCCAGGTGGAATCCGCATGCCACAGCAAACGCACGGCGATGATGGCGAAGCCAATGACCAGAAGCGTTTGCACGGTCCAGATCGGAATACCGTAGCCGAGCATCTTGTTCAGCCCGCGGCTCGCCACCACGAAATCGCCGGCGGCCTTGGCCAGAAAGATGGTGATGACCGCTGCGAAGGCATTGCCAAAAATTTGCGCCCAACGGCGCGCGGCCGGGCGCAGGATTTGCGTAAGCGTGGAGAGGGAGAGCAGACGTTTGTCGCGCGCGGCCAGGGCCCCGCCCAACATGCCCACCGCCAGGACCAAATGTTGCACGAGCGGCGTGGCGGCCGGAATTCCGGAATTGAAAAACTTGCGCAGGACAATCTCGGCGCACGGCAACAAAACCATCAGAACCAGCGCAATGACCAC
>MWDV01000168.1 GCA_002070715.1 Verrucomicrobia bacterium ADurb.Bin118
TACGAGGATCATCTGCCAGTCACGCAACAATCTCCGATAACATGCTCATTTACAATTGTTTGTGTGTGATTGGGGCTTGTTTGGTGAATTAGGCACGGTTGGCTCTGGCTCGCCTTTTGAATTCAAACGGATAAAGACAAAAAAATTGGAAAAAACGTTGACATTTTGCCGAACAACGCCCAAAGTGGGCGCAAATCTAAATTGGTCAGAAACAGTAAAGCTATGAAAAAACAAATCGTTCTTGCCATCGCGACCAGTCTAAGCCTTGCGAGTACTGCGCTATTCGGCCAAGTCCTTGTCAACGAAACCTTCGAGTCCTATGCTGACACTGCAGCAATGCGGTTGAATTGGGATTCGGACGGGCTGGGAACACTGGATACCGACTTCGGAAATCCAGGTCAATCGGCCACGCATCCGGGCGGTACCGTTAATACTTGGATAGGTTCTTCCTTCTCGCTTCTGCCGAGCTCCGGTACTATCGTTCTGAAGGCGGATATTTATGATCCCGGGACGGGCTCTGCGCAGCGAAACACTGTGGGGCTGCGCAACGGGGCGGATCCGCTCTTTGAAATGGGCCATTACAACGCTCAAAGTTCCCAGTATGCGGTCCGCGTGCTCGCAATGTATGGGGAGCCTAATTGGGTCTTCTTTCCCGGCGTGGATCGGACGGCTGGATGGCATCACTACGAGGCGACCTTCACCGACACAGATGTTACGATCACTTTGGATTTGGAGAGCGACGGCACTGTTGACAGTACGTTGACCTTCAGCGGTTCGCCTTCCGCAAATCCGTTCGTTGATCTGAGGTTTGGTGGCCCATCTGGTATTACCTCCGCCGGTCCGATGTGGGTTGACAACATCATGCTTTCGCAGATTCCGGAGCCGTCAGTCGCCATGCTTGGCCTGCTGGGCGGATTTGGGTTGCTGGCCATGTTCCGGCGCCGCCGTTAATCGCCCTAACGCCTCTTTCACAAAGCCGTCCGCAAGGACGGCTTTTTTGTTGGCTGGAAGCCGGGGCGAAACCGCCGGAAACATTCAGATGGCGGAGTTCAAAAAATTCACAAAATTTCCATTGACAAAAATCGTCCCAGCCGATTTAATCGTCCGCGTTCAGGAATAGACAACTGATTTAATTGCGTTATGAAAAAACTACTGATGTCACTCGCGACAACCGTCAGCCTCGTGGCAGTCACCACGGGGTTCGGCCAAGTGATCCTCAATGAGACATTCGATTACGCCGATGATGCCGCCCTGCAAGCGGCTTGGACGACGCCCGCCAGTTTGACCTTGGATGCCAGCGCGGGAAATCCGTCTCCCGCGGCCGCACACAGCGGGGCGAACGCCATCCATCAACCGATGAACCTGTCGTTCAATATCACGCCGACGGCGGCGAATCCCCTGCTGCTCCGCGCGGACATTTACAGCAGTGGTACGGCGCAACAGGCCAATACCGTGGGTCTGCGAACCGGCGCCAATCCGTTGTTTGAGATGGGGATGTACCGCTTTTTCGATAATGTGCAAACCGGACCGACTACGACCGCCCCGTTAAGCCCAACCGAGGATGGGATTGGCATCCGATTGCTCAATCTGGGCGTTGGAGGATTCGCCGGGCAAAGTTGGATTAAATTCGACGACAATTACACTGGTTGGGCGCGATGGGAAGCCCTCTTTACCGATGTAACCACCACGGTGCGCGTGGACTTGGATATTGATGGTGTTTGGGATTACGAGTTCAGCTCAACCCGCGGCACACCGATTGGTGCGTTTACGGATATTCGCTTTGGCGCGCCCTCGGCGGTCGGCACCAGCGCCACCGGTTTCTTGGTGGACAATATCTACTTGGCGGTCATCCCCGAACCCTCCAGCCTTGCGCTCAGTTTGCTGGGTGGATTTGGGTTGCTGGCCATGTTCCGGCGCCGCCGGTAATCGCCCTAACGTCTCTTTCACAAAGCCGTCCGCAAGGACGGCTTTTTTTGTTGGCTGGAAGCCGTTGGCTAAACTGCCGAAGACATTCTGATGGCGTGACTGCATAAAATGCGAATGAGCTTGCCCCGCCCAAGGGGAGTTGGGCATTCGCGAGGATGAATGTTTGGGAGGTGATTGGAATGGTTGCTCGGGAAAGCCCGATAGGCCTCAATCGCTACGGTGAACGATCTCTCCAGTCTTTTCCCAGCGCACAGCAGGTGAGTCTTGCTTCCCTCCACCCGATTGCGGGATGATTCCGGACCGGACGAGATAGTGACATGAACTTTGAATTTGCCACCGCCACCCGAATCATTTTTGGTGCGGGCAGGTTGCGAGAGATCGGCGGTTTGACGCGGGGCTTCGGCAAACATGCCTTGGTAGTCACGGGCCGTCAGCCAGCCGCGACACGCCGAGCCGTTGCTGGCTTGGTTGCCGAAATCCCCTGAAAACCTTGCGGTCACCATGCTCTCGATTACCGGGGAACCCACCCTCAGTGACGTTCGCAAAGGAGTGCAAGTCGCCCGCGCGGCGGGCTGCGACCTCGTCATCGCCTTGGGCGGTGGTAGTGCGATTGACGCGGGCAAAGCCATCGCCGCGATGCTGACCAACGACGGCGAGTTGCTGGACTACCTGGAAATCATCGGCGCCGGCCGGGTCTTGACCCGGCCCGGGGCGCCGTTCATCGCCATTCCGACCACCGCCGGCACGGGCGCGGAGGTGACGCGCAACGCCGTGCTGGCGTCGCCCGAGCACCGATGCAAAGTCAGTTTGCGCAGCCCGTTGCTCCTGCCCAAGGTGGCGCTGGTTGATCCCGAACTCACTTACAGTTTGTCACCGGCCATCACCGCCCGAACCGGTCTGGACGCGTTGACGCAACTGATTGAGCCCTACACCTGCTGTCGTCCGAACCCGATGGTGGACGCTTTGTGTATGGAAGGCATTCGGCGGGCGGCGCGGTCATTGCGCGCCGCCTGGGTTGAGGGGGGCAATCGCGCCGCCCGGGAAGACATGTGTGTGGCGAGTTTGTTTGGCGGGTTGGCACTGGCGAACGCCGGGCTGGGTGCGGTGCATGGTCTGGCCGCATCAATCGGCGGCCGGTTTCCCGCCCCCCATGGCGCGGTTTGCGCCGCCTTGTTGCCTGTGGTCATGGCGGCGAATTTGCGCGCGCTGCGTTCGCGCGCGCCGGACAGCGACGCCCTGCGACGGTACGATGAGGTGGCGCAATGGCTTACCCGCGAGGCCACGGCCACCGCCGATGACGGAGTGGCCTGGGTGAGTGAGTTGGTGAGCGAGCTGCGGATTCCGAAACTGCGCGACTACGGGATGGGCGAAGCGCACATTGCCGAACTGGCGGCCAAAGCGGCCCAGGCGAGCAGCATGAAGGCCAATCCCATTGTTCTGACCGGAGAGGAATTGGCAGAGATTTTGCAACAAGCGATGGGATGACAGAATTGTCGCCAAGGTCATTGAACCGGTTTTCCCCCACGGTGATCGCGCTGGTGGCGGCCAATTTGTTTCCCCTTTACGGCGTGCTGGCGCTCGGCTGGGAGGTGTTTCCGATCATGCTCCTCTTCTGGATGGAGAACCTGATTATTGGCGGTTTCAACGCGTTGAAGATGCTGAGCGCCGCGCCGCAGGACCGAATGAAGTGGCTGGGAAAGCTGTTTCTCGTGCCGTTTTTCAGCTTCCACTACGGCTGCTTTACCCTGGTCCATGGCGTTTTTGTGTTCGGGCTTTTCGGCGGCGCCTTCCGCCAGGGCGCACCGTTTCCAGGGTGGTCGGGACTGGCGCGCCAGATCGGCGAACTACATCTCGGTTACGCCGTGCTGGCGTTGGTG
>MWDV01000169.1 GCA_002070715.1 Verrucomicrobia bacterium ADurb.Bin118
CGAGTTGTGGAGTGACGATGTAAACTGGGGCACGAAAGGCACCAGCTTGATTGGCGATGGCCCGACGTATGCCACTTGGGAAGTGGGCCAGCAATACGTGCGCTTCAAAGATGTGACCGTGACCGCCGGCAAACCATTGATCATCCAGGCCAAGCACACCACCTACGGTTACAACAATGTGAGCGGATTCCAGATCGCCTACACCGGCGAAGCGGACACGGACGCGGACGGTTTGCCCGACGGCTGGGAACGGCGCTGTTTCGGCAACCTGGACCAGACCGCGGACGGGGATCCCGATGGCGACGGCCTCCCCAACCGGCGCGAATACCAGCTTGGCACGGACCCCACCCGGACTGACAGCAACGCCAACGGGCTTTCCGATCTTTACGATTTCGAGACGGTGTGGGTGGAGGACGTCACCCCGCAAGGCGGCTATGAGGGCGGCTTGAACGAAGACTGGAACTGGGTGAGCGATTGGTGGGACGGGGTTGGCTGGGGCGGCCAGACGCTCTATCCCCATTCGGGCCGGTGGTGGGACCCGCGTATGCACGTCTCGGCCCACGTGCCGGGCGCGGCGCATCAACACTCCTTCGAGAGCGCGGTGGCCACCCTGCGTCCGGGCGCGGGCGACGTGCTCTACGCCTACGTGAACCTGGACCCGACTTACCCGCCCAGCGAAGTGATGCTGCAATGGTACGTTCGGGAAGACGGCACCAGCGGCAGCGCCGCGTGGAATCACCGGGCGTATTGGGGCGCCAACAACATCAACTGGGGCGTGAACGGCACCGCCAGCCGCTACTACATGGGGCCATTGCCGGCAGCGGGCCAGTGGGTACGGCTGGAAGTGCCCGCCAGCGCGGTGGGGGTGGAAGGCAAGATTGTGGAAGGCATGGCTTTCACGCTCTATGGCGGGCGCGCCGCCTGGGACAGCGCCGGCGCCATGAAGCCCGACCACGACGGCGACGGCCTGCCCGACTGGTGGGAAATGCAATACTTCGGGAACCTCCTCCAAACGGCGGAGGGCGACGCGGATGAGGACTGGCTCACGAATTTGGAAGAATACCAACTCGGCACCGACCCCACGAACCCGGACACCGACGGCGACGGGCTGCCGGACGGCTGGGAATGGATGCACTTCGGCAGTTTCGCGCCGGACGACCAGAGCGACTATGACGGTGACGGGGCATCCGACTTGGCGGAATACCTGGCGGGGACTGATCCCAACACCATCGCCTTCCGCCTGGTCGTGACCAACAACTTCGTCAGCACGACGGTCCCGACCGTGCAGGTGGCCATCAGCGGCGGGCAGCCGTTCGCCCAAGCCGTGCTGGTGGACAACACAAATTTCGCCGAAGCGACGTGGTCCAGTTACCTTTCCACCAATGTGGAGATCAACCTCGGCACGACCGAGGGATGGCGCGAGGTTTGGATCGGATTGCGCGGGCGGCAGCCCACCTCGGAGCAGACCTGGCAACGCAAATGGCTCAAGCTGGACTTAACCCCGCCGGCGCTGGTTTTCACCAGTCCGGCCGGTGACACTGTGTCACAGCCGATGTTGCAATTACAGGGCTACTGCGCTGAAGCCCTTTCCCGCCTCGCCTGCGACCTCAGCAACGCCTCGGGCGTGTTCACCAACCAGATGATCCTAGTCCTTGACCAGCACTACGACAGGACTGCCCGCGGCTTTACCACGAACACGTTCCAAGCGTTCGACCTGGAACTGACCAACGGCCTGAACACCCTCACCGTTCAGGCGGTG
This sequence comes from Verrucomicrobia bacterium ADurb.Bin118, assembly GCA_002070715.1. Taxonomy (GTDB): domain Bacteria; phylum Verrucomicrobiota; class Verrucomicrobiia; order Limisphaerales; family MWDV01; genus MWDV01. The sequence goes on from MWDV01000169.1 coordinate 1,760, forward strand.
GACCTGGCCGGTAATACCGCCACCACGAACCTTTCCTTCACGCTGGTCAGCGACACCAATGCGCCCGGGGTCCAGCTTTACTGGCCGCAGGCCGGCACCCGGCTTTCTGGTGATTCCTTTACGTGGCGCGGCTGGGTGGATGATTTCACGGCCACCCTGACGGCTGCCATCGTGGATGGAGGAGGGACCACGAACGAACGGAACGTGCTGGTTGAGCGGGACGGGCATTTTTGGGCGGAGGAACTGCCGCTGGGCGCGGGCACGAATTGGCTGACCTTGACAGCGGTGGACGCGTGGGACAATGTGGCGGTGACAAACATCATGGTCGTGAAAAGTGATCTGACCCTCACGATAGACCCGGTGGCGAGTGAACAGTTGCACGAACCGACGGTGACGGTAAATGGCGGCCTCGGCGGCGGCGGTTACACGGTGTGGGTCAATGGCGTGAAGGCCACCGATAATGGCGACGGCACCTGGACGGCGGACAACGTGCCGCTGCCCGTCGGCGGCACGGCGGTGCTCCAGGCGCGGGCCATTCCCAATTCGGACAACGGCGGCCACGGCACCGGTGGCACCGGTGGCAGCGCGGCCGGTTACGCTGATCCCGGGAATCCCGAATCGGCGCAAGCCCGCGACCGGGAAGCGGTGCCGGAGAAGCCGGCAGGCGTTTATATTGCGCCGACTTCAATAGCATCCGGGCGTTTACGTATGAGTTCTGGGTGTCGGTTGTAACGCCGGAGTGGGCCATGAAACAGCAGGACAGCACCAACTTTCACACATGGCGCGCGGACACGGACCTTGGGGGCAATCCGCCCGGCGGCCATGGCGTTAGCCGGCTCATCGTGACGAACGCGGGTTGCCGCCCCGGCTATGGGGACTATTCGGGGGGGTGCGAGGGCCAGACCACATATACCTGGCCGAGGTCGTTAACGAAGGAGGGGTATAAAGTCACCCTTTGCACTGGAACCGGCGACTGTATAGAATCTTACGAACCCGGCGAGGGGCCGACGCCGCCGCTGCGCGTCTGCCGGCGGCATTGCGAGGCGAGCGCCGCTATAAACTATGCGTGGGGGAACGAAGAGGATTGGGAAATTAGGCGTTCGGAACTAGAGCAAAGCGCCCAAACGGTCTTGAAACTGCGAACGGGGGGCAAGCGCGTGCCCGGCCGACAGAACCTGTGGGTGTTGACGGGTGTGGCCGCCGAAGTGTTGAACGATTGGGAGGGGTCTCCGTGCAGGCCGGGCGTGGACAAGCGTGGCATTGACCCCGCGCGGGAGACGGTGATCCTTGGGGAACTGGGCCGGCTGGGCGGTGACGGCCGGCTCTACGTGGTGCTGCCCGACGGCGAGGAGAAGGATGTGACCCCCTTGGTCAAAGGCCTGGATCACTACACCTTTGACGTGTACCCAACCAAACACAGGCTCTGGATAAGGGCCAATGGAGCAATCTGCAATTTCGACAACCTGCTTTCCAAACCCACATTTTGCGTTGGCCAGAATGTTACATTCACCTCGGACTGGGAGCAAACACCGCCTGCGATTGAGACGACAACCAGCATGTGGGAGCTTGGCGGAACTTATGTGAATGATCACACAAATGCAGTATCTGGTGGGACAATGCCGTCAAGTGCCGAGATATATTTTTGGAATTCGGCGCTGCTCATGAACGAAGTGCTCACGAATAACTGGTGGATTTCCGGCTCTTTTGAGCTTACGGCGAGCTACCCGGTGACGCTCGAGAAAGTGTTGACCTTTAGTAACGGTCAGCGTGTCGTTTTAACGGCAGGAGGACTTTTCAATATGCATCGTCCCAAGATCGAAAAATACAATCCGGGAAACATGGGTGCTGAAATACAACATGGCGCAAACCCAGGAACTGGCTTACTGGCGGTCGCACCTACAGCGCAATTCACCGCGATGATTAAGTCGAAATTTGACGGCCAGGTCGGCGTCACGCAATTGATTAACGGATACGCCACAAACGCAACTCAATGGGCCAATACATTCGGAACCAATGAGTTAGATAAACAAGAGTTTAACTTGGGAAATTTGTTTACTGTTCAAGCCAACGCTTTCGTAGGAGATGCGTTTTGGTTCGGAGATGAGCCACATGTCCCGCTCAGTGGAAACAGGCCGGAAATGCACTGGAACTTCGAGGACTACATCCGATACAAGCCGAATGGAAGCGGTAGCATCTTTGTTACCCTTGCAAAAGTTACATGGCATGCTTATGCAGCGAGTGAACTTGTACTAGTGCCGGACAAAACGTATTCAGATTATTTCCCACTCCCTCCCCCCTTTCGTGGCCCGGCTGATCCAGGCGAGGCGCAATTCGATTCTGGGCTAGTCGATGACGATGCGTTCCCACGGTGGACTCGTATTCTGGTCATTCACAATTATTGAGTTTACTGAGTTTTATGAATATTTTCCTGCGTGTTCTTTCTGTTATCGTCGCGGTTTCGGCGGGTGCCGGCTTTTTAGCTTTGACGGCCCTGTTGGCTGAACAAGCGGCCACGGGGCCATCTGCCCAATGGATCTGGGGAGCACCGACTAATGGAGTTGTGGGTAGCGTGTTTGTTGAACAGTCTTCTAAAGCCACCGGAACGATTGAAGTGGAAGTTTACGTCCATGCGTTCGACACCAACGCTCCAAGTTCTTTTCTGGCGGCACCTACCAATAGTAAGCCGCACCCGAACGCAATATTCAGCGATATGCCCATGATGCGCGGGTGGGGAGTGTATTTCAAACCAACGAATTCCTTTTGTGGCCCGGTCGAGTTGCACGATGCGGATCTGCGCACAATGCCTTCGTCGAAACCAGAGTTGTGCTCAACGCAGGCTTATCCGGCCTTTTTCAGATCGAAGCAACTCGGCCACTTGCCAGGCAATCCCTTTAAGGGCCGTATTGCAGAACCGCTTATAGGACGACTTCCTAATCTAGCGCGCTTCGACTTGAAAGATTATTTCGATGTGGAGCCTGGGGAGTATGTGCTCACGATCTGGCCGAAAGTTTATAAGCAGGTCAAAGAAGACGATGACCTGTGCGTGCTTGTGGACCTGCCGCCCATTTCGGTGAAGATTGTGATGGGTTCAGCCCATTAAATGCCCGGAAACGGGTTTGTTCCACCACTACCATGAAAACATATCTCCACTGCTTTTCAATTCTTGCCGTGTTTTCGGCCTTTGCTGATGGCATCGAGACCAACAACTGGGGCGCAACAACCAATGGTGTCCAAGTGTCTATCGGACTCAGTGGAGGCGGGGAGAAAATCACAATCAATCAGCCTGTTAAATTGGTGATCCGATTCAAAAACGTCTCAACCAACGAAATATTGAATGTGAGTCGGCAAAGCTTGCTTGAAAGTGACGACTCCTATTCCTTTGTTGTGATTTCGCAATCTGGCCAAGACGTATCGCCATCGGCAAAGCCGCGGTTTATTCCGGGTTCAGGCACTTCAATTCGCATTGCTCCACGTCAAGTCAAAGCAGTCCAATATGAGTTAAGTCGCCGCTGCAAATTCGACGAAATTGGCGCTTACAAAGTCATTGCAAAGATCGAGCTGAAGTTGCTTGGGAAAAGCAAAATGTTTCAGGCTGTATCAAGTCCATTATACGTATCCATTGTTCCAGATGCCCCAAATTCCGAATTGCCATGAAAAGCACTTTACTGCTGCTGACGGTCGTGGTCCTGATGACAGGAGGTCGCGGCCTTGTCGGAAACATAAAAGCCGGCGAATGGGGGCCGGTTACCAACAACCTCCAAATGTCCCTCAGACTCCAGTGTGCGCAGGTGGAAATCAAAACCAATGAACCTGTCAGGCTGTTGATCCAAGTGAGAAATGTTTTGACCAACGAAGTGATCGGGATTCCGCGGCCAAAAGAGGCAATTGAAAAGATTGGTTATTTTTCTTTCGACGTGGTTTCACCGTCTGGCAGGGATATATCGCCAGCCAGCCGGCCCAAGCCGTATTATGGTTCAGCCAGGTTCCTTGCGCCAGGTCACTCCGTAGACTTCAAAGTTGATCTGAGTCGTATCTGTAATCTCGAAGAGATCGGCACATACAAAATCATCGCAAGGCGCACGGAAACCCGGACTGACATACGAACCAAGGAGGTTATACCGTTTGAGGTTAGATCCAACCCCCTTTACGTGTCTGTTGTTGCGGACAAATGAATGAGCGAACAAGTCGTTTTCGGGTTCAGTGGAGTGGATGCAGGTTGCTTCCAGTCTCGCCTGCGGTTTGGAAAGGGGCTAGAAGCCATCTCATAAATGTAGCGGCGCTCCATGAGCGCCGTCCGTCGGGAGAAAAGGGGAGGAAAGCGGCGGTCACAGACCGC
>MWDV01000170.1 GCA_002070715.1 Verrucomicrobia bacterium ADurb.Bin118
GCAATGATGACCCGCGAGGGCTTGGAACGGATCAATCAGACGCGTTCCTGGTAAGGCGCTGACGTCACTCGCAAGTGTCGGGCAACTGCTCCGCCGAATCGCCGAGCACCCGTTCACTGGTCTGGGCAAGCTGCGACAACATTTCCACCTTCGCACGGAGCGAAGGGTCTTCGTCCAGTTGCCGCACTGTTTGCGGAAGGCGATGCGACCAGTTGGACGCCGATAGCGTCCCGGGCGTGTTGAAACGCTCGGCTTGCGCCAGCACATCGGTGATCTGAAACACGGCGAACCACGAATTGGATGCCATTACCGCACGCACAATGCCTTCGTGCAAACGGTCGCTGAAATCGCGGGGTGGCGCCGCCCCGTCCAAGCCGGCGAAACGGGCCAGATGTCCCAGTTCCCGTTGATTGTTTTCCACGTCCATCCCGGCTTCGACGTTCCGCCACCAAGTCTCCCACAGGGCGGCCAACGGCGGGTGATCATGGGTCGTAGGTTGGGCCAGCGAGAGGCGCGGATACCGGCGCGGATCGGAATACGTCCCGTCGGCTTCGCGGAAAAACAAGGGAATGCGAAAACCGGGAATGCCCAGTTGGTGAAGTGTGGGCGGCACGTAATCCGGCACGCACCCGAGGTCTTCCGCCACGATGGTTGTGTCGCCGGAAGCCTCAATCAAGACGCGCAGGATTGCTTCGCCCTGGGCTTGATTGGCTGCCCGGTGTTCCGGGGAATCATCCGCAAACGGCTTGAATCCGGGCACGCGCCCCCCGGTCCGCGCCGCCACTTGCTCGGGCGTCAGCGGCAGAAATTCCGCGTTCCGCTCCGGAGGCCAGGGAAAAGAGTAGATGCGGAAAAAGCCCAGGACGTGATCAATGCGATACGCATGAAACACCCGGTGTAGGTTGCCGACGCGGGTGCGCCACCAGGCAAAATCGTGCCGGCGCAATTCCTCCCATTGATAATTCGGCACGCCCCAGTTCTGTCCCCATTTTTCGATGAACGGATCTCCTTTGAAGGTCCATTCCGGAGGCGCGCCGCCGCTCCAATCCAAGTCGAAAAACGACCGGTTCGCCCACACGTCCGCGCTGTGCCGCCCCACGCCGAACGGAAGGTCGCCCATGAGAAAGACGTTTCGCTCGCCGGCGTACGCCTTGACCGCCTCCCATTGGGTAAAGGCGATCCATTGCACGTAGGCGAAGAACAGTTGCCGGCGCATCAACTCGTCCCGGCGCGCCTCGGGCAGCGCCAGCAGCCAGGTGCGGGCCCGGGCTGGGGTTTGGTGTTCGGCACGCCAGCGTTCCCAGACCGGGTGGTTGCCGTTCTCATCCATCAACATGCGGAACAACGCGTAATCCGACAACCAATCCGCGTTCTCCACCAGAAACGCGCGGAACGCCAGCGCCCGCTTGGTCTCCCGGTTAAAATGCTGCGCCAGGAAATGGCGGAAGGCGGCGGCCAGCAGGCGGCGTTTCAGCGCCTTGACCTTGGGATAGTTGACCCGGCCGCGCCGCAATTCTGCGAGCAAACGCGGCTTGGCCATTTCCGCAAACTCGGCGGACGGCAGATCGGGCACGGCTTCGGGCGTCACCGCGAGGGTGGTCGGTTCGATGGCCAGCGAACTGATGGCGTTGTAGGGGGAATTATCGTCGCTGGTTTCGTTGATGGGCAGGGTTTGGAAAATGTGGAAGTGATGGCGTTGGCACCAGTCAATCATCTGGCGCACGCCTTCGGTGTCGCCAATCCCCAGATCGGTTTCCGTACGGATGGCAAAGACCGGTTCAAGAATACCGGCGAGCGGTTGGGCGGGACTGAGTCTCATGTATTGCGCGGGAGGTTGCCACAAGGAGGATGGAAATTCAAAGTTCGGCGACGCAACGGAAGATGACAGAAAGAAAGGTCAACGACCGCAGCGGCATCCCCTGCCCTGTCTCTCCGGGCGATCATCTGCTCCGCTCCTTCACCAGAAACGGAGCGATCGGATTCCAAGCGCAAATCGGGGCTCTTGACTCGTCGCAGCTCCCGCCGTCACCGGCTCGTTATTGCATCCACTTGACGAGGAATTCGTAGCTGGCCTGGGCGTAATCGAACGGCGACCCCACTCCGCTGTCCTGTTCGTACACGTACCATTCAATGCCCGCGGCATCGCCCGCCGCAAAGATTTCCGACCAGTTCAATTCGCCCTGGCCCAGCGGAGTGAACGCCTGTTTCCGACCTTGCTTGGCCAAAACCACGTCCTTGGCGTGAATCACCGGGCAACGCCCCTTGCATTTGCGGATGTACGCGGCCGGGTCCACGCCGCCAACATAAACCCAAGCCAGATCCAGTTCCGCGCACAAATGCCCCGGCGTCGTGGATTCCAGCAGGATGTCCAGCTTGTAGCGGGGATCATCCGGGAATTTTTCGAATTCCCACGCGTGATTGTGATACGAAAGCCGCAGCCCCGTCGCGCGCAACTTGGCGCCGAGCGTCTCCAGCCGGCGCGCACCGTTGAGCCAGTCTTTCAAAGTCGCCCGGCAATCGTTCATCATGCCGCCGGGGGCCAGGTCGCCCACGCCCACCGTTTTCCAGAACTTCACGTTCGTCTCGAAATCGCGCTCGAAGGGTTCGATGCCCACATGCGCGGAGATGGCCTTCAACCCGGCCGTGTCGAGCGCCGCGCGGATTTTTTCCGCCGGCAAATTCGGCATGCCGCTCCATTGCACGTATTCCCAACCCATCTGGCGGACGCGTTTGAGCGTATCCGCAAGGTCTTTTTGGGCCGGCTCGCGCAGGGTGTAAAGCTGCAGCGCCATCCGGCGTTTGGGTTTCGAGGCGGCCACGGCGGATAGCACCGGCGCGGCGGCGAGAGTGAGGAAACCCAAGGTTTGCAGGGCTTCCCGGCGGGTGACAGTTCGCGATGCCAAATTCATATACCCGTGACTGTCACCCGAAGCGCGCCGCGATTCAAGCGTTGTCTGCGGTATGGCATCGCCGGGCGAGAATTTCAATTTTGACCGAGCTTGGAATCCTCCGACTCGTGGCGTTCGCCATTCGGTTCCCTTGTGTCTTCGTGACACGGTCAAGTTGGCCGCCGTTGGTGAAGCGTCGTAGGCGCGGCATCTCTGTAGCTACCGCCGACCATAACATTCCGAGCCCCGTTAGGGGCGGCATCTTCCCTCCCTTTACGCGGAAACGAACGGGAAACGTCCAAGCCGTCACATCAATGTTTTCATCCGCAGATGGCGCCGATTGACGCAGATGGGAAATCGGGAAAAACCTGCGAAATCTGCGTTATCGGCGGATTGGACCGAGATCGCTCGCCTCCCCTTCCCGGTCGAAAGCGCCAGAGGACTGGCGCAGTCCAAAAAAGCTGGCGCTTTGGTCCGCGCTTGAATAAACGCGCAGCGTCTTGGAGTGCGGCCGTCCTCTGCCGCTTTCCGCCGCAGCGCCGGGTGGAATCCGGGAGCATCACCGGTCCGGGGGTTGTAGCGATTGGTTGTGATGCCGAACTATGCCGCTCCTGACGGAGCTAAAAAATTATTTGGGTCTGTTGCTACAAAGATACCGCCCCTGACGGGGCTGGGAAATCGGTTGGAGCTGTTGCGGCAACGATGCTGCCGCAACAGGGTTGTTCCTCCGTGCGGCACCGCGGCGCCGCCGCGCCTTCTTGTGGCACGGACTCGCCTCCTTCCACCTGACCTTCGGGACGCGATCTCCACGGCCTTTCCCACACCCCGTCATTTGTGGCTTTTCTGGAAGGCCGATTCCCGCCATGCTCAACCAGCCCGGTGAACGCGGCTCCGTTCAACCGCCGGTCAATTCTTCCGGTTCGAGGATTTACGGGGAGCGCGCGACGGTCTAGGCTGAGGCCGCGTCAATCATTAAGGGCGACCAATTGAACAACGCATCGCAAACCCATGGCGCGCCGGGCGCCGCCGCCAGCCCGCCTTCGGCTTCGAAGGCGAAAAACTTCGCGCGCCGGCTGATTTCCTCCGTGGTGCTGTGGACAGCCATTCTGGCGGCGTTGTTCTCGGAGCATCCGCTGCTGTCCGCCGGCGTGTTTCTGGTCGTCATGGTATTTCTGGCGGCGGCGGGGTTGGCGGAGTTTTACGGATTGGCCCGGGCGCGCGGCCTGGCCTGTTTTCCCCGCTGGGGCTTGTTCGGCGGCGTGCTGTTGATGGGCGGCACGTTCCTGCACGGCACCGGTTGGTTGCGCGGTCACGATTTGCCCGCGGGGGTCAATGATTTTGAGACGGGATTTCTGATTTTGTTTGTCCTGGGCTTGTGCGTCCGACAGTTCTTTTCGCGCGACCACACGGCGGGGCTTGGGACCATTGCCGTCACGCTCTTCGGATTGATGTATGTGCCCTGGCTGCTCAATTTCATCCAGAAAATCCATTTCTTCCCGGGCATCAGCGGCAACGGCAAATTCTATGTTCTCTATTTCATCGTCGTGACGAAGTTCAGCGATACCGGAGCCTACGCGGTCGGGTCGCTGATCGGCCGGCACAAAATGATTCCGCGCATCAGCCCCGGAAAGACCTGGGAAGGATTTGGCGGGGCGTTGGCGATCTCCACCGGTGCCAGTCTCGCCCTCGCGCATTACCTCGGCCATCGTCTGCCCGGCTTGACGCCGTGGCATGCGGTCGTGTTGGGCGTGGTGCTCGGGACCGCCGCAGTGATGGGGGATCTGATTGAATCACGGTTCAAACGCGAAGCCGCCGTGAAGGATTCCGGACGGCTGTTTCCGGGGATTGGCGGCATTCTGGACCTGCTCGACAGCCTCTTGTTTAACGCGCCCATCATGTATCTCTATCTCCGTTACCTCCTGATCCAGCCATGAAAAACGTCGTGATTCTGGGCAGCACGGGCAGCATCGGCACGAGCGCCATCAAGGTGGCGCAAGATCTGCCAGACCGGATTCGTGTGCTGGCGCTGGCGGCGGGGAACAACAGTGAATTGCTCCTGGAACAAACCCGCCGGTTCCGCCCCGAAGCCATCTCCATCGGGGATGCCGCCGGCGTGCCAAAACTGCGTGATGCGGTCGGCCCTCTGTGCGAGGTCTATTCCGGCCCGGAGGGGTTGGTCCAACTGGCCACGCTCCCGGCGGCAGACATCGTCCTCCTCGCCATCGTGGGCACCGCCGGGTTGCAACCCGCGCTGGCCGCCATTCGCGCCGGCAAAGACCTCGCTGTGGCTTCCAAGGAAATCCTCGTCATGGCCGGCGAAATCGTGATGCGCGAGGCGCACAAATACGGGGTGCGCGTGCTGGCGGTGGACAGCGAACACTCCGCCATTTTTCAATGTCTCGACGGCAAACCTGCCGCGTCCGTGCGCAAACTCTGGCTGACCGCATCCGGCGGCCCGTTCCGCGACGCCGCCGAATGGCCCAAGGGAAAGTTTCCCGACATTACGGTGGAACGCGCCCTGCAACATCCGTCCTGGGTCATGGGCCGGAAAATCACGATTGATTCCGCCACCCTTTTCAACAAGGGCTTGGAAATGATTGAGGCGCGCTGGTTGTTTGACGTGGGAATGGATCGCGTGGGCGTGCTGGTACATCCCCAGAGCATCGTGCATTCGATGGTTGAATTTGTGGACGGCGCGTTGCTGGCCCAGCTCTCGACGCCCGACATGTGCCTGCCGATCCAATATGCGTTGACCTATCCCGAACGCCTCGCCAGCGCCCGGGTGCAAACCGATTTTGCCCGGCTCGGCGCGCTGACGTTTGAAGCGCCGGACGAGGACCGTTTCCCCTCCCTGGCTCTTGCGCGGCACGCGGGCGAAGTCGGCGGCACCCTGCCCGCCGTTCTGAACGCGGCCAATGAAATCGCGGTGGCCGCCTTTATCAACCGGCAAATCAACTTCTCGCAGATCACCGAAACCGTCCGGCGCACGATGGCCGCGCACCAAGTGGTGGCCCATCCGACGCTGGAACAGATCCTCGCCGCCGACGCCTGGGCGCGACAAACCGCGGCGGCGGGGCACTGACTTCCCGCGTCCGCGCCCCCCGTAAAATACTTGTTGCGCTCCCGCTGGATTTGGCGCCATAGTGTGCGCGTTGCAGGTCTTGTTGGCCGCAGTGGTGCGAACACCACTCTTCGGCACAGCAAACTCCCATTGTTCTGAATCCGCGGTTAGGCGCCGATTCCTTGGACCTGTGACAACGTAAACTCGTTATGAGCAATACAAGCAACAATGCCCCGGAACGCGGTTCCGGCTATCTGGAAATCTCGGAAAAAGGCTTCGGCTTTCTGCGTTCCGCGCAGAATCATTTTCATCCCAAGCCCACCGACATTTTTGTGACGCCCGACACGATCAAGCGCAGTTTCCTGCGCGAGGGCAGTCTCATCACCGGCCCGCTGCAGCCGCCACACCGCGGCAGCAGCCCGCAACTCAAGAGCGTAGAGAAGGTCAACGACATGCCCTTCGAGGAGTACGTCAAGGCGGTCCGGTTTGAGAACCTGACCACGATTGATCCGATCGAGAAATACCGGCTGGAAACCACGCCCGACCTGATCGAGACGCGGGTGATTGACCTGGTCACCCCGATTGGCCGAGGCACACGCGGATTGATCGTCTCGCCGCCGCGCAGCGGCAAGACGACGGTGCTCAAGCAGATCGCCAACGCCATCACCACCAACCATCCGGATGTGTCGGTGTTGGTCCTCTTGATTGACGAGCGCCCCGAAGAGGTGACCGACTTCCAACGGTCGGTGAAGGCCGAGGTGGTGGCCTCCTCCAACGATCAGGATTTGGAAACCCACGTCCGGCTTTCGCGTTTCATGATCGAGCGGTGCCGCCGGATGGTGGAATGCGGCAAGGACGTGTTTGTGCTGCTGGACTCCCTGACGCGCGTGGCCCGCGCCTACAACAGCGTCCACGGCGGCAGCGGGCGCACCATGACGGGCGGCGTGGACGCCCGGGCGCTGGAAATCCCGCGCAAGATGTTTGCCTCGGCCCGCAAGATCGAGGATGGCGGCTCGTTGACCATCATTGCCACCGCCCTGGTGGACACCGGCTCCCGCATGGACGAACTGATCTTTCAGGAGTTCAAAGGCACGGGCAACATGGAGCTGATCCTGGACCGCAAACTTTCGGATCGCCGGTTGTTCCCGGCCATTGACATTCCCAAGAGCGGCACGCGCAAGGAGGAAAAGCTGTTCCCGAAACAGCACATTGAAGCCGTGCGCAAATTGCGCCGGATGATGGTGGACCTCAATCCCATTGAGGCCATGGAAACCCTCACCGCCGCGCTGAAGAAGCACAAGACCAACGACGAACTGCTGACGAAGCTGGTCTGAGGCGCAAACGCATCAACGAAGAAAACCGCGGAGAATAACCGCCGACGCCAGCCTTTCCAGGGCGGGCGACGGGCCGCTTATCGTAACCGCCAGGTGATGCGGCCTTTGTTCAAGTCGTAGGGCGACATTTCCATCTTCACCCGGTCCCCCACCGTGAGGCGGACCCAGCGTTTGCGCATCTTGCCGCAAATCGTGGCCAGGACCAGATGCTTGTTGTCCAGTTGCACCCGGAACATGGTGCCGGGCAGCACCGTGTGAATGCGTCCTTCGACTTCGATGTGTTCTTCTTTCATTAATGCAATTCTATCTTACCCACAGGGCGCCGCCGTCGCCCTCCCCCGCCATTCTGGCGGGTCCATAATTTAACCGTGGCGGAAACGACAGAGGTCTGGCTGTCGTAACAACCTGTGACCTCCGCCGCCAAATCAAACCGTCTCAATAACGCGGCCGTCCCCCGCCGAAGGAGCGCCGGCCACCGCCGCCGCCCCCACCGGACCGTTCTTCGCGCGGACGCGCAATGTTCACCGTCAACGCCCGACCATCCAACGTCTTGCCGTGCATGCCGTCAATGGCCTTTTGCGCTTCCTCCGGAGAACTCATGGTGACAAAGGCAAACCCGCGGGAGCGCCCCGACGCCCGGTCGAGCATCAGATTGACTTCCGCCACCGTGCCGTGCGCGGCAAAGGCGTCGTTCAGGTCGTTTTCCGTAGTGTTGAAGGAAAGATTTCCTACAAACAGTTTGCTATTCATGTGATGTATTTGCTGTCCGCCATTAACCGTTGCTTTCCGCAGACTGTTCCCGACTGCCGGGTCTCAAATCATCACCGAACCAAGTTCACCTGAAGATTCACCATGTCTTGAAAGTGACTAGCTATCGAACAGAGACAAGTAAGATGACCGATTTCGCGCGAATGGCAACTGTTAATCGCAACTACCGGCGGTGGTGGCGGCGCGGAGAATGCCGCGTTTCCCGGCGAACCCGTCCGGGCGCACCGTGACAGCAATATCTTTCCAGCTGGCATTCGCGCCTTCACGCGGTGGGCTGCCCTTCCCGCTCGGGACGGATGAGCAGGACCACGATAACGGACAGCAACGCCACACCCGTGAAACCGCCAAAGATGAGCGTCAACGGCACCCCGTGATCTTGCAACGCGCCAAACCCCCAGTCGCCCAAGCCGCCGCAGGAGATGCTGACCAAGTTCATGATCCCGTAACCGGTGGCGCGCAATTCCGGACGCGTAATCTGACAGAGGATGGGCATGTTGTTGCCATCGAAAAATCCCCAACCGATGCCAAACAGAACGAGGAAAGTCGCGGCCAGGGCCACAGTACCCGGATTCCCCAAACCAAACAACGCCGGCAGGAACAGGAGCATGCCGAGGGCGCTGACGTAAATCCGACCGCGCATCTGACGCCGCATCCAGCGGTCCGCCAACCAGCCGCCCAAGACCGCGCCGACGATGGTGGCCAGTTGCACGTACAGCACGGCGATGACGCCCGCCCGGCCCTGGGAAAGATGAAACTGATTTTTCAAAATGACGGGCATCCAGTCTCGGATCACCCAACCGGCAATCGCCGGCAGGGTGAAATAAATCACGAGCAACAGATAATTACGGTTGGTCAGCAAGGCCCCCACCGCGCGCACGGGCGAGAGCGACTGTGGTACCGCGTCGGGCGAGCGTGGCGGATCCCGTAACAAGAAAAACAAGGGCAGCGCGTAAACCACGCCCACCAATCCCGCCAGACTGAACGCCCAACGCCAACCAAAAGCGGGCGCATCGGCCACATATCCCGCATAACCGCCCAGGATCACCCCCACGTAAATGCCCGTTTGGTGTACCCCGACCGCGCGGGAACGGGTGGGGCCCGGATGAAAATCCGCAATCAACGCCAAGGCGGCGGGGATGTAAAACGCCTCGCTGATGCCCATCAGCGCCCGCGTCCACACGAGTTGCTCGTAGTTTTGGACGTGTCCGGTCAACCAAGTAACCACCGACCAGGCAAACAAACTGACCACGATGATCCGTTTGCGGCTGAACCGATCCGCGATGTACCCGCCGATGGGGCTCAGCCCGGCATAAACCCATTTGAATGAGCCGAGCACGAATCCCCATTGCGCCTCGCTGGTCAACCCCGCGATGTCCGTGACCATCGAGGTTTTCATCGTGGCCAGCATTTGCCGGTCGAGATAATTCAACAGCGCCACCGGCCAGAGCAGACTGACAATCAGCCAGGCACGGGAAAGTCCCGGACGGCTTCCCGCGTGCGGGCCAGATAAATCGGTTTGGGGTTGAGGGAGCGACATGATGTTTTACCGCAGTTGGAATGCCCAGACTTCCGACGAGCGAACTCCCGGACGACTTTCACCGTTGGGAATGACTGCTTGTCCGCGCCATTCAACCACTGGCACGGTAGCGCGGGAGAGAGGCGAATCGCCGAGTGAAACCCACCGGTCGGCGCGGGGATCATAGGCCAACACCTCCCGTGGAAACCCCGGATGCGCCGCTGGCGGTTCGAAGTGGACAAGCCGGCCATCATCGCCACTGGCGATCAATAAACGCGAACCATGAATAATGGCCGGAGACGGCGCGGCCGCCGTCGGGCGGGGTAAATCGCAGAGACGCCGCCAACCGGAGCCGGGCGTGTAGCGATAGGCGTCCGTGAGGTAACGGCGGGTTACCTTCCCTGGGGCCGCCGCGCTCAATTCCACACCGCTGAACAGAAAGAACCCCCCCTGCCCCGCGCCCGCCACCGCCAACATCCGGGCGGGCCCGGGCCACGGTTCGAGTTCCTGCCAGTCGCGATGCGTTTGGTCAAGGTCGAGCCGCCAAAAATTGCGCAAGGCATTGGTCGCTTCGGGCTGATCGGTGCCGCCTGCAAGATAAAAAGTGTGGCCAACGAGCGCACCACAACCATAGGCCAGCGGACGTGGTAGCGGCGGCAAAGGCCGGGTTTCAATCCGTCCCGTCACCCAGCGCAGGGCGAACACGTCCCGGAAGTGTTGCTCCGCGTCGCAGCCGCCCGCGCAAATCACTTCACTCCGCCATGATACTGAGACCCCGTAAGCCGCGGCGCGGGGAAGGGTGGAAACCGGAATCCACGCGGCATCCGGGGCGGGCAGCACAAAAATGGAACGATGCCATTCCTTCCGTCCCCCGGCCCACGGCGGCAGCACAGGAAAATTCGCTCCGCCCGCGACCAACAGGGCGTCCTGGCTCACCCCGGCGAACGGTGCGGCAAAGCCGATGCCATCCGGAATGGAAGGGAGTTGCCGCCAAGCCGATGATTGGCGCGGCGCGGGAGCGCACGACACCGCAATCAAGGCCGGCAAACACCACCGCGCCAGAGTCCACAATGAAAAGTTGAATGGCATGAATGCACTCAAGGGACCGCGTCCGAGGGTTCCCCGCGCGAAGCCGGTTGAGACGACTCCTCCAACCACGCCAAGGAAAACCGGGCGATGACAATTCGCTCGTAAGGCATCTTCTGCCCCTGCTCGTACAGGCAACCGATGGATTGGTCCGGCAGCTTGGCAAGGCAGGAATACGCGGCGGGCCCGGCGTGAAGGGTTTTGCTCACCGCCCAGCTTTGGCCCTCATCGTAGCTGACGCGCGCCGTCAGATTTTCCCGTTTTTTGCTTGCGGGATTGGCAAACAAAATCCGGCTTTTCTCCCGCACCGAAGGCCAGGAGTAACGCAGCAAGCTGGCCTGACAGACCGGTTCCACGAGGGCCGGATCATCCCGCACGGGGGACCAGGTCAATCCGCCGTCCCGGCTGGTGGCAAAGGCGCGCAACTGTTTGCCGCGATACGAACGCAGGTTGTGCAACAAGGCGCCGTCGCTTAGCTCGACCAGGGTGGATTCGTTGGTGCGCTCCTCCTCAATCCCGCCAATTCGCCAAGTCGCTCCGTGATCATCCGAGTAAATGACGTGCGACCGGGTCACTGAACCGCCGGCATCGTTCAAGTAGGTATGATTGCACGGGATCATCAATCGGCCGGCAAACGGACCGCGTTCCAGTTGGATTCCGTTCACCGGTCCGGTGGCGTACCAGTGCCAATC
>MWDV01000171.1 GCA_002070715.1 Verrucomicrobia bacterium ADurb.Bin118
GCGGGACAGCCGGTGGAAATTCAGAATTCTATCGTTGCGAGGACGCCGATTAGGAATGCCGCGACAGACAGAACGACCAAAACATTGAGTAGGTAGAAGATTCCGAGCATTCCTCTGTTGTTCTCATGTTTGGCCAGCGAACCATACTCCCGAACGTGACCCGCAAAATTAAGCTGTAGTCCGGCCTCGAAGATTGTTCTCCAGCCTCGCTTCTTTCTGACCGCTGGGATGACTTTGAAGAAGTAGAGGAAAGCTACTGCCGCCCAACCGCAGGCAAAGACCACTAAGCTGCAAAAGAATAAGCGTTCAGATCCCATAGTTGGCTCCTGGTTCTACTTGCAACACGTTTTGCTCCATTGCCGAACCCACGAGCGGCCTTTTGCCATAAACATCCCCAAGTCTCCACCGCTCTGCTCACCGCCGATGCCTTGCATCTCCGCTCCACCAAAGGTCATCGCGCTGATATAAGCCCCGATAGGGCCAGTTGCCCAACTAGCCCCGTAGGCATCTGCCCAACCGTTGAAGGTCGTGTGGTCAGTGCCGGGGGGAGAAACGAAAGTGTTCCCAGAAATTGTGTAGTTCACAGGAAGGCCCACCTCGGCTTGGAAAAACGCCGCCTTCACAGAAACCCACTCGCTGTGCTTGTCAGGCCCAATCTCACATAGGCTCGTCAGATGGCAGTCAATGAAGAGCACGCCGAGAACCACCGAAACGCCGTAAATCTCACATTCGCCGATCCAGGTCGTCAGCCCGTAAGGATCGACCGAGTTTACGGGATGGTTGTCCACGAATACGAACTCGTTGCCTGCGGGGCGAAGTTGTCGCAGAAGAAATCGCTCTTTCGGGGTCAAAGACTGAGAGTAGCGATCTCGGAAGCTGAACTCCTCGATGGGGTCTCTGCTTAGCCACCTTCCCGTGCTCGGGTTGTAATACCGATAACCGTCGTCGAGTAGGTCGGATTCCTCATCCTGATATTGGGTCGAGAACCGGAACGGATTGGCCTGGGCCCTCGGCTCGGTTTCACGGAACCGCGCCGCGAGCGGACCGGGTTCGCAACGGGGGCTTTCGCCGTCACCCGCCGCGTTTACCGGCGCATCAATCATGGCGGGATACTGCACGCGTAATTGGCGAGCCATGCCCGGAGCGTAGGCGCCGCACCATGCGTTGTCAATACCCCGAACCGCACCCGAAACGCCCAAAGCCGTGACGGCTCCGCTGGGACTGGGGAGCATACGCGCCTCGCGTGTGCGGGCGGACGCCTCGTCCGCCGGAACCCGCGACCGTTCAAACGCATTCGACGGTCCGCCCCACCCGCCCAAGTCAGAGTTCGACGCGAGGCGCGTCGAACCACACCCGGGACGGGGACGCTCCCCAACTCCTCCGACGTTGCGACGGAAAGCGGCAGGGGACTGCCACACTCCATGACGCTTTGCGTCCGCCCGCACGCGGGATTTAGGCGCCAGCTTTTGGACTGCGCCAGTCCTCTGGCGCTTTCCGCAACCGAAGGCCACACACTCGATTCGCGATCACCGAGGATTGTTGCCAAGTATCGTTGGACGATTTAGCGAGGCGTCCCGCGCGGAAGTGAGAAAGCAAGGCGGTCGGTTATCCCCGGCAAATCTCGGCGGCGGATAATTGGGTGAAGTCTTCCACCAACCAGTCGGGTTGATGGGCACGCAGTTCCTCGAGTTTTTCAGTATCGGCAGCCACGGCCAACACCCGCGCGTGGATCGCCCGGGCGCACCGGATGTCGTTTGGCGTGTCGCCCACCACCAGGATTTGTCCACCCGCCAGTTCCACGCCCAGTCGCTGGCAGCCGCGCCTTCGGGCCACCGCCGCAATTTGGTTCCGGTCCTCGTGATCGTCGCCAAAGCCACCGATGGCAAACCGCTCCCACAAATTATGTCGGCGCAGCTTGATTTCCGCGCCCCGCCGGATGTTGCCGGTCAGCAATCCGATCAAGGGCGGCTGCGGCAGGGTTTCGAGTTGTCGCAGAAATTCCTCCACCCCCGGTACCAACTCTCCGGCGTGATGACGCAGCCGTTCTTCCAGCAGGACAGTGTAGCGATCATAGAATCGTTGAAAATTCGCCGTCGTGGCCGGCACGCCTTGGGCCTCGAACACTTCCCGAACCAGCCCGCTATCCGTGCGTCCGGCAAACTGAAGCCGCGCCACCCCGTCCACAATGCCAAACTCGGACGAGAATGTTTCCGCGAACGCCCACACTCCGGCACCGCCGGTGCGGAGCAGCGTCCCGTCTATGTCGAACAACACGAGTCGAATCATGTGGCGGCAGGCTATGTCCCTCCCGTCCCGCGGGCAAACGAAAGCCGTTCGCGCCGGGCAGGGATCACCGCGACGGCGCGCACTGCGGGCGTGCTTTTTCTTTCCGGGGCGATAGGTTGACGGTGCGTGCAGCAATTGATTGAAGACTTTCTGGTGCATCTCCGGCATGAACGGGGACAGGCCGATCATACGCAGCGCACTTACGCGGCGTTGCTGGGCCGGTTTGCGCGCTGGGCCGCCACCCAATCCCTTTCCAACTGGGAGCAGGTTGAGCTGCGGCATTTGATGGCGTTTCTGCAACACGAACGCGAACGGCGTCTGACGCGCGAACCGCCGGAATCCACGCGCCGGCTCAGCAGCGAAAGTGTGTATCTGGAAATCGCGGCGCTGCGGGCTTTCTACCGTTTTGCCACCCGGGAAAAACTTCTTCCCGTGGATGCCGCCGAACATCTGTCCTTGCCGCGCCGCTGGAAACGGCTGCCCCGAGCCCTCTCGGACGCGGAGATCAAAAAAATTTTACAGCCCGAACAACCGGAATCGCCCGCGTCGCTCTGCGATCAGGCGGTTTTGGAACTCGCGTACGCCAGTGGGCTGCGGTTGGCGGAGTTGCGCGCGTTGCGGCTGGAACAACTGCATTTGGACGCTGGCTTTGTCACGGTCATTGGCAAGGGCAACAAGGAACGCGTCGTGCCGGTGGGACGTCCAGCGGTGGGGGCGTTGCGGCGGTATCTGGAAGCCGGGCGGCCGCGGCTCGTCACGCCGCGCTCGCCGGCGACGGTGTTTCTCACGCGCCGCGGCACGCCCTTTGCCGCGGGGACCTTGTGGCTGCGCATCAAACGGCGGGTGCGACGGGCGGGTGTGACCCGCAATGTCACGCCCCACATGTTGCGGCACAGTTTCGCCACGCACCTGCTGGAACATGGCGCGGACCTGCGGGTGATCCAGGAGTTGCTGGGCCACGCCAGCATCAGCACCACCCAGGTGTACACCCACGTGGCCGATCATCGTCTGCGGGAGATTCACCGGCGGTTTCATCCCCGTCCGTGAGTCCCGGCGCCGCCGGTGGTCAGCGCAAATTCTTTTCCAGCCGCGCTTCATCCACGGTCACCCCCAAGCCCGGCCCGGACGGAACAGCCAGCTCCCCCTGCGTCACCGTCAACGGGGATTGCAGCACGCTGTGCTTCAGAAATTGCGGCCCGTTCAACGCGGCGGGTGTGGACAAATCATACGCGCCGTAGAGCGCGAGTGTGGCGGCGAGGGACAAATCCGGATCCGTCAACCCGCTGCCCAGCCACATCAAGCCGGCGTCTTGAATCCGTTCGATTTGCCGGCGCGCCTCGGTAATCCCGCCGCACCGGGCCACCTTGACCGCAAGCCCATCCAACAGTCCCAGTTTGATGAATTCCTCCAATTCAACGCACGAGACGACGCCTTCGTCCATGAGGATGGGCAACGCGCCCTGCCGTTTCAGCGCGCGGTAACCGGTGAGCTGCGCGGCGGGGAGCGGTTGTTCGAGCACCGGCACCCCGAGATCAGCCAGCCGGGGCGCGGCCGCCAGTGCGGTGGCTTCGTCATAACCTCCGTTGGCATCCGCCCACAGAAATCCCTCCGGCGCCAGTTGCTTCACCAACCGGCATAATTCGAGGTCAAACTGTAAATCAGGCGCGACCTTCACATTAAAATGCCGGTAGCCGCGCGCCTGGCCTTCGTGAACGACGCGTTCCACCTCGTCCAAAGAACGGGCATTGACTGTCCAACTCAGGGTGAGGCGCGTCCGACCGGTTTTCCCCCACCGCTGTGCGGCGTTTTGGTCGAGCAGTCGCCCGGTCAGATCGAACAACGCCAGGTCCACGCCCGCCTTGGCAATGGGTTGGCCGGTGGAAAACGACGGCGCAATGATCCGGTTCATGGCCGCGCGGAGCGCCGCTTCGTCGAACGGATCCAGCCCGATCAATTCCGGCGCGAGATAGTGTTGGATGGTGGTTTGGACGGTTTCGGGCGTTTCATAGCTCCAGCGATGCGCGGGCACGCTTTGCCCCCAGCCCGCAATGCCGTTGTCCGCCGTGATTTTGACCACCACGGACGCACGCCCCGCGGCGCGGCCCCGCGGTCCTTCCAAAAATTTGAACCATCCCACCGTCGGATAGGTGACCGGGAATGTTTCCACACTGGCAATGGTGACTTTCATGTGTCGGCAACAAACGTGTCCGCGGAGTTTACCGTCGGAAAGGGACGGGGTCAAAACCGCGGCGGGTTAGGACGAGGCCCGGCCGGCGTGCTTTTGGTTTGGTCTTGGCGCTATTTCTGCTACAAAACCGGCGTGTATCGGGAATACTACGGCTTGAAAGAGTCGCCGTTCGACATTACGCCGAACCCGCGTTTCCTGTTTTACAGCGCGAAACACCGCGAGGCGTTCAATCACCTGCTGTACGGGCTGCGCGAGCGCAAGGGGTTTGTCCAGCTCACCGGCGAGGTGGGCGCGGGCAAAACCACCCTCTGCCGCGCCATGCTGGATCAGTTGGACGACCATTATTCCACGGCGCTGATTCTCAATCCGGTGATGGACCCCGACCAGTTGATGAAGGCCATCGCCTTGGAATTCGGGCTGAACACCCGCGGCGCGGACCGGCTCGACACCCTGGCCGCTCTCAATCAGCACCTGCTGAAGCTGGCCGAGCAACATCGCGACGCGGTGTTGATCATTGACGAGGCGCAGGACCTCACCGACGCGTTGCTGGAACAGGTGCGGCTGCTCTCGAACCTGGAAACCGACGATCGCAAGCTGCTGCAGATCGTGCTGCTCGGCCAACCCGAGTTGCGAGCGCGGCTCGACAACCCGCGCCTGCGCCAGTTGCGTCAGCGCATCACCGTGCGCTATCACCTGCGGCCGCTGAACCGGTTTGAGGTCAGCCACTATATCCAGCACCGGCTCTCGGTGTCCGGCGCCCAGGGCGCCCCTTATTTCACCCGACCGGCGCTCTGGCGCGTCCATCAATACAGCCAGGGCATCCCGCGCCTGGTGAACGCGGTGTGCGACAAGGCGCTGCTCGCCGGTTACGTGCGCCAGACGGATCGCATCAACTGGAATATGATCGGCCTCGCCGTGCGCGAGTTGGAAGGAAAAATCCACGCATGAGCCTCATCAACGACGCCCTCAAACGGGCCAAAGAAGTTCACCGACAAAATCCCCCGGCACCGCCCAGCGGCCCTCCGTTGCGCCCGGTGGAACGGCAGCCGCAGCAGCATCCCCACTTGGGATTGTTGTTGGTCTTCGCCGTGGTGGTGGCAGGCGCCGCAATTCTGTTGTGGCAAGGTCTGCAACAATGGCGCGCGCCCCGCGCGACCGATTCCCCGACGCACACTGCGGCGCCCGTCGCCCCGCCGGACAGCGCGCCGACAACGCCTACTATCCTCGCCTCCAGTGTGGCCACATCGGCTCCGGCAATTATCCCTCCCGAACCGGATGATCTTGCAGAAACCACTCCAACCGTCGCTCCGCCTTCCTTGCCAACCATTGCCCCATCCCCTGGCGCAGCGGAAACGCCTGCTTCCGAGGCCACCGCAACCCCGACAACCACGCCCAGTCCACCGCCCGCCGAGCCCGACGCAGTTGTCCCGGCTCCGGCTCCGCTGGCGTTGAAACTCCAGGCCATTGTCTATCATCCTTCGCGCGCCAGCGCGGCGATCAACGGTAAAGTGTTGTTCGTCGGCGACCGGCTGAGCGGCTGGCGCGTGACGGCCATTACCCCCGAGGAAGTCACCCTCGTGAGCGAAGGCCGCACCAACGTGCTGACCCTGGATCATTGACGACCCGGCGCCGCGAAAACCGATAACGCGTTTCCCCGTTCATGGATTATCTCCGCAAAAAATTTGCCGCCTCGCCGGTGTATGTGCGCGTGGCGCCGTTTGTCATCTTCCTCATCCTCACAAGCCTGCAGGACATCCTCGGCGCGGACCTGCGCTATTGGCTGTACCTGGCGAAAACCGTGGCCGGCGCCTGGTTGATCTGGGAGATGCGCCATTTCGTGGCGGAAATGCGCTGGGCTTTCAGTTGGGAGGCGGTGGCGGTGGGCGTGGGCGTGTTCATCCTGTGGGTGGGCCTGGACCCGTGGGTGCCCAAGAACCATCTGTTTTTCAAACCCGGCGGCGGCGACTGGAATCCGCACGAACAATTCGGCCCGGGCGCCGCGCTGGCCTGGCTGTTCATCGGCGTGCGGATTTTTGGCTCGACGGTGATCGTGCCGCCGCTCGAGGAAGTCTTCTATCGCTCGTTTCTCTACCGTTACTTTGTGCGGACCGACTTTCAGAATCTCCCCGTCGGCCATCGGCATGCCTGGTCGTGGGTGGTGACGTCGTTGATCTTCGGGCTGGTGCATTATGAATGGCTGGCGGGCATTCTGTGCGGTCTGGTGTATCAATGGCTGGTCATCCGTAAGGGACGGCTGGGCGACGCCATGACCGCGCACGCCCTCACCAATCTGCTGCTCGGCCTGTGGGTGGTGTGGCGCGGCGCGTGGGGCTTTTGGTGAGCACGGCGGGATTCCCCCGGTCAAACGTGAAGCGGTCTGCACCCATCCCCGTTCCGGTTGCCGCGGCAACCTTTCCCCGGAGCGATCGTCCTCCGCCCCCGTGTGTGCTCTTCGAAGATGAGCATCTGCTGGCGGTCAACAAGCCGCCCGGATGGAACACGCACGCGCCCGCGTCGTTTGCGGGCGAAGGGATTTACGACTGGTTAAAACACCGCGAGCCGCGTTGGGCCCGACTGGCCATCCTGCACCGGCTCGACAAGGAAACCAGCGGCGTCCTGGTCTTTGGCAAAACCGCGCTCGCGAACCGTTCGCTCACCGAACAATTTGCCCAACATCAGGCGCGCAAAGTGTATTGGTTGCTGACCGACCGCGCCGTGTCGCGCCGGGAATGGGTGGTGAAATCCAAACTGGCGCGGATCGGCGAACGCCGGCAAAGCGCCGCGCGGGGGAAGCTGGCGGAAACCCGGTTTGAAGTGTGTCCAACGCCCGCCCCCGCCTCCGCAGGCGGGGCCGGTTCCTGGGTAACCCTGCGGGCCGAACCCCGCACGGGCCGCACTCATCAAATCCGCATTCACGCCGCCGAAAGCGGTCTGCCCATCCTGGGCGATCGGCGCTATGGCGGGTCTCCGTTTCCCCGCCTTTGCCTACATGCGGCGGAACTGTCGTTGCGGCATCCGGTGAGCGGTGCGGACCTGGTCTTCCGCGCCCCCGCCGATTTCACGGCGGACCCGCGTCACGCCTTGCGTGCGGCGTTCATTGAACCCGAACTCACCGATGCCTTCCGGTGGATTCACGGCGCGAGCGATCATTGGCCCGGCATCTATGTCGAGCGGTTGGGGCGCTATCAACTTTCCGCCAGTGAACATCCGCTGGACGCCGGTTTGCGGGCGCAACTCCTGTCGCCCGCCGCGCCGCCGACGCTCTACCACAAAATCGTTCCCCGCCGATCCACCGCCACCCAACCCGCCGATGCGAGTCCGCAATGGATCGCCGGTGACGCCGCACCGCCGCATTTTGTCATTCGCGAAAACGGGGTGAAATTCGAATTAAGCTTTAACGCGGGCGCCTCAGTCGGGCTCTTCCTTGATCAACGCGATAACCGGCGCCGTTTGCTGACGGGCCATGTGGCGGCGGATTTTCCTTTGATCACGACCAGCGCTCCCGGTCGCCCGCCTGAAATCCTGAACTGCTT
>MWDV01000172.1 GCA_002070715.1 Verrucomicrobia bacterium ADurb.Bin118
AAACTGATCATCCTCATGAACCACACCCTCAAAAATCCAAACTTTGTCCCCCAAAATTAAATACCGTTGCTCCCCGGCCCTCTCCTCCATTCCGAATGGAGGAGAGGGAGTCAGAGAACGCCGCGCTCATTGGCGCCCTCCTGTGGCGGACTGCACCAGCGCGATTGCTTCCGGCGTAAGGGCGTAGGGCCACTCGCCGTCCACCTCCGGCAACGCTTGCAACAGGTTCACAGCGCGCATGTGATCCCAGATGTTCTTCATCTTCGCCGCGCCAATATCCATCCGTGGGCTAACGAACGCACCGCCGGATCCCGGCGGCTTACCAGAAACGGCCTTTGGGCCAATGGGTTTCGATGCCTTGCTGCCGGATGAAATTCTGGAACTCGGCCAGTTGATTCCGTTTTTCCCGGACTTCCCGCGCGCGCAACTGCCGACGCCCGGCAAAGGCCACCAACGCCCCGGCGGCTTCGCCGATGTTCCATTCCACCGGATGCAACCGGTAACACCCGTTGGTCACATGGGTCGTACCGATGTTTTTGCCCGCGGGAATCAGGTTTTCCACGCGGCGCGGCAGCAGGGCGCCCAGCGGAATCTGGAACGGTAGCGAGGCGAAATCAATGTAGTTATCCCCCGCCGTGCTGGGGTGCAGGTCAATGTGATAACTGCCCACCCCCACAGCATCGTAATAGTCCTCCGCAAACACCTCGTCGGCCGGGCGCCCGGTGACTTCCACGCGGTTGGCCACGCCCACGTGTTGTTCTACCACGCGGAACACCGGCTGGATCCGGCGCGCTTCCCGCACGTAGGGATACTTGGCCAATCCGTCCTCGGTGCCCAAGACATCGCCGCGCAGCCGCAAACCGGGAAAGCCCTGCCCGCCATCGGCCCGCGGCACTTCGGTTTGCAACCAGTAAAACAACGCCGCGCTCAACTGGCGGGCGGCCTCGACGTGCCGGGCCGCCTCCGGCTCGCTCACCTCGTGGAGATTGCCCAGGAGATAATCGTTTTGCGGCCAGTTCACGATTGTGATGTCACTCGCGTAAAGGCCGGGGGTGAAATTGCCTTGATGCGCGATGCGCCGGTAGAGCCAGAGGTTCAATGTGCCGGGGGTGTCCCCCGCCGGATTGAACCCCAACGCGCGCGGCTGGAGCGTCGCCGGCGAGGAGTAGCTGAGGTCGAGCAATTTGCCGGGCCAGGGCGGCGTCAATCGCGGCACGTAATCGCGCCAGAAATCGTAATCGCGCGGCTTGTCCGCGACGTGGTTTTCGCCGGGCCGGTGGTCCATGGCAAAACAGACCGTAAACGCCTGGTGGTTGTGGGGATTGGCTTTCTCGGCCGCGTGCAGTTCGCCGGTGTCGGCCCGGGATTCCGCGCCGGTCACATATTCCGTGCGGGTCAGGGGCAGCAAATCGCCCAGCTCCGTGGCGTCAATGAACCACGGCGCGCGTAAGACGAGGGTGTTCCCCGTGCGCCGGCTGCGGACGGCCACGGCTTTGACGAAATCGCCGTCCACCTCCGCGCCGGTCGCCTGGTGTTCGAGCAGCAGCCGCAATTGTCCCGCGCCCAGATACGGCGCGAACAGCGCGTAATACACCGCGAGCGCCACCCGCGGTTCATGGCATAACCGCGACACCGAGCCATCCCCGGGATTGAGATTCCACCGGGCCCGCGCCGCCGCGGTGAGCGGGTAGTTGCGCCGATAGTAGTCGCGAATCGCGGTGCGAAATTCGCGATAGGCGCGGGTCGCTCCAAATTGTTCAATCCAGCGATGCTCATCCGGCGGCACGCCTTGTTGCGTTAGTTGCCCGCCAATCCAGTCGGTTTCCTCGGTCATCACAACCCGCAATCCGTTCCGCAACGCCGCCAGTGCCGCCGCGCAACCGCCCATGCCGCCGCCCACAATGATCACGTCGGCGGCCAGTTCGCGTTTGCCTTGGGCGGCGGTGCGGCGTTCCTGTTGGGCCCGGGCGGAGTGGGGAAACATCAAGGCGGGGGCGGACGCCAGCGCGCCGGCGCCGGCGGTGATGGTCTGGACAAAACGGCGACGATTCATGCGCCGCAGTCTATCCGAACGGATGGCCGACGGCGACTCATTTCCAAACCCGCTTGATAACTACGAAGACTGCGCCGTGCCCACCATGCCGCTGCCCCCTTGAACCATAATGCTCTTCCCCGTCGCCCTCCACAGACGTTCGCTTGTAACTTTTCAAGTCCTCACGGCTCAATTCCTCCGACGCACCATGAAATGCGAAGAATTGCTCAAGCTATTGAATGAGTATGTGGATGGCACGGTGGACCCGTCCATTTGCGCCGAATTTGAACAGCACATGGCGGGGTGCAATCCCTGCCAGGTCGTGGTGGACAACATCCGCAAAACCATCACGCTCTATAAAAACGGCCAACCCTACGAACTGCCGGTCGCTTTCCGCGAGAAACTGCACACCGCCCTGCGGGAGCGGTGGAAGGCCACACATCCCGCGCCAACTACTTCGCCCGGCGCTTGAGCCGGCGGCGCGCCCCGGAACATTTCCCGCCCCGCAACGAAATTTTTGCGGCCCGGCCAAAACGCTTCCACACTGCGCCGGGTGGCGACCGAAATCGCCTCGATATTCATCATCATGACGACAACCAAACTTGTAATCATCGGCGGCGTGGCCGCCGGCGCCTCGTGCGCCGCGCGGGCCCGGCGCCTCAATGAATTCGCCCAGATCACCCTGATCGAACGCGGCCCGGATGTTTCCTTCGCCAACTGCGGCCTGCCTTATTTCATCGGGGGCGAGATTCCGGAGCGCGACGCGCTGGCCGTGCAGACACCGGACAGCTTGAAAGCCATGCTCAACCTCGACGTGCGCACCCACACAGAGGCGGTGGCGGTGGATCGCGCCGGCAAACGGGTGCAACTCCGCCACCTGCCCGCCGGCACCACCGAATGGATCGCGTACGACAAACTGGTCCTGGCCCCCGGCGCGGTGCCGGTGCGCCCGCCGTTGCCCGGCATTGATGATCCCCGGCTGTTCACCCTGCGTTCCTTGGCGGACATGGACCGCATCAAAGCCGCCGCCGCGTCCGCCCAACGGGTGACCGTCATTGGCGCGGGATTCATCGGTTTGGAAATGGCCGAGCAATTCATCCGGCTGGGCAAACAAGTCACGTTGGTGGAACTGCAAAACCAGGTCTTGCCGCTGTTGGATCCGCTCATGACCCGGTTGATGGAAGACGAATTGCGCCGGCACGGTGTCACCCTGATTTTGGGCGACAGCGTTGAGCGGTTTGCCGGCGGCGCAACCCTGACCTGCCATCTCAAATCCGGTCGGGCAGTGGACACGGACCTGGTGGTGCTCTGCATTGGCGTCCGCCCGGACACGGCGCTCGCCCGGGAGGCCGGCCTGACGCTGGGCTCCCGCGGGCACATCCGGGTGAACGGTTTCATGCAAACCAGCGATCCAGATATTTACGCCGCCGGCGACGCGGTGGAGACGGAAGATTTCGTGAGCCACGAATTGACGGCGGTGCCCTTGGGCGGCCCGGCCAATCGCCAGGGACGCCTCGCGGCGGATCACATCTTCCGCCCGGCCCAAACCCGGCCTTATCCGGGCGCGTTGGGGACCGCCATCGTGCGCGCCTTTGACGTGGCGGCCGGCTTGACCGGTTGGTCGGAGAAACGGTTGCAAGCGGCGGGCCGGCCCTACCGCGCCGTCCTGGTCAATGACAATCATCACGCCAATTATTTTCCCGGCGCAAAACCGCTGTTGCTCAAGCTGCTGTGGGCGCCGGACACCGGCCAAGTGCTGGGCGCGCAAGTGACCGGGCTGGCCGGCGTGGACAAACGCCTCGACGTCATAGCCACGGCCATTGCGGGGGGATTGACCATTGACGATCTGGCCCAACTGGAACTCGCCTATGCCCCGCCGTTTGGCGCCGCCAAAGATCTCGTCAACCTGGCCGGCTTCACCGCTGCCAACGTGCGCGACGGCCTCGTAACGCCGGTGACCGAGCTGCCGGATGATCCCGCCGTGCAAATCCTCGACATGCGGCCCGCAGCTTTGGTCCAAACCCATCCGTTGCCCCGCAATCACGTCATCAACATTCCGTTCCCGACGTTGCGCCAGCAGCTCGACAAACTCGACCGCAACCGCCCGGTGGTGACGGTTTGCGCCCTGGGCAAAACCTCCTACTTCGGCGCCCGCATCCTGGCGCAGCATGGCTTCAACGTCCAAAGTCTGATCGGCGGGATTCGCGCCCATTACGATCCGCGCACCCCGGCCAAACTCCCCACCCCGTGAGTTCCCGTTCCCGGCCCATGAAGCATCGCGCACTTGCCATCTTTCACCAACCCCCGCTGCGCCTGAACTGCGCGCAATCCGTGCTGCACGCCTTTCAAGAGGGCGGCGGACAAACCGCGTTGTCGCTGGCGGATTTTCAACGCCTGGGCGGCGGGCGGGCACCGGACGGATTGTGCGGGGCACTGCATGCCGCCTGCGTTCTGGCCCCGGCCAGGGCCGATCAGTTGAAGGCGCAATTCGCCGCCGATCTGGGGTCGGTTTATTGCCGGGAATTGCGGACGGCGCGCCGCCATCCCTGCGCGGCGTGTGTCGCCCAGGCGGCGGATTTGTTGGAAACCGGAACCGCCGCCCAAACCGATGGCTCCGAAGCGGCATGAACGGCACCTGGTTGTGGCTCGTGGTGGCGGTTATTGCCGTCGTCTGGTTCGTCCCGCGATTGTTTTTTGTATCGGCGGAAAGCGCGCGGGCGCATCTGCAACAAGGCGCGGTGCTGGTGGACGTGCGCACCCCGGAAGAATACCGCGGCGGCCATCTGCCCAACGCCATCAACATCTCGCTGGAGGAACTGACCGCCCGCCTGCCCACCCGGGTGCCCGACCGGAATCAGGCCGTCCTCTTGTATTGTTTGAGCGGCGCCCGCAGCGGCCTCGCGCGGCGGCAACTGAAACAATTGGGTTACGCAAACGTGTTCAACCTCGGCTCCTACCCGCGCGCCCGCCGCATCGTCACGGCCTCCACCCGCTGATCCTGCTCTTCCAGAGATTGTGCCGTCCCGCACTGCGGCCTCTGCTTGCGCGACCTCGGGGCGCTGGGTTGAGATTCTCCGCAACTGCCCCCGCCGGGAATTTTCATTGATTCGGCTGATTCGCGCGTTGCCTTTCCCGGGCGGTTGTGGCAGTCATGGCTTTGATGACTGCTATGCGCTGGCGCGTGCTCTGCCTCGTCTCGCTGGCCGCCAACCTGGGGTTGGCCGTCGGCTGGTGGCTTTCCCTGCGTCACGCCCGTCCGCCCGGCCCGGTGGAGACGGTTCTCAGCGATACCAACGCCTCTCCCCAGATTCGCACCAACGTCGTTTTCCGCCGGCAGTTTTTTAGCTGGAGCGAATTGGAATCGCCCGACTACGCCAAATACATCGCCAATTTGCGCGACATCGCCTGCCCGGAACAAACGATTCGCGACATCATCATCGCGGATGTGAACGCCTTGTATGCGCGCCGGCGGGCGGCGGAAATCATCACGCCGGAACAACAATGGTGGCGCGCCGAGCCCGATCCCGTCGTGCAGGCCACCGCGCAGGCCAAGCTGCGCGAATTAGACGCGGAACGCCGCGCGCTCCTCACCAGCCTGCTGGGGCCGGCCTGGGAAATTGGCGATCAACTCAGCCTCCCGCGTCCCAGCCGGCCGGGCGTGACCCTGGATGGACCGGTGCTGGGGCTGTTGTCCGCCGAGGTCAAGCAAACCGTGCAGGAAATCACCAGCCAGTCACAGGACCGTCTCCAAGCCTACTGGGAAACACGACAGCAGGAAGGCCGTCCTCTTGATCCGGCCGACCTGGCGAAATTCCGGCAACAAACCCGCGAGGAACTGGCGCGCGTTTTGACGCCGCCGCAATTGGAGGAATTCCTGCTCCGCTTTTCCGAGAGCGCGGCCCATTTGCGCGAGGAACTGGCGCACCTGCAGTATTTCAACGCCACCCCGGAGGAATTCCGCGCGCTTTTCCGGGCGCGGGACGCAGTGGATCTGCAACTGGCCCTGCTGGGCGAGGCCACCGATCCCGCCACGATGTTGCGCCGGACCGAACTGGAACAACAACGCGACCAAGCCATGCAACTCGCCCTCGGCAAGACACGCTTCGAAGAATTCCAGAAGTTGCAGGATCCCACCTACCGCGAGGCGTTTGCCGAGGCGCAACAAGCGGGGCGGCCGGAAGCCGCGGATACCCTGCATGAAATCAGTCTGGCGACCGCAGCCGAACAACAACACATCCGCGACGACGCCACCTTGACCGACATGCAAAAGGCCATCGAGCTCAAGCGCCTGGAATTGGAGCAACTCCGCGCCAACGCCGAAGCCCTGGGCCAGGCCCTGCCCCCCGAGCCGCCGCCGCCCCCGCCGCGGCTGCGCGCACACACGTTTCACGAACGGGAAACCCTCGTGGAATTATCCCTGCGTTATGATGTCTCCATCAGCGCCATCATGGCGGCCAATCCCGATTTGGATTTCAACAAACTCCAGCCGGGCGTGACGATCAAGATTCCCGAACCGGCCCGGCGCTGAATCCGCCGGCGCGTCATGGGGCCGTCAGCGGCTGGCCGTTGTCTTTCGGGCCCAGGCGCAACAGGAACGGCACCGCTGTGCTGGCCCAACGCACCGCGTCGGAATAATTGGCGGCCGCCGCGCCGAAACAGCTTTGCAACATGGCCGTGTTGATCACTCCGGGATTGAGCGGAATGGCGGCCAGACCGGACGGCAGTTCCTGCGCGAGCGCCTGGGTCAAACCTTCAATGGCCCACTTGGTCGCGCAATACGGCGCCACCTCGGCGTCGGTGCTGCGTCCCCAGCCGGAACTGAAATTGACGATGACCCCCCGGCCCCGCCGGATCATGGCCGGCACCCAATGCCGAATGACATTCGCCACACCGTTGAGATTGACGTCCACCACCGCCGAAAAATCGCAGGCCGAAACTTCCCACAACCGGGCGTTGGGATTGATGATCGCCGCGTTGTTCAAGAGCAGATCCGGCGCGGCGTGCCGCTGGAGAATCCGCGCCGCCCACGCGGCCACGGCCGCGTCGTCCGCCACGTTGACCACATCGAAATCGTGGGGCGGACCGTGTTGTTCCCGCAGTTCCTGAATCGCGGCGGACGAACGCCCGCAACCGATCACGGTGTGGCCGCGGCGGATGAATTCCTCCGTCATGGCGCGTCCGCAACCCCGGGTGCAGCCCGTGATGACCACGCTCCGGGGAGCCTCCGAATGCTGGGTTGCCGGCATCGGATTATTGACGGGGATTGAAGGTGGATTCACGCGCGAGTTGTTCCCACAACTTGCGTTCCCCTTCGGCGACGCGCGCGGGCACTTCGATCCGCACCACCACCATCAGGTCCCCCGCCCCGCCGCCGCGCCGCGGCAGGCCGCGTCCGCTCACGCGCAGTTTCTGGCCATTCTGGGTGCCGGGGGGAATCTTGATATTCACGCGCCCTTCCAGCGTGGGCACGGATAATTGCGTGCCCAACACCGCTTCCCACGGCGCGAGTTCCGCCTCATAAATCAGATTCCCGCCGTCCACTTCGAAGTCAGGGTGTTTGGCGAACCGGACCCGCAAATACAAATCCCCCGAATCCCCACCGCCGCTCCCCACCTCGCCGCGACCCGCCAGCCGCAACCGCTGGCCTTCGCCCACGCCCGGCGGAATCTTTACCTGACACCGGTCCGTTCGCGCCGTGCGCCCCGCGCCGCGCCGCACGGTGACCGTGCGAACGGAGCCGCGCAGGGCCTCGGTCAAAGTGACCAGAATCTCGCCTTCGATATCCCGCCCCCGCGCCGCCGCCGTCGCTCCCTCCTCAAACGGAGAGCCCGTGCCAAATCC
>MWDV01000173.1 GCA_002070715.1 Verrucomicrobia bacterium ADurb.Bin118
GCCGCCGACGGCCGGGTGCTCTGGCGGTATCAAGTGTCTCCACGATTATTCGTCATGTCATCGGTGGTGAGCGATGGCGACCGCGTTTACGCGACAGCGTTTGATGGGACACTGACCGCGATCAAGAAACCATAGTCCCCGCGACCGGACCGGTAATTGACGGTGGTTGCGGTGCGCCGTTACGCTGAACTCATGCGTGTTCGCGTGCTTCGTTATCTATTCGCCGCCTTGGGATTCGGGTTGCCGGCGACGGTCTGGGCGATGGCCGGCGCGCTCAGCGGGATTTATCCGCACCTGGCGATGTTCAATGACGAAGCGGAGTGCGGCACGGGCGCGGTGGTGCCGTGGGCGAACCGGTTGTGGGTGGTCACCTACGCACCGCATCAACCCGGCGGGTCCACGGACAAGCTCTACGAAATCACACCCGATCTGCGGCAGATCATTCGCCCGGAAAGCATCGGCGGCACCCCGGCCAATCGCATGATCCATCGCGAGTCCCAGCAGCTCTTCATCGGTCCCTACGCCGTGGATGCGCGGGGCGGCGTGCGCGTGATTCCTTATACCAATCTGTTTGGCCGCCCCACCGGCACCGCCCGGCATCTGACGTCGCCGGCGGACAAAATCTATTATGCCACGATGGAAGAAGGCTTTTACGAAGTGGATGTCCGGACGCTGGCGGTCACGGAGCTGTTCACCGACGAGTATTTCCGGAACGCCACGCGCGGACCGCGCGCCGCCCGGACTCCACCGCGCTTTGCCGATCTTCCCGGCTACCACGGCAAAGGCCTCTATTCCGGCCAGGGCCGGTTGATCTATGCGAACAATGGCGAGCAAGGCACGGTCGCCCGGCAACGCCCCGACGTGCCGAGCGGTTGCCTTGCGGAATGGGATGGGCGGGCGGACACTTGGACAGTCGTGCGGCGCAACCAGTTCACCGAGGTCACCGGACCGGGGGGATTATCCGGCAACGCCCATCCGGATACCGATCCCATCTGGAGCATCGGCTGGGATCATCGCTCGTTGATTTTGATGTTGCGGACGGGGGGAACGTGGCGGGCTTTTCGTCTGCCCAAAGCCAGTCACAGTTACGACGGCGCCCACGGTTGGAACACGGAATGGCCGCGCATCCGTGACATCGGCGAGCCGGATCTGTTGATGACGATGCACGGGATGTTCTGGCGGTTTCCGCGTGACTTTGGCGTGACCCACACGGCCGGGATTCGCCCGCGCGCCGCCTATCTCAAAATCATCGGTGATTTTTGCCGGTGGAATGATCGCCTGGTCTTCGGCTGTGACGACGCGGCCCGATCCGAATTCCTCAACAAACGCCGGGTCAAAGGCGCGATCGCCGGGCCTGGCCAATCCCAATCCAATCTCTGGTTCACGGACCCGGAAACCCCGGATCATCTGGGCCCCACGCTGGCCAATGGCGCCGTTTGGTTACGCGACGCGGTGAACGCCGGCGCTTGTTCCGAGCCGTTCCTGTTCGCCGGGTGGCAGCGGCGGGCGGCGCACTTTGTCAACGAAGGCTCCACGCCGGCATCGCTCGTAATCGAAAGCGACGCACTGGGCACCGGACAATGGAAGCCGTTGCAGACGGTTCAAGTGCCGCCCGGCGCCGCAATCTGGCGGGCGTTTGGCGCCGACGCCACCGGCGAATGGGTGCGCGTCCGCACGGAAACGGATCAACCTTCCCTCACGGTGCTTTTCACTTATTCGAATCCCGATTCACGGTCGTCTGAACCGGCGGCGCTGTTCACCGGTCTCGCCCGCGTCGCGGAAGACACCCCGCACTGGGGCGGCTGGGTGCGCGCGCGGGGGGAGAATCGTCGCACACTGCAACTGGCGGCCATACGGCAGTACGGCGCGGACAGCGAAGAGGTGGGTTATTATGAACTGACCGGCGATCTGCGTCTGCAGCCGGTCAACGATCCCCACGCCCACGCGACGCTGCGGACCAACGTGGCTGTTCCCCAAGGCGTGGCGAGCGTGGAATCCGCGTCGGTGCTGATTGTGGATGACCAGAGCCGGCGCTGGCGGTTGCCGAAAACGGCGGCGGCCTATGACGCCCCCACGCTCGCCGGACAGTTGCGCCTCGCCCGGGAAGTTGTCACCGAACGGGATCTATTGAGTGTGCATGGCACCTTTTATGAATTGCCGGCGGAGAATGCCGGAGGCTTTGCCCGGATGCGCCCGGTGGCGACTCATCCGTTTCGTGTGATGGATTATTGTTCGTATCGCGGCTTGCTGATTCTCACCGGCATTCAACCTCACGCGCCGCCCAGCCGACACCTCTTGCGCAGCCCGGATGGGCGGGCGGCGGTCTGGGCGGGGGCGATTGACGATTTATGGCAACTCGGCAAACCGCGCGGGCGCGGCGGCCCGTGGCATGAAACGCCCATTCAAGCCGGCGAACCGAGCGACCCTTATCTGTTTTGGGGATACGACCGGCGCCGGTTGAACCTGACCGCGAGCGCGCCCGTTACGGTGCGGGTTGAAGTGGATCTGACCGGTGACGGATTCTGGGTAAAACACCAAACCTTCGCCGTTACTCCCGCATCGCCGGTTCGTTACGATTTCCCGCCCGCCTTCCAAGCGCGTTGGATTCGTTTCGTGGGGGATGCCCCGGCGCGCGTCACCGCCCGCTTGGACTACGATTAAGGACTCCGTTTGAAGGTGTGCGTCATTCGTGGTGACCGAGAATAAGAATCATTGAATCCCCAAATTTCTCCGCATCCGCACGCATTGATCAGCCCAAAGTTTGTTCCCGATAGGGAAGGCCGGTTTTGGCTTGGTTTTGACCGGGTTACCACAAGAAATCGGTCGTTTGGAAGGCCTTTTGGGGTGCCGTTAACGAGAGAGATTTTTTCTTTTGGGGCCTCCTTTCCACTTGACGGGAGCGGGGCGGAGAAACTACTGTGACGCCCGCTAGGCAACATTTCATGTTTGCGCAACTTAAAAGTCTGTTCTCCAACGATATTGGAATAGACCTCGGGACGGCCAATTCGCTCGTTTACGTCCGTGATCGAGGCATCGTCCTGCGCGAGCCCTCCGTGGTCGCGATTGAAGCGGGCACCACCAACGTCCTGGCCGTGGGCGAGGAAGCCAAGCGCATGCTGGGCCGCACGCCGGGGAATATCGTCGCCATCCGTCCGATGAAGGACGGCGTGATCGCGGATTTTGAAATCACCGAGGCGATGCTGCGCCACTTCATTCAAAAGGTCCATCATCGGAAGCTCATCGCCCCACGGGTCGTGGTGGCGGTGCCGTCGGGCATCACGGAAGTGGAGAAACGGGCGGTGAAAGATTCGGCGACCCATGCCGGGGCGCGGGAGGTGTACCTGATTGAACAGCCGATGGCGTCGGCCATCGGGGTGGGCCTGCCCGTGCACGAGCCGGCGGGCAACATGATCGTGGACATCGGCGGGGGCACATGCGAAATCGCCATCATCTCCCTGGCCGGCATCGTCTTCAGCCGCAGCCTGCGGGTGGGCGGGGACGAATTGGATGACACGATCATCGCGCACATGAAACGGGCCTATAACCTGATGATTGGCGAACGCACGGCGGAGGAAATCAAGATCCGGATTGGATCGGCCTTTCCGCTGGAGCAGGAACTGACCATGGAAGTCAAGGGACGCGATTTGAGCACCGGACTGCCCAAAACGTTGACCATTCGCTCGGAAGAAATTCGGGAAGCTCTGCATGAGCCGTTGTCCAGCATCCTCGAATCCATTCGCATCACGTTGGAACGGTGCCCGCCGGAACTGGCGGCCGACCTCGTGGATCGCGGGATCGTCATGGCGGGCGGCGGCTCGCTGATTCGTGGCATAGATCGGCTGGTGGCCGAGGAAACGGGCCTGCCGGTGCATCTGGCCGGCGAGCCCCTGTGCGCCGTGGCCGAGGGCACGGGCCGGGTGCTACAAGAGCTGCAATTTCTCAAGCGCGTCTCGACCCACTCCCGTTAGTGCCCTCCGCGTTCGCCGCAATCCCGCTCCGGCGGGACGCGTGAACTGATGTTGAAGCGACCGCATTACGTCGCACTGATTATTGTGACCTTGATCGCGCTGGTGGTGTTGAACCTGCCCGGCGGAGCGGTCGCGCGCCTGCGTTTTGCGTTCAACGGTTTTTTTCTTCCCCTGTTTGGTTTCGCGGCCACCTCGCAAAATCTCGCCGGGCAGGCGGGCGATCTGCTGGTGCCCCGGCGCGAACTGATTCGGGAAAATCAACAACTCCGCCGGGACAACCAACAACTGCAACTGGTGGCGACGCAGGCGGTGGAAATCGCCCGGGAAAACGCCCGGCTCCGGCAATTCCTGGGCTGGCGCGAGCAAGCGCCGTGGAAAGGCCGGCTCAAGCTGGGCCAAGTCATCCTCCGGGAACCGGCCAACTGGTGGCGCACCGTGCAGATTGATCTGGGCAGCCGCGACGGGCTGCGCACCAACCTGCCGGTTTTGACTGTGGAGGGATTGGTGGGCCGCGTTTCCGCGGTGAGCTTTGACCGGGCCCAGGTGGTTTTGCTCGGCGACCCCAACTGCCGCGTGGCGGCCCTGGTGGAAAATGCGACGCGGGACAACGGGGTTCTCGGCCCGTCTGGTCCGGTGCCGGGCGATGTGGCGGTGCTGAGTTATCTGCCGCCCGGCGCTGTCGTGAAACCCGGGCAAAAGGTGGTGACCAGCGGTTTGGGCGGGATCTTCCCCAAGGGCATTCCCATCGGGCAGGTGTTGGATTCGCAGTCGGTGGAATTCGGGCTGTACGTCGAGGCGCGCGTCAAGCTGGCCGCCAATCTCAACGGCTTGGAGGAAATCTGGGTGTTAATGCCATGAACGTGATTCCCACCCTGTTGATCCTATTGATGGCCCTTGTGGTCGCGTTTGCGCAGGCGTGGTGGGGCGGTCTGCGCGGATGGATCGGAGTCCAAGTGGACTTGTTGCCGGCTCTCATGGTGTGTGCCGCGTTGCAAACCCGTCTGGCCACCGTCGCGTTGCTGGCCGTGTTCGGCGGACTCGGTTTCGACGCGCTCTCCGCGAATCCCTGGGGGATTTCCATTCTGCCGTTGTTCGTGGTCGGCCTGGGCTTGTACGCGTGGCGGGGATTAATTTTGCGCCGCCAGGCGTTTGCGCAATTCCTGCTGGGTCTGGCGGCCTGCGGCGTGGTGCCGCTGCTGACCTTGCTGCTGTTGCTGACGGCGGGTTATGCGCCCTTGGTGGGCTGGGGCACGATCTGGCAACTGGCGGTCATGGCCCTGGTCGGCGGCAGCCTGACGCCGCCGCTCTGCCGGTTCTTCGAGGCGGGACAACTGGCCCTGAGTTATCGCCGGCATACGCAATCCAGTTTTCGCCCCGACCGGGACATCCGACGGGGGCGCCGGTGAGCCATGTTGATTTTTGACCAACTGAAAAAAAACGATCCGCCGCTCCGCGCGTTGACGCTGGGCGTGTTGATCGGGTTGGGCGTGTTGCTCGTCGGATTGTGGTGGGTGCAGATTGTTTTGGCGCGCGGGTATCAGGCCAGTTTGGAGACGCAATCGTTCCGCACCGTGCGCGTGCCGGCGCCGCGCGGCCGGATTCTGGATCGTCACGGCGTGGCGCTCGCGGAGAACCGTCCCCGGTTCAACATCGGACTTTATCTGGAGGAACTCAGTCCGCAGTTCCGGGCGACGTACCAGCAGGCGCGCCCCCGGCAGGTGATCACGAATGCCCTGCCCGCCTGGACCCGCTGGCTGGGCTTCCATACCGTCAAGACCCAGTACGTGAAACTCAACCGCGCCGAGTCCGACGCCTTGCAATGGGCGGTGCGCACCGCAGTGGTCAGTAACACGGTGGCGGAACTGGCGACCCGCCTGCAGCAACCCGTCCCGTTCGATCCCGCCCAATTCCGGCGGCATTACCAATCGCGCCGGGCGCTGCCCTATCCCGCGCTGGTGGACCTGGCCCCGGTGCAGGTGGCGCGGTTTCAAGAACAAGACGCCGGGCTGCTCGCGGCCGATCTCGAAATCCAGTCCCTGCGGGTTTATCCCTTCCAAGCCACCGCCGCGCACGTGCTCGGTTACCTGACCAGCGATGACACCTCGCATCCGGGCGAAGAGGCGTCCCCCTCCTATCGGTTGCCGGACTATCGCGGATTGGTGGGCATCGAAGGCGGTTACGACGCGCAGTTGCGGGGACGGGCGGGGGCAAAATCGGTGTTGGTCAACATCCTCGGCTACCGTGAGTCCGAGGTGGTTTGGAGCGCCAACGAACCAGGGCGGAACGCCGTGCTGACCTTGGACGTGCGGATGCAGAAGGCGGCGGAACAAGCCTTGGTCCGTTCCGGTGTCAATGTCCGCGGCGCGGCGGTGGTGATGGACGTGCGCAATGGGGATATTCTCGCCCTGGCGTCTGTGCCCGCGCCGAATCCCAACCATTTCGTGCAGGGGTTTCCGCCGGGGGAACTGGCCAAGCTGAACCACCCCACCCTGCGCCCGCAGATCAATCGCGCCACACAGGAACACTATGCGCCGGGTTCGATTTTCAAAGTGATCGTGGGTCTGGCCTGCTTGGAGAACGGCTTGAATCCGCGCGCCACTTATCGCGTGCAACCGAATCCGGCAAACCCGGGGCGCGGCATTATCTACGTGGGCCGGCGCTCGTTTCGCGATCTGGCGTCGCCCGGGGATTACGATTTCCGCCGCGCCCTGCTCAAGTCCAGCAACGCGTATTTCATCGCCCAAGGCCTTCAAGTGGCGGGGATTGAGAACATTGTGAAACTCGGCCAGCGACTGCACCTGGGCGAACGCGTCAACCTGGGCACCCGCCAGGAAACCGCCGGCGTTTTTCCCTCACTGCGCCAAGTCACCGGCGGCAACTGGCGCGACGGCGACACGGCGAATCTCTGTCTGGGTCAGGGACCGATTGCGGTGACGCCCTTGCAGATGGCAGTGATGACAGCGGCGATTGCCAACGGCGGCACCGTGTTTTGGCCGCGGTTGGTGGCGCGATTGGAAGCACGGACGGATGAGGCCGGGCCGGCAACTGCGGAGGAAACCTTCCCCGCCGCCCGGGTGCGGAACACTTTGGGGGTGAGCGACCGTAGTTTGCGCTGGCTGCATGAAGCCATGCTGGCGGATACCGAGGACCCGGAAGGGACCGCCTACAAACCGTTCCGCGAATACTATCGCCAGCCGCACGCGTGGCGGGTGTGCGGCAAAACCGGGACGGCGCAGGTCATGGACGCCCATAACCGCCTGACCGGACACACCACTTGGTTCATTGCCTACGCTCCCTACGAAGCGCCGCGTTACGCGGTGGTGGTCATGGTGGAGGATGGCGGATCGGGCGGCGGCACGTGCGCCCCCATCGCCCGCGATATTTTCACCGCCCTGCAGCGCCTCGAAACCGGCGGGGCCAATGGGTTGGCCTACACTCCCTGACATGTACGACGCCCTCCTCAACGAACGCCAGTCGCGCTTGGACAAACTCCAAGCGGGCGCGGTGCTGGGATTGATGCTGGTGGGCGCGTTGTTTGTGTACAGCGCCACGATGGTGAACGAAGCGGCGCAGCTCGCGCCGTTGCTGCAGCAGAGTTGGTTCCGGCAATTGTTGTGGTACGCCGTGGGCGCGGGCGGGGCGCTGGCGTTGTGTCTGGTGGACTATCAAACCCTGGCGCGTTGGTCGTTGGTGGCGTACGGCATCACGCTCGTGTTGTTGCTGGCGGTGTTGATTCCCGGTGTGGGATCGGTTCGTTACGGCGCGCGCCGCTGGCTCGACCTGGGATTTTTTCAGTTCCAACCCTCGGAATTTGCGAAACTGGCGGTGGTGCTCGCCCTGGCGCATTTCCTGAGCCGGCCCCGCGAGGAATTGAAGACGGCGGCGGTGTACTGGAAGGCCATCGGTCTGATGTTGCTGCCGTTCGCGCTGATTCTAAAGGAGCCGGATCTGGGCTCCGCCATTGTCCTGCTGCCCACCGGGTTGGTGATGATGTACGTGGCCGGCGTGCCGCGGCGGTTCCTGCTGCGGTTGGTGGGCGGCGTCGGCATCGTGATGACGCTGTTCCTCGTGGACGTGCTTTTCGCCCCGCCTCATTGGCAGATCAAGCTGGAGGATTATCAGCGGCGGCGGTTGCAGGTTTATTTCGGCATCCGTTCCATTCCCCCGGACGCCACGCCGGCGGAACGGCAGCGGTTGCTGAACGAGTATCGCGATTATTTTCATAACATTCGACAGGCGCTCATCTCCGTCGGCTCCGGTGGGTTGACGGGCAAGGGCTGGCGGCAGGGCACTCAGAATGCCCTGGGTTATCTGCCGCGGGCCGTGGCGCACAACGACTTCATCTTCTCTGTCATCGCCGAGGAGAAGGGATTTGTCGGCAGCGTGACGGTGCTCACGCTGTATGCGGTGGTCCTGTTCACCGGAATCCGGATCGCCGGCCAGGCGCGCGACCGCCTGGGAAGGTTGCTGGCTG
Source organism: Verrucomicrobia bacterium ADurb.Bin118 (assembly GCA_002070715.1). GTDB lineage: Bacteria > Verrucomicrobiota > Verrucomicrobiia > Limisphaerales > MWDV01 > MWDV01. The sequence continues at coordinate 8,443 of MWDV01000173.1, forward strand.
TGGGCGTGGTGACCCTGCTCTTCAGCCAGGTTTTCATCAATATCGGCATGAACATTCGCCTCATGCCCGTGACGGGCGTCCCGCTGCCGCTGCTTTCCTACGGCGGATCCTCAGTGGTCGGCTCGTTGATCGCCATGGGCTTGATGCAAAACGTGTACAGATACCGAAAAGGTTATTGATTATGAGTGAACGCAATTTTTCGCGGCGCCGCCGCGGCATGCGGTTTCGGCCGGCCGGCGGTTTGAGCGCCACGCCCCGCCAAAAGGCGGAGGCGCGGGAGGCCCGCGCGGCGACTACCCGCCGCGACGTCGTCGCTTCGGAAAAACTTTTTGAACGGCGGCATGAACATGAAATCGAACGGGCGCAAAACATCGCCGCCGGGTTGCCGCCCGATGGTGTGCCGCCGGCTCCGCCGGGCGCCGCGCCCGCGCGGACGGCCCAGCCGGCCGATTCCCCGGCGGCCACGGCGCGGATGAAGGAGAAGCCGTATCAACCCGTGCCCATCCCCGAGCCGCCGCCCAAGGGCATCGTTGACACCCTGCGCAGCGCGGCCAACAAGATCGTGCAAAAGGTGCAACGGTTGCTGAAGCCCACCCCCAAAACGCACAAGGAAATCATCATCAACGCCGAATCGTTGGAGACCCGGGTGGCCATCCTGGAGGACGGCAAGCTGGAGGAATTCAACATCGAGCGCACCACCGAGGAACGGCTCGTGGGCAGCATCTTCAAGGGCCGCGTGCGCAATCTGGAGGAAGGCCTCAAAGCCGCGTTTGTGGACATCGGTTTTGAGAAGAACGCCTTTCTGCATTATTGGGACATCGTCCCGAATCAGTTCGACAGCAGCGTGGAAATCGTGGACCGCGGCGGCCGCAAACGCGACAAGCCGAAGATTACGCAGAAAGATGTACCGCGCCTGTACCCGCCGGGCAGTGATCTGATCGTGCAGGTCACCAAGGGGCCGATCGGCACCAAAGGCCCGCGGGTCACCACCAACCTGGTGCTGCCCGGGCGGTATCTCGTGCTGCTGCCGCAAGCCGATCAAAGCGGCATTTCGCGCAAGATCGAAAGCCAGCAGGAACGCCAGCGGTTGAAGAAAATTCTGCGGGAACTGGCGATCCCGGACGGCATGGGCGTGATCATGCGCACCGCCGGGGAGGGCCAGCAAAAACGGTACTTCGTGCGCGACCTCGCCTGGTTGCTCCAGGAATGGCACGGGATCACCGAACGCATCAAGGCCCAGCCCACCGCGACCTGTGTTTTTCAGGAACCGGACCTGATTGATCGCACGGTCCGCGATTTTCTCACCGAGGACGTGGAGCGCATTGTGGTGGATCATCCCAAGGCGGAGGAACGCATGCGCGAAACCATCGCGCGGATTTCCCGCCGGTCGGCCAACAAGGTGAAGTTCTATAACGATTCCCAGCCGGTGTTTGACCGGTTCGGCATCAGCCGGCAGCTCGACAACGCCTTTGCGCGCACGGTTCATCTCAAGAGCGGCGGCTACCTCGTGGTGGATGAAACCGAGGCGCTCGTGGCCATTGACGTGAACACCGGACGGCAGAAGGGCGGCAAGGATCAGGAAGCCACCATCCTCCTCACCAACCTGGAAGCCGCCGAGGAAATCGCCCGGCAGTTGCGCCTCCGCAACATGGGCGGCCTGATCGTGCTCGATTTCATTGACATGAAATCGCGCCGCGACCAGCAAAGCGTGTATCAAAAGGTCAAGGAGGGGCTGCGCCGGGACCGCGCCAAAACCCATGTGCTGCCCATCTCGCAACTGGGCCTCATGGAAATGACCCGCCAACGTCATTCCGAGAGCGTGTATGACGCCGTCTATGATGATTGCCCGTATTGCAAGGGGCGGGGCCGCGTCAAGAGCGCCCTGAGCATGAGCGTGGAAATCCAGCGCAAACTGGGGGAAATCCTCAAGAAACGCGCGCGGGACGAGTCGGATTTCCAACTGCGCATCGTCGTGCATCCGAAAGTGCTCGAACGACTGCGCACCCAGGACGAAAAACTCCTGATCGAAATGGAGAAGCGTTACTTCGGCAAACTCTCCTTCCGGGCCGATCCTGGGTTGCATGCGGAACAATTCAAAATCCTCAACGCGCTCAACAACGAGGAACTCGCCAGCCACGGCAGTTGAAGCGTTGATCGAGTGCGCGTCCCCTCCGGCCTTGGGGCGCGGGGTCGTCGCCACCGGCCCCGCGTCCTCTGAGCACAGCGCCGCCGCTTGGAGAAAGCCGGCGCGGTGGGGGTGGCTGCTGGCGGTGTTGTGGCTCCTTTGGGGGATTACGGTCCAGGCCGGGCCCCGTCTGAATTTCATCTTTATTCTTGTGGATGATCTCGGATGGACGGACCTGGGCTGCCAGGGATCCACCTTTTATGCCACCCCGCATATTGATCAACTGGCGCGGGAGGGCATGCGCTTCACCCAAGCCTACGCCGCCTGCACCGTCTGTTCCCCCTCGCGCGCGTCGCTCCTGACCGGCAAATATCCCGCGCGGCTGCACATCACGGATTGGATCAAGGGCCATGTGCGGCCGCACGCCCGGTTGCGCGTGCCGGATTGGACCATGCACCTGCCGCGGGAGGAACGCACCCTGGGGGACGCTTTCCGGGAGGCCGGATACATCACCGCGAGCATTGGCAAATGGCATCTGGGCGGCCCGGAGTTTTACCCGGAACACCACGGCTTTGATGTGAACATCGGCGGCAATGACCGCGGCCATCCGCCCAGTTATTTCCCGCCCTATCAACTGGCGAATCTCCCCGATGGTCCGCCGGGCGAGTTTCTATCCGACCGGTTGACGGCGGAAACG
>MWDV01000174.1 GCA_002070715.1 Verrucomicrobia bacterium ADurb.Bin118
TGATTACGGGGTGTTTTACACGGGATTGACCCGCGACGACGTGGGGGGGCTGCGGTACATGTGGCGCACCAACAACCTGAACGTGGAGAAGGTGTCGAGCGACAGCGTTTTATCAAAGACCAATTTTGCCACCCCCCAGTTGTTGGTCAGCTCGAATTTGTCGCTGCTGGTCAGCCAGTCCCTGACCAACAGTCCGGACGGGCTCAGCGCGTTATACCCCGACTTGATCATTCTGGAGAGCACGCCGATTTTTACCAACGTGGTGACCACCAACCGGCTGATCTATTTCACGAACGCCCCCTATTCGCCGGCCGGGGTGGCGAAGCTGGCCACCAACATCACCTACGAAACCAACGCGGCCATCTGGTATCGGCACGCCTTTGGGAACGTGATCACCAACACCTACTACACGAACGGGTGGATGACGATTCTGCAGACCAATATCTCCACCACCGCCTGCCGGCCCTTTGCCCCGGCCGGGTCCATCTGCACCAATATCACCCAGAAGACGATCTTCACCAATTTTGTGAACGGGGATTATTTCCTGTTGACGACGAATTCCGGCTGTGGGTTCTTCCCCATCAGCACCCAGTTGGTCCGGGTGCTCATCGAGACGAACACGCCCGTGGCCGCCACCAACGCGCAGGAGGCCACCAATATTTTCAACCAGGAGTATTCGGAAAGCTACGTCACCTATTTCACCAACCATGTGCTGGTGGTCTATCCGGTGCCGTGTGAAAACGATTCGGTCGCCCTGCGCCAAGGCATGGACCGGGTCCAATTCATCCGGCGCGATTACGATTCTTTGTTGGAACGGTATTTCCACCCGGTGACCAATAGTTACGTGCTGTATGCGGTCACCAATAATCAAATCATCCCCGAACATTTCCACCGGGTGGTGACACGCCCGGACTTTGTCTTCTCCGCCGAGGAGCGTCAAGCAGGCAACGCATGGTTCGGCTGGGGGTTCCGGCAGGCGCCCCACTATTTCACGCCCACCAACGCGGCGGACCCGAATCCTGACAAGGTGTTGGGTCCGGGCACATTGGAAGCGCCTTTATTCATTGAATTCAACAAAGTGGGCCCCCTGCTGGTGAACGTTTACAATCCGTTCCTGCCCAACTCCGGTTTAACGGAAGCCGCGGCAACCACCAATTTTATCTGGGGTTCCTTCGATGGGACGACCAACGCCCCGATTGTCTATCCCCAGGGGACCAGCATTGCCGACTTGGAGAATCAAGTATTGATCCAAGTGCAGCCCTGGGTGGAAATGACCAACCGTCTGGCGCAAACCAGTGCGATTCTTCCCTGGGAAGAGCTGGCGTTGCCCACGGGCGGCCTCCAACAGCCGTATCCGCAACCGCCGGCGGGATTGCCGGTGGAATATCCGGTGCGGGCCTGGTTTGCCGTCAACGGCGGGCAATTCCCCTATGTCTGGTCGCTGGCCCCAGGATCGCCCGGCTTACCGCCGGGATTGTTCCTGGTGCCCGACCCCAGCGACAGCAGCCGGTGTGTGCTGGCGGGCACGCCCACCATGGTGGGGACGTTTGATTTTGTGGTGCGACTGACGGATGCGGGTTCGCGTTCTGTGGACCGGGCTTATTCGATTACCATTGAGCCATGACCGGCGAAGCATCGTGGCCGTAAAGACGAGTTACCGAGTATGAGACAGGTTTTGATGACAGTGGGGTTGACGGCCATGCTGGCCGTTCCGGCGGGGGCGCAACCCGATCCTCTCTGGGTAAACAACGGGGTTATCACTTTCCCGCCGCCGGTGGATGCCATCAGCGTGGTGAATAACGGAATAATCAACATTGCCACGTCGGCTCCGTTTGACACCTCGAATACGCGTAATTTCACGAACAACGGCACCATGAACGGGATGGTGGGGTTCCGGTTCGACACGGTGCTCACCGGTCCCGGCGGCGGCGGCAATGCCACCCGCCAACCCGCGGTTAATTTCCACAATAAATCCGGGGCGACGGTCACGGCCCGCGACTCCTTTTTGGGCCCCAGCCGTTTGTCGGTTTTGGCCACGAACATCGTCAACCGCGGTTATCTTGGCGTGGGCGCCAATGGCGCCTTGCAACTCACCGCCACCAATGCCGACCTGTTTTACAGCGCGCTCGGCGCGGGGGCGATTGAACCGAGGGGCAGCGGCAACGATCTGGACGGCGGCCAGTTCAGTGCCGATGTGGCCATTTATGATTATTATTGGGGACAGACCAATGCCGACTGGAACAGCGCGAATTTGATGATGGCCGAGGAGGATAATTTGTTTGTCGTGACCCCGCCGCATTATGTGGAAGCCGTGCAGGGCAGGGGGATGACGCAGTTTTACCTCGAAAATCCCATTTCCGCCTTCTACACGAATTTTGTTGGCGGGCAGCGGTCGTTGACCCTGACCAACTTGGACGGCAGTGTCACGAATCTGCTCGTGGCCACCAATATCATCCGCCAGGCCGCCTTTGCCTCGGTGGCGGACACCAATATTGCCGTTGTCTTCCGGTTTGCTCCCAGCACGATTCCCACCAATCATTTTCAAACCGTCACGGCGGGACTGGCGTGGTCCACCACCAACCTGTTCACCGGCGAGCCGGCCATGACCACGCTCTACCTGCGGGATACGCTGGCCTCCTCCACCGCCCGCGGGTTGCTGGTCAACCCGGAGACCGGCAATACCTATCGGCCGGCGAATTATTTGCTCTCGCGCTTGGAACCCGGTGAGTTCGCCAACGGCAACTCGGGGAACGCAGCGCTGACGAATAATTTCCTGTACGAAGAGGATTTTACCAACCGCATCGTGAGCGGCGCCTACGCCGGCTACAGCGCCTCGGTGGACAACATCTATTCCCGGCCGCCGGAGATTGCGGGGGGCACCGTCACCAATCTGCCCGGGCGGGTGATCATTAACGCGCAGAATCTGAACCTGGAGGAAGCAGCCGTTCGCGCCGAGGGCTATGTGGACATCAAGACCCGGCATTTGGTGTCTTCCACCAATGCCATCGTGGATAGCGAGCATTTAATTTATGATCTGGCCTCGACCAATGGGCTGTTGGTGATGACCGATCTCGCCAAGGAAACCGTGGCCCGCATGCGGGGCGATCTCTACGTTTGGAGCGGCGTTTGGCAGAATGAATTGATTGAATCGTACACCAGCTACAACCTCCCCGACCCCGATGACGAGGAGGGGGGCGAACCCGAGGAAGTGGTCATTACCAATGTGGTCCGGGTGGGCATTCACGCACTGATGATCAGCGCGGATTACGTGCTCACCGAATTGCCGGTGATTACCCATGACCTGAAGTTGCGCAGCCGGCAGGCGGACGGGGTCCAGCCGGGCGATATTATCATGGCGGACCCGGTGACGGTGGCGCGCGGCTTCTACCTGGACGGGGATAGCTTCACCCTGAGCGGCCGTCTGATTCTGTCCGGCGAAGTGGAGGACTGGATTTGGACCAATGCGCCGGGGGTGATGTACTTGACCAACACCGGATTCCTGGAGGTGCCGAACGAATTGCACCTGGGTAATGATCGGTCCCAGCCGTACGAGGCCATCGTCAACCAGGGGATCATCAGCGCCTACGGGCATAATTATCGAACGCGCTATTTTGAAAACCGCGGCACCAATTTCGCCGGCGCCAGCGTCACGGTGACCGCCGAGGATGCCAAATTGGACGACGGCCAATTTGTGGTGGATGGCAACCTGACGTTCACGGGAGGCATATTGCGGATGCGCGAACATGCCTTGGATGTCAGTTCCGGCACGTTGTACCTGGATTTGAGCACCAGCTTGGGCGACACCGGGGGCGGCGCCAATAATACCATTGCGGTGGGGGATGGCTTTTGGTTGATGCAAAAACCGGCCACCGGAGACTTGCTGGGCACGCGGCTATTGACGGCGGTGTCGGCGTCCCGGGTTGCGGACCATTATTGGGCGGCGGAAGACCGCGGCCCGGTGGGGGCGGGATTCCTCAATAACGTGGCCATCGGGCGCCTGACCCTGTCGGCCGCTGTGCGCGGCAAACTGCGTTTCTACGGCGTGGGGAGTGGCCGGGCGCTGTACGTGGATTATTTGGAATTGGATACCTATGTGGCCAATAATTTGGAAACCGCGGTCCACATTGATCCAGGATTCAAAATCTATTTTGCCGATGCCAACGTGCGGCCCGAGGAGTTGGATGGGAAGTTCGGTGGCCGGTTGATCTGGGTGAGGGATTTCGCCGGACCGAACAGTTCGATGTCCGTTGTTTTGCCCGGGGGCAAACGGATCAAGGTCAACCGGGGCGTGTTGACCAGCACGATCATTGATTCCGACGCTGACGGGCTGGCCAATGCGTATGACCCCAGCCCCTTCGATCCGGTGCCGCTGGGCGGTGTCACGCTGGTGAGTACGTCGGCGCCGCCGCAGGCGCTGATTACGTGGCGGGCGGCGGCCAACACCGTTTATTATTTGGAATACCGGACCGATCTGTCCCCGCTGGCGGCGGGCGGGTGGCAGCCGCTGTTGGTGTTTACCAATCAGGCCACCACCAATGGTTGGATTACGGTGGAAGACCCGCTTCCCGTCGGTACCGATCCGCGTTATTACCGGCTTTATTATCGGCCCTGACGGGCCGGCCCGGGCGCGGCGCCCCCTCACCCGGGGTGTGGGGCGCCGTCCGGCGACACAGCTTTGGATATGAGTATGAAGCGTTTTACACGGATGGCCCTGCTCTTGGGCATCGCGCCGTTCTTCGTGGCGGCATCAGAGACCCAATATGTCACCATCGGCGGCCACGCAGCGCATCCCACGCGGATTCTGGCGAAGCGCAAGGCGGGCCAGGTTGAGCAGGCCGCCGCCGACTTGCTCGACGGGCAAAAATTGCAGGTGGTCCGGCAATTCAAACTGGTGCCGGGATTGCAAGTGCTGGAACCGATCGCTCCCCCGATCTCCGCGGCGGGGGACGAGACGGCCGATGAAGGTTTCTTGAGACAAGCTCTCTTGGATCGCATTGCAGCGTTGCGCGCCTCCGACCAGTTCGAATATGTCGAGCCCGATTACACCGTCTATGCCCAGCTTCAGCCGACGGATGAGAAGTTTCAGGACGGCACCTTGTGGGGGTTGAAGAACAGCGGGGGCAAAGGGGGCGTGCTGGGCGCGGACATTGATGCGGAGCGCGCGTGGGATATAACGACCGGGTCCACCAATGTCATTGTGGCGGTGATTGACTCCGGCATCCGTTATACGCACCAGGACTTGGCGGCGCAGATGTGGGTCAATCCGGGGGAAATTCCCGGAAACGGCATTGACGATGACGAAAACGGTTACGTGGATGACGTGTACGGCATCAATGCCGCCCAGGGTACGGGCGATCCGATGGATGATAACGATCACGGGACCCATTGCGCGGGGACCATTGGCGCGATGGCCAACGGCGGCGGACCGCATGTGGGGGTGGCGTGGAATGTGCGTTTGATGGCGCTGAAATTCCTCGGGGCGGATGGAACCGGGTCAACGTCCGCCGCCATCGAGTGCTTGGATTACGCCGTGGCGATGGGCGCCAAGATTTCCAATAACAGTTGGGGCGGGGGCCCCAAAAGCGAGGCGCTTTATGACGCGCTGGTGCGGGCCCGGGAAGCCGATCACCTGTTTATCGCCGCCGCCGGCAACTCTGGGACCGACAACGACATCCTCCCGCAGTATCCCTCAAACTACGAACTGGACAACGTCATCGCGGTGGCGGCCTTGGATCGGCGGGACCGGTTGGCCCGGTTTTCCTGCTACGGATTGACCTCCGTGGACCTCGGCGCGCCGGGGGTGGAAATTTACTCCTCCACTTCCGGATCCGACAGTGAATACAAAGTGTTTCAAGGCACCAGCATGGCGACGCCGCATGTCTCGGGGGTGGCGGCTCTGGCCCTCGCCAAATATCCCCAGGCCAC
>MWDV01000175.1 GCA_002070715.1 Verrucomicrobia bacterium ADurb.Bin118
ACCGGGCTGGGATTGGCGGCGTTGCGGGATTGCGTGGCGTTCTTCCGTCACGCCGCCGCGGATCGGACCGGCACGCCCAATCCTCTCGCGGACACGGTTGAAGCCGCTTACATCTTCGGGATTTCGCAATCGGGCCGGTTGATTCACCACTTTCTCTACGAAGGTTTCAACACCGACGAAGCCAAACGCTCGGTGTTCGACGGCGCGCTGTTGCATGTGGCCGGCGCGGGCAAGGGCACGTTCAATCACCGGTTTCGCATGACCACGGAATACGGGACCTACCACGAAGGCAACTGGTCCGGCTCGGAATTCTTCCCGTTCTCGCCCGCCCCCCAGACCGATCCGGAAACCGGCGAACAAGGGGATACGCTGGCCCGCGTGCGCGCGGCGGGTCCGGTGCCCAAACTGATTTTCACCCAATCCTCCACGGAATACTGGAGCCGCGGCGCTTCCCTGCTGCACACCGACGTGACGGGAAAACGGGATTTGACCCTGCCGCCGGAGGTGCGGGTGTATCTCGTCGCCGGGGCGCAGCATCTCGGCGGCGGACCGCCCACGCCCGGTCTCTGCCAGCAACCGCGCAACATTCTGGACGATCGCGGCCCGATTCTGCGGGCCATGCTGGTCGCGCTGGATGCCTGGGTGACCCGTAACGAACCGCCGCCGCCCAGCCGGCATCCCCGCGTGGCGGACGGGACTCTCGTGGATTTGAAGACGTTTCACGCCCAGTTTCCGCGCATCCCCGGCGTCAAGCTACCCGACGATTTTTACAAGCCGTTACGACTCGACTTTGGCCCTCGTTTCGACTCGCACGGAATCACCGACATCGTCCCGCCGCGGGTGGGCAAACCGTATGGCGCCTTGATCCCGGCGGTGGATGCCGATGGCAACGAAATCGCCGGCATCCGGCTGCCCGAGGTGGCGGTGCCGCTGGGCACCTTCACCGGCTGGAATTTGCGGGCCGCTCCGTTTGGCGCGGAAGGGTTGTTGTCCGGATTGGACGGGATGTATCTCCCCTTTGCGGTGACGGCTGCGGAACGGCAGGCGCGTCATGATCCCCGGCCCGCCGTGCAGGAACGGTATCCCACCCGGGAAGTGTATCTGGCCCGGATGACCGAGGCCGCGCTGGAACTGCAAGAACAACGCTTTCTCCTGGCGGAAGACGTGGTGGCCATCCTGCGCAACGCGGCGCAACGCCGGCTGTGGGAGGCGCGTTAATCTGCTGCAGGGCAGGCGCTCCAGACGAATCGGTTTTGATCGGGCCAGGGACGCAGAGCTCTATCGCGGGCGGATGACGACCGGCACCGCACATCCGCCGGCGCATCCGGCGGGCGTGGGGGGCGGGACAAAGTAGCGGAGAGGGTTTGGCCGCGTTTCAGATTGATTTCAAAATTATCGCCCACCTTGCGAACTCCCGGACGACTCCAATCAGGTTGCCGCCCGCCAAAGTTATCGCGGATGCAAATCACCCCGTCGCGCCCGGCCACCACCTCGAACCAGGTGGTGGCATTGTTTTCGCGCCGGGCGGAAACCCGATGGCCGCCTTCGGCGCGCAGATCGGCAAAGGCGGCTTCATGCCAGCGCCAAGGCATCGTCGGAAAGAGGCGTAGGACTCCCCAATCGTCCTGACCGGGTGTGGCGCTCCAGCTTTGCAGCAACATTTCATGCATCGCGGCCAAGGCGAGAAAATTGCCTTCGAGCGTGAAAGGCCGGTAGGTCAGGCTGCTGAATCCAGAGGCGGTTTGATCGCCGTTGGCGTGAAAGCCGTTTCGCAGGGTGAACGCGCGGGCGTAAATATCCAGATGACGCCAGGCGGCTTCAGCATCGCCGGTGCGGGCGCAGAGCGCCGCCATCCATCCAAAACTGTAACCACACCACGCGCGGGTGCCGAAATCCCGGCACTGTGCGAGCGAGGCGCGGATGATCTGCCGGTCGCGCGGGGAGCCGTCAGTCGTGATGAGATTGAAAGGATACAGACCCATCAAATGGGAAAGATGCCGATGGCTGCCGGGCAACGGCGTGCGTTCATCGAGCAACAATGTTCCCGCCGACGCCGTGTGCCAGCCGCCCAATTGCCGGGCGACGGCGGACCACTGGGCGGCGTCCTCCGGCGCGCCGCTGGCCGCCGCCATTTCTGCCAACGCCAGGAAAAGCATCTTCAACGACATGAGATCGTAGTTGCTGTTCGGAATCAGGAAGGCGCGCCGGGAGTTGTCAAAAACCTCCGGCGAACTGGAGAGCGGCAGTTTCAGCACGCCATGGGCATCCGGACGAAGCAGATGGCGCAGGCATTCACCGATTTCCCGGCACCAAGGATAGGCGCGGGTGCGGAGGAAATGTTCATCCGCCGTGTAACGCCAGTGCAAATAAAACAGGTGCGCGTTCCACGCGCCCATGGTGGGGGAAAGACTGTATTGGCCCCAGCCACCGAGCGCCTGTCCCTGGCGGCTCATGACGCCGGGAACCGCCGCGCCGGGCGCCTCGTAAAACTCCCGGGCGAACTGGCGGAATACCGGCAACAAATCCCAAAGCATATCGAGAAACGTAGCGCCCTCCTCAAACTGACCCGCCGGTTGATATCCCATGTAACTCATCTGGGTGTTGAGGTCGTTGTGGTAATCGCCTTTCCACGGCGGCAAGCTCCCCGCGTCCGCCGTCCATACTCCCTGCAACGGCATGGGCGGCGCGCCCCGCCGCGAGGCGGCTCCGTAAAAATAACGCACCAGGTAGTAATGCTGGAGCAGGTGCGGTTCGGGAACGAAGACCTGCGAACGGTCCCAGAATGCGGCCCACCAACGGCGGTGTTGCTGGAATAAATGATCGTAACCCGCGGCGAGCGCGGCCTCGACCCGACGCCGGGCCACAGCTTGCGGACTTTTGCCTTCGTCGCGCGTGGCCACGGTGACCGCCAGCAACGTCGTCTGCCCGACTCTTCGCCAGCCGACCGCGACCGCGTATGCAAAGCCGCCGGCGGCTTCCTGCTCGAACCAGCATCCGTTTTGATCTTCATCTGTCTGTGGCGGCGGATACCCCAATTTTTTGACGGAATCCGGAGACTTGAGTTCGACAGCTTGAAGCGGCGGCCCGGTCAACTGCAACAACGCCACCGGCGCGTTTACGTCGGCGGCATCCACAAAAATCCGCCCGGCCCCGCCGGAGTTTAGCCGCACCAGCCCTTCCGCGGTGGCCAACTGCAAGGCAAAGGATTCGATCGTTTGCGATTCGGCGAGGGTGATTTCCACCCGTCCGGCGGGCAGTTTGGTGGGCGGCCCGTCGTAATCGTAGTTGGCGTCGAAGATCTCGTTGAACTCGGCCATGCGGTTGCTGGCTACCAGTTGTTGCATGGTGCGCCAATTGAAGCGCGCCCGCACCGACTCGAAGCGCGACGAGGGCCGTTCATCCCACAGATCGCCCCGATCGAGCGACAGGCGCAGGCAGTTGCCCTCGCCCCACAACAAAACGCCCATAGCGCCGTTGCCCAGCGGGACAGCCTCGTCCCACGTTCGGATCGGGGCCGCCAGTTTCAGATCGAGCGCGGGCGGCGGCAGACGGTCGCTTCCCCACGCAGCCGCAGTCACCAACAACCAGCCTCCCCAGGCAACCGCGCGCCGGGTGATTTTTACGGTGTCGTTTTGCATGGAATGATCCTGATGGCCTAAACGGGTCACTCATTCGAGTCAGGACGTCAACTGCAAAAAGGATTGCTCCGCCGGTTTTGCCTTGTGTGAAAAGGACTCAGTTTTTCCGCCGGGGTGGCGAGTATTTTTTTCCGCCGATCAGATTGGAATCTGTTCAACTCGGTTTGGTCTCTCCACCTGACCAGGGCGAGTTTGGATTTTTACAATCGCTCGCCGGCTTGGGTATCACTGCGCTTCAAGAGCATCCGTTTTTTGCGAGGGAGCAACCTGGGCGCCGCCGGCGCGTAATTCATCCACGAGTTGCGTGGCCAATTCACTGACGCGCGCTTGCAGCACGGGGGAAAGTTCGGTGCCGGGCGACAACGACGCCGGAATGACGCCGACCAGGTGAACCTCGTTGGGACAGCGTCCACGCAGTTCGCTCACGAGGAGCATTTCCTGAACCCCCACTTGATGCGGCGATAGTTTCACGGGAACACGGTTGAGAAGGAAATCTTCCTTCGTGAAACGGTGGCATTCCCCCGGCGCTCCGGGCGCCGCCAGCGCATCCACGATGTAAATCCGCCCGGCTTCCTCCAACTTATGGGCGATCATCAACCCCAGCGTGCCGGCCTCGAGCAGCTCAATGGTGTCGGGAAACGAGTAATGCGCGCGCAGGTGCCGGATGAAATGCACGCCGAAACCCTCGTCGGAGAGCAATTCGTTGCCCACGCCCAAAATCAAGGTCTTCATCGGTCGCGGGCGCGGCTTGTGTTACTGCGCCTGGACGCGCGTGATCTCGCGACCGGTCGGGTCCAAGGCATGCACGGCGCAGGCGATGCAGGGATCGAAAGAGTGGATAGTCCGCAAGACTTCGAGCGGTTTTTCCGCCTCGGCAATGGGCGTGCCAACCAATGACGCTTCATAAGGTCCGGCCTGCCCTTGTTCATCGCGCGGCGAAGCGTTCCACGTGCTGGGCACCACGGTTTGATAGTTTTCAATCTTCCGGTTTTTGAAAACGATCCAATGCGACAGGCTGCCGCGCGGCGCCTCGTGAAAACCGACGCCCTTGAATTCACCCGCGGGAATCTCCGTGTGATTGGCGTAGGTCTGATCGCCGGCGGCCAGGTTGGCGATCAACCGGTCCAGGTATTCCAGCGCCAGCTCGGCCATGATCCGGGTGCGGAGTCCGCGGGCCAGCAGCCGGCCCATGGTGGAATGATAATCCCGGAGCGTGATGCCCAATTGGGCGTTCACCGCATCCACACTGCGGCGCACGCGCGGGTTGCCGGCGGCGTAACTGACGAGGATTTGCGCGACCGGCCCCACCTGCATCGGCACGCCGTCCAGCCGCGGCGCTTTGCACCAAGTATAGCGTTTGTCCGGTTGAAAGTCCGTGTATTTGGGTTTGGTTTCGCCCTGCCAAGGATGCCGGGGTTCCTTGCCTTCATACCAGGCATGCGCCACCGATTCCCGGGTATTCTGAAGTAGATAATCGTCCTGGTGACTGATGATGGGGCGGAAGCGCTGGAGATCGGCCTGCGTAATGATCCCGCCGCCAAGGGCAAACTGTGTGCCCTTCGTGTCCTCGGGGAACTCGGGCACGGCCAAGTAATTCGTAACGCCCGCGCCAATGCCAAACCATTCCATGTAGGCGCCGGCAATGGCGAGCAGATCGGGGAGATAAACTTTTTCGACGAACGCGAGCACCTCGGTCATCAATCCCCGCAGCCAGGTCAATCGCTCCATGTTGAGCGTGGCCAGGTTCTCCAAATTGATCGCAGTGGCCACCCCGCCCACGACCAGGTTTTGGATGTGCGGATCCTTGCCGCCGAGAAGGGCAATGGCCTGGGAAGCTTTCCGCTGGAAATCAAACGCTTTGAGATAATGAGCAACGGCCAGCAGATTGATTTCGGGCGGCAGTTTCATGGCTGGATGCCCCCAATAACCGGAAGAAAAAATCCCCAGTTTGCCGGTATTCACGAATCCCTGCAGCCGTTCCCGGACAGCTCGAAATTCCGTGGCGCTGTTGCCGGGCCAGTCCGACAGGCTTTGCGCAATTTGCGCCGTCTTGGCCGGATCCGCCCGCAGCGCCGCCACGAGGTCCACCCAGTCCAGCGCGGTGAGATGATAAAAATGCACCAGATGATCCTGCACCGCGTGTTGCGCGATCAGAATGTTGCGGATGAACTGGGCGTTGAGCGGCACCTCCACCTGGAGGGCGTGTTCGACAGAACGGATGGAGGCGATCGCATGCACGGTGGTGCAGACGCCGCAAAGCCGCTGGGTCAGCGCCCAGGCGTCTTCCGGGGGACGGCCTTTGAGGAGCAACTCAATGCCGCGCCACATCTGGGCGGACGACCAGGCCCGGGAGACTTGTCCTTCGTTGACCTCGACGTCGAGGCGGAGATGACCTTCGATGCGGGTGACAGGATCGAGCGTGATAATGCGGGGAGCCATGAGCGGGAATCAGGAAGTCTGTGGCCGGGGTTGCCAGCCGGACGGCGAAGGGGTGGGATCAACGGATGCCGCGGGCTTGGGTTCGTCCAACGCAACGCGAGGCAGCACCGGCACCATTTTGACGAACACCTGGTAGCCCAGCAGTTCCAAGGCAACGATGCCCACGCTGATCATGATTTCAGCCAGCGACGGAAAATAAATCCAACCTTCGCCCGGATTGAAACCGATCAGATAAACATTGAAACGGTAAAGCGCGCCGCCGCTGACGATCAGGGCGGCGGAAACGAACAGCCAGCGCGGCGACCGGCGTTGCCGCGGCGGCAGGAGCAAAAGCGCGCCCGTCGCCAGCAAGGCAAACTCCGCCAGAAAAAGACACGAATAACGGTCCAGACTCCCCGCCGCCGTCAACTGTCCGCGGTAAGCGAGGTCGCCGACCACCACGACCAGCCACAGAGTGGCCAGCCAGGGAATCAACCCCGCGAGACCCGCCAGTTGCTGCACCTCAAACGGCCGCCGGAACGCGTGCGAAGAAATGATGGATTCCAAGATCACGATGGCGTAGCCGATGTAGATGCAATTGATGAGAAAGAGCAGCGGCAGGAAGGGCGTGTGCCAGAGCGGATGCAGCTTTGTAGCCGCGATCAGCAGCATCGAACCCAGCGAGGATTGATGCATGGTCGGAAGCGCAATGCCCAGCACGATGAAAAAGAGCAGCACTTTTTCCAGGCGCGGCCGCAACCACCCCGCCCCGGCGCGCACCCATTCGATTTTGTCGAGGATCGCTTCCTTGTCCGGCACCAGCCGCGGGTGCAGCCAATCCATGAATTTCCGGAACCGCACCCAGCGGCTCTTTTCCATGCTGTAAAGAATCGCCGGCAAAAACTCGATGATCAGCACGGTGGAATACGCCATGACACACAACGCCACCTCGAACATGGCCGAGTTGAACTGCCACTTGGAGGGGACGAAAAAATTGTAGGCGTTCCACGGCCGGCCCAGGTCCACCATGACCGAAAACCCCGCCAAGCCGTAACCGAACATGCTGGTGAGAATGCAGGAACGCATCAGCGGGTGGTAATGCATGCGGTTGCGGATATAGACCAGAATGGCGACCGCGTAACCACCACAGGCAATGGCCGTGCCCGTGGCCACATCATAGGCGATCCAGATCCCCCACGGGTAGCCGTCGCTCATGTTGGAAACCGCCCCGATGCCCTTGACGATGCGCACCGCGATGAAAAACATCCCCACCGCCACCAAGGTCAGCAGAACGAAAAATGATTTCGTCAGGATCCGGCCCTTTTGTTTTTGAAACTGATGGTGACCCATTTACTGCGGCGTCTCTGGCGTCTCTGGCGTCTCTGATGGTTCGGCGGCGGGCGGTGCGGCGTTGCTACCGTTCTTTTTGGTATTCCGCGCCGCGACACAAAACAACGCGGCGTAGAGGGCCACCGGCGCGATGAATCCCTTGTAGATGGTGTGGTGAATCCGTTCGGAGAACGAGGCGGGCGCCTCCTTCGGCAATTTGGGCAACCCCAATTTTTCGAACGGCACACCCGCCAGATAGAGATGGTTCGTGCCGCCGATCTCGTGTTCACCGTAAACGTGCGGCACGTATTTCTCCGGCGCCTGTTTGATGCGGGCATGCGCCTCCGCCAACAGATCGCCCCGTTTGCCAAACAGGATGGCGTTGGTGGGACACACTTCCGCGCACGCCGGCAGGCCTTTGGTTTTCAAATTGGTGCTGTGACAGAGGTCGCACTTGACGATCTGGGGCACGCTGCGATCCCACTGAAACTTGGGGATGTTGAACGAACAAGCGATCTGGCAGTAACGGCAACCGATGCAGGTGTCCTTGCTGTAATCCACAATCCCGGTCACGGGATCCTTGGTCATCGCCTTGACCGGACAGACCGAGACACAGGCCGGTTTCTGACAATGCATGCAGGA
>MWDV01000176.1 GCA_002070715.1 Verrucomicrobia bacterium ADurb.Bin118
TGGCGTTCATCAGTTTGTGCTTTCCACGCTGCCGGATTTCCCGTTATGTCTGCGGCAGCAATTCTGAACTTATGAAAATCGTTTTGGCATATTCGGGTGGACTGGACACCTCGGTCATTCTCGCCTGGCTCAAGGACAACTACGACGCGGAAATCATCGCCTTCTGCGCGAACATTGGGCAGGAGGAAGAACTGCGCGGTTTGGAGGCGAAGGCCAAGAAGACCGGCGCATCCAAATGTTACATCGTGGATCTCGAAGAAGAATTTGCCCGCGATTTTATTTTCCCGATGCTGCAAGCGGGCGCGGTTTACGAGAGCCAGTATTTCCTGGGCACCAGCATCGCCCGTCCGCTCATCGCCAAGGGCATGATTGCGGTGGCGCGCCAGGAAAAGGCCCAGGCGCTCGCCCACGGCGCCACGGGCAAGGGCAACGACCAAGTGCGCTTCGAGCTGACCGCCGCCGCGTTGGCTCCGGAATTGCAGGTCATCGTCCCCTGGCGCGACGCGCGGTTCCGCGATCAATTTCCCGGCCGGCAGGAAATGATTGATTACTGCGCCGCCAAGAAGATCAACGTGCAGGCCAGCGCGAAGAAGCCGTATTCGATGGACCGCAATCTTCTGCACATTTCCTATGAAGCCGGCGTGCTGGAAGACCCGTGGCTGGACGCCAGCAATCCCCGCCAATGGCGCGATTGCTTCAACACCCTCTCGGTGTTCCCCGAGGACGCCCCGGACAAACCGGAGTTTGTCACCTTGGATTTCGAGAAGGGCAATTGCGTGGCTGTGAACGGTAAACCGTTGTCGCCCCTGGGCGTGATGAAGACGCTCAACAAACTGGGCGGGAAACACGGCGTCGGGCGCGTGGACCTGGTGGAGAACCGCTACGTGGGCATGAAATCGCGCGGCGTCTATGAAACGCCCGGCGGGGCGATTCTGCATTTCGCGCACCGGCAAATGGAGACGCTGACCATGGACCGTGAAGTCATGCACCTGCGCGATTCGCTCATCCCGCGGTACGGCGAGCTGGTGTATTACGGCTATTGGTTCAGCCCCGAGCGGCTGGCGTTGCAGGCGCTGGTGACCGAGAGCCAGCGGAACGTGACCGGCACCGTGCGCGTCAAGCTCTACAAAGGCAATATCATGGTGGCGGGCCGCAAGAGCCCGGTTAGCCTCTACAACCCCGCCATCGCCACCATGGAGGCCGATCCCACGCAGGCCTACAATCAGGACGATGCGACCGGGTTCATCCGGTTGAACGCGCTGCGGTTGAAAGTCGCGGCGCAGGTGCATGGGAAGAAAAATAGAAAGCGCTGAGGCGGGCGCTGGCCGTCGTCGGGGTATTCTTAACGGGCATTCCTGTGTCCGCGGTTTTGATCCACTGAGGCGGACTGCGCCTTGGGAGGATGTGAAACGGCGGTTGATGACCCCCTCGGCGCTTGCGCCCGCGCCGACCGTGGCGACAATACCGGCATGCGATTGAGTTCGACCTTGGGTTGGAGCCTCGGGCTGGCGGGCTTGCTGGCGCTGGTGGGGCTGGCGGCGGTTTGCGTGCGCCAGCACCAGGCGCTTTCGACGCTGCGGGTGCAGGCGCTGGAGCAGGAGGCGCTTCAGACGGAACTGGACCGTCTGCGCGAGGAGAACCAAGCGATGTCAGCCCAGCGGAACCAGGAAACGGACCTGGCTCAAGCGCAGGAAAACACCCGCGACCTGATGCGGTTGCGCAACGAGATCACGCAACTCCGGGCGCAGTTGGCGGAAATGGAGGTGCTCCGCGCGGCCAACGCGCGTCTGTTGCAAGCGATTGGGAGAACCCCCGCTCTTGAGAGCAACCAAATGGCGTTGATCACATCCGCCCGCAAGATGGGCGCGATCCTCGGCATCAGCGTCCGCGCCCCGGCCAGCGGCCAGGAAGGGGTGGAAATCCTGGGGATCCTGCCCGATTCACCCGTCGTCGGGTCCGGATTGACGGTGGGCGATGTTATCTACGCGTTGGACGGTCAACGGGTGCGTTCGCCGGGTGATTTGCAGGCGCACATGTTGACGCGCAAACCCGGCGAATCTGTTCTGGTGGATGTGTTGCGCACGAACACGGTTTTGCGGTTTCAAGTTCAAACCCGCGCTTGGCCGGAGTGAGCGAGGGGACGGGTTCAGATTTACGGAAACGCGCCGGAAAACGGGTTGACGCTCGTTGGAATCTGCGGTTTGATCCTTTGCAGCCGGATGCACGGCGGCTGGTCAACGGGGATGCGGCCACACGCAGACCCTTTGAAATAACGATGCGCCGCCCTCAATCGGCCGAGAGGCAAACAGTCGAACCACCCATCTGGAACGGATGGTTACAGTCACCAAAAAAAATGAAACGGCATAAACAAAGGCAACGTCTCCCATGAATACGATCACCCAACTCAAAACGGTCAAGGGCAACACTCAATCCAAAGTTGAAGCCGAGATTTCCCGGACGGGCGGTTTGCTGCGGCTCGCGCCCACCTGGGTGCCGCGTTCCTTTCTCCAACCGGGACTGCGCATCAAGTTGCATCCCGACGACATCTACGCCTATGGCGCGAACCGGGGCGGGATTGATGAGCGCTGGTTTGCCTCAACCACCGAAGCTGCCAACGAGGGTCGCGTGCCGGATGAGGGGTTGAGCTATTGCGTGGTGGGCAAAGAGCGGTTCACCCTGCGCCGGGCGGTGGCCGATTGCGGGGCGACGCTGGTGGGCGCGCGGATTTGGAAGAAATATGGTCGCTGGCCGGTTTACTCCAAGTTCTTCGACAACATGGGCCCGATCCCGCATCACATGCATCAGAACGCCAAACAGGCGAAGCTGGTGGGCCAGGAAGGCAAGCCGGAGAGTTATTATTTTCCGCCCCAACACAACCAGGTCGGCAACAACTTTCCCTACACGTTCTTCGGATTGGAACCCGGCACCACCAAGGCGCAGGTGCGGAAATGCCTCGAGGATTGGAACAAGGGGGACAATGGAATCCTTGACCTTTCCAAGGCGTACCGCCTCAAACCGGGGACCGGCTGGCTGGTGGGACCTTGCATCCTGCACGCGCCCGGCAGCTTCTGCACCTACGAGCCGCAATGGGGCAGCGACGTGTTCGGTATGTATCAGAGCATGGTGGAGGGGCGTTACGTGCCGTGGTCATTGCTCGTCAAGGACATGCCCAAGCACCGGCATCGCGACTTGGATTTCATTGTCGAGCAGTTGGATTGGGCGGCCAATGTGGATCCGAATTTCAAGGACAACTATTATCTCGAACCTGTGCCGGTGGCCGACACACGCAAGGCGGGATATGTGGACCGGTGGATAGTGTATGGCGACATTGAGGGCTTCCAGTATTTCTCCGCCAAGGAATTGACCGTTGAGCCGGGGGTGGAATGCCGCATTTTCGATAAGGGCGCTTACGGTTTGATCTGCGTGCAGGGCAGTGGCCGGATCAACGGGCTGCCGCTGAACAGTCCGCAATTGATTCGTTTCACGGAATTGACCGAGGACGAATACTTCTGCACCGAGGATGGCGCGAAAAACGGCGTCAGCTTCGAAAACACCAGTGAGACGGAGCCGCTGGTGATGTTGCGGTATTTTGGACCGGCGGTCAATCCGGATGCGCCGAAGTTGGGGGCGTATCGGAAGAACAAGTTCTGATTCCGCCGAACGCGATCCGTTGGGTCAGGGTTCTTTTCCGTGGCGGACCCGATAGATCACACGCCGCAGAGATCAGGAAACGCTGAGTGAAGCGTTTCCTCTTCCGTCGCCGGTTGGTCTGTAAACTTTTCTCTTGGCGCCGCGTGTTGCGTCAGGCGGCGGGGATCATGCCGGTTTGGCGGGCGTAATTGAAAATGCCTCCGGCATCCACCACCGGACGCACGTCGCCCAGCGCTTTGAAGGAGTAAAGCTTCCCGGTCGCTTGGACGGTGACCGTCTGGGCATCCAAGTCCACCGTCACAACCTCGCCGGTTTTGAGCGTGTCGCAGAGCCGTTCGGTGGCTTCACAGGGATACAATTCGCCGGTGGCCACACAATTCCGGAAAAAGATGCGTGCAAAACTTTCCGCCAACACGATTTTGCAGCCGGCGGAGCCGAGGGCGATCGGCGCGTGTTCTCGCGAGCTGCCGCAGCCGAAGTTCCGGCCCGCGATGATGATGGGGTATTCACTGTCCAGTTGGCCGGATTTGACGTAGCGCGTGGGATATAGGGACTCCGGCAACCCGCAGAGGGCGTAGCTGCCGAGTTTCTCGTATTCCTCGGCGATGGTCGGCACCAGGTTCAGATACTGCGCCGGAATGATTTGATCGGTGTCAATGTTGTCGCGCACGACAAACACCGGGCCGGTAAAAACAGATTGCATGGGGACAACTTGGGGCAGGGTGGCGCTCTTTTCAACCAGATTCCCACCGGTTTTGCGCGGGCGCCGTCGACGGGACTGGCGGTCCGGCAAGCTTGACCGACTCTGCGGGCAACGTACATTCGAGCCAATGTCTGTTGTGTCACCCGCTGGGATTCCCCCGCTCAGGCGTGGGCGGTTCGCATGAGAAAACCGTCGCTGTTGGTCGTCTGGCTGACCGTTTTCATTGGCCTGATCGGCTTTGGGATCGTGGTTCCTCTGGTGCCGGTGTACGGCCTCCGTTATGGCGCGAACGGATTTGTCATCGGCATCATCATCGCCGCACATTCGGCTTTTCAGTTTCTAACCGCGCCGTATTGGGGACGTCTGTCCGACCGCATTGGGCGCCGGCCGGTCTTGTTGATAAGCACGCTGGGTGCGGCGTTTGCCTACGCGTTGTTCGCGGTCAGTTCGGTTTTGGAAAATCCGGTGCTCGCGTTGTGGTTGCTCGTGTTGTCCCGGGCTTTTGCCGGCGCCTGCGGCGGGAACATCGTCGTGGCCCAGGCGTATATCGCCGACATTTCCCCGCGCGCCGTCCGGTCCCAGCGTATGGGCTTGATCGGCATGGCGTTTGGGTTGGGATTTATTTTTGGGCCTATCATGGGCGGCGTCAGTTTGAAATATCTCAGCCACAGCGGGCCCGGATGGGTCGCCGCGGGATTTTGCGCGGTGAATTTTCTGTTGGCGCTCTTTCTCCTGACCGAAAGCCGCCAGCCGACCTCCGAGCCGGTGATTCAACGGCCGCAACTGGCGCAATGGGCGCATACCTTGCGGACGCCGCAGATTGGGCTGCTCATCGGCGTCTTTTTCCTGGCCACATTTTGTTTCAGTTGCTTTGAAAGCACCCTGCCACTGCTGGTGAGCGCCCACTTTCAGTTGGCCGTCCAGAGCGATGCGACGGCGGTGACGATGGTGTATCTGTTTGCTTATTGCGGCCTGATCGGGGTGGTGGTGCAAGGAGGGCTTATCAGACGTCTGGTTCAACGCTTGGGGGAGCCGCGACTGATTGCCTTCAGCCTCGTCATTACCGCCGTCAGCCTTGCGGTGTTGCCATTCATCAAAGGCGCGGACCAGCTTTCCGGACCGATTTTGCTCCAGCGCGCCGGCGGGGCGTGGTGGGTGATGTTGGCGGCGTTGGGCGGCCTTTCGGTGGGGGCGAATCTGACCCGCCCGCCGTTGTTTGGGCTGCTGTCGAATCTGACGCACGAACAGGAGCAGGGCGCCAACATTGGCGTGGCGCAAGGAGCGGGCAGTCTGGCGCGGATTTTGGGTCCCCTTTTCGGCACCACCACCCTGGATTACCTGCCGGCGTTGCCCTATCTCATCTGCACCGGCCTGCTGTTGGTTACGGCGTGGATTTTTCTGCGCAAGACCGGAGGCCATCCCATCCCGGGCCTTCCGTCCAGTGCGGTAGATAATTCCTTTCTTCCGTAAACAGGGCAGGGGGGTGATCGTCGCCGTGACCCGGTAAAATCGTATTTTTTGGCGGCGGTTTTTTTGTTAACCTATCGGGTCGCGTTTCCAGCAGGGATCGCTGGACGGATATTTCGCCGGGCAGCCACGTAATTCGTCTGTTGACCAGAAAGGGTGAACAAAACAAGTTATGCGGGCGTCCATTTTTGAATCCGAGTTGAAGTCTTTCCGGGATTGATCTGGCGGTGGGGCAGGGTGAGTTTCCCGCGTTGGGCTTGATGGATTGGCGGTGCGCCTTTCTCTTCCGCGGGGTGGATGGCAGGGAAGCGTCGCCTGCGGTTTTTTGTGAATGACGATGATGAAATCCAATTTTTACCGGTCCGCGCCCGCTTGGGGGCTGGGGTGGGCCGGGGTGTTGGCTTTGCTGTTGGCTGGATGCACCGCCCGGCAGTACCGGCGCACGGCGGATGACCGGAATTATCAGATCATTGCCCAAACCGAAGTGCGGGTGTTGGGCCAGACTAACGCCTTCACCATTGACACCGCCTACTCCCATCGGCGACCGGCGGAAATTCTGCCGGAAGAATTGATCAACGACCGCATTCGCACCAACCGCCGGGTGCTGACGGTGGAGGATGCGCTCGAACTGGCGATGGCCAACAGCCGGGAATACCAACGCGCCAAGGAAACCCTGTACCTGACTGCCCTCCGCCTGGCCAACACGCGCTACAATGTGCGCGGCCATATCCGGCCTTCTTCGGTGACCACCGCCAGCGCCTCCCGGGACAGCAAAGGGCATCACGTCTCGACCATCACCACCGACACCGGGCTGGAAATCACCCGGCTGCTGACTACGGGCGGCCGTCTGACCGTCAACGCGCTCAACAGCATCATGCTGCATTATTCCGGCCGGCCCGAGCTGTCGTTCTCGCGGGTTTCCGGCAGTCTGGTGCAACCGTTGTTGCGGGAATTTGGCCGGAACAATCCCGCTGTGGAAGCCCTCACGCAAAGCGAACGCAACATGGTTTATGCGGTGCGCACGTTCGCGTTGTATCAGGATGAATTTGCGCTGGGCATCGCGAACGATTATTTCCGCCTGCTCCAGCAAAAGGACAACATCCGCAACCGCTACACCAACTATCTGGGCCGCGTGCAAGCCACCCAACGACTCGAAGCCCGGGCCAAGGATCGCGAGCGGTTGTCGGACGTGGACCAAGCGCGCCAGGCCGAACTGGCTGCCCGCAATAGTTACGTCAACACCGTGGCGGCCTATTTCACGGCACTGGACCAATACAAAATCCGGTTGGGCCTGCCATTGAGCGAACGCATTCATTTGGATGACGCGGCGTTGACCGCCGTGGAACAAAACGGACTGGTGCCCGTGGCTTTGGACCCGTTGGCGGCTTATCATTTGGCGGTGAGTAAACAACTGCAAATGCTGAACTATATTGACCAGTTCGAGGACAGCCAACGGGCGGTCCGGCTGGCGGCGGATAAACTCAAACCGGGATTGACTCTGGCCGGCCGCGCGGAATTGGAATCCCGGCGCCCTACCGATTACGCCCGGTTTAACGCCGATCAAGTGGCCACCGAGGTCAGTCTGCAACTGGATCTGCCGCTGGATCGTCTGCCCCGCGCCAATGCCTATCGCGAGGCGTTGATCGCTTTTGAACTGGATCTGCGCAACTTCACCCGCCGGCTGGACGATTTGAAGAACGACATTGACCGCGGTCTGCGGACCTTGGAGCAGCGCCGGCTCAACTATGAAAACCAGCGCAACGCCTTGCTGCTGGCCAACCGGCGGGTGGAGAGCACCACGTTGCTGTTGGAAGCGGGCCGGGCGGAAGTCCGTGATTTGGTGGAGGCGCAGACGGCGCAGATTGACGCGCAAATCGCGGTCACGGCCGCGCTGGTGGACCACCAGGATTCCCGTTTGCAACTGATGTTGAACATCGGCGCCCTGCGGACCGACCGGCCGCAGTTCTGGTTGCAAGATCATCTGGCTGGACTAGGAGTGGCGGGGGCGTCCCCGCCGGAATCCCCCGCGCCGCCGGACCAACCGGTGGTGCCGCCCGATCAATTATTCGATCATTAAGCATGAAATCCGATTCGTTTATCCAACCGTGGCTGCAGCGGGTCCGACAGCGGCCGGTGCTCGCCGGTGTGCTGGGGCTGGTTGTGGCCGGTGTGCTGGTTTGGGCGTTCTGGCCCCGGTCCGCGCGGCAGGCGGTTTCCTATTTCGAGGTCAAACGCGGCGATTTTCTCATCTCCATTGTGGAGGGTGGCACGGTGGAGGCGGTGAACGAAGTGGTGGTGCGCAACGAGGTCGAAGGCACCGCGCGCATCATTTACATCGTGCCGGAAGGCAGCTACGTGCGGAAGGGACAGCTCCTGGTGGAACTGGATTCTTCGGCTTCGCTCGATTCCGTGAACCAACAGCAGATCAACGTGGAGCGGGCGCAGTTTGCCCTGATCCAAGCGGAACAACAGCTCGACATCCAGAAAAGTTCCGTCGAGAGCGAACTCTCCGCCGCCCGGCTCAAGGTCGAGTTTGCGGAAACCGATTTAAAAAAATATCTCGAAGGCGAGGCGGCGCAGGCGCGGCGGAACGCGCAAATTGAAATCACCAACGTGGTCGAAAGTTTGCAGATCAACGTCGAGCGCTTGGAATGGACGGAAAAACTTTACGCCCAAGGTTACGAGACCAAGGCGAATCTGGATCGCGACCGGCTGGCCGTTTCCCAGGCCCGGTTGCGCTTGGAGCAGGCGGAGAAATCGCTCTGGATGCTGGAGACGTTTGACGCGCCCAAACGGGAGCGGTCGCTGGAGTCGGCGTTGCAGGAGGCCAAAGACGATTACGACCGGGTCAAGCTGCAGGGGGAACGCAAACTGGCGCAGGCCGAGGCGGACGTGCAGACCCAGCGTCGGACATTGGAATTGAGCCAGACCAAATTGGAACGGGACCGGAAACAACTGGAAGCCACGAAAATTTTGGCGCCCCAGGACGGTTTGGTCGTGTATGCCAGCGGCGCCGGCAGCCGGTTCAGCAGCGAATCGTTGATTGAGGAAGGTGCGGTCGTCCGCAACCGGCAGGAATTGATCAAGCTTCCCGATGTCTCGGAAATGAAATTGCAGGTCAAAATCCACGAATCCCACGTCAACCAAATCCGCTCCGGCCAGCCGGCATTTGTGGTGCTGGATTCGATGCCGGACCAGCGCTTTCGCGGATTCGTGACCAAGGTGGCGCCGTTGCCGGACAGCCAGAGCCGGTGGGGCAATCCCAACCTCAAAGTCTATGCCACGGAAGTGCGCATTACCGATCGGTTGCCTGATGTGAAACCCGGGGTGTCGGCGCGGGCGGAAATCATCATTACCAATCTAGCCGGCGTGTTGACGGTACCGATCCAATCGGTGACCACGCTCCGGGGGCAGCAAGTGGCTTATTTGCTGGGGCATCCGCCCAAGCCGGTGCCGGTCAGTGTGGGCATGTACAACCAGCGGTTCATCGAAATCACCTCCGGCCTGAGCGAGGGCGATCGCGTGCTGTTGTCGCCGCCGTTTGATATCCAGGAAAAAGA
>MWDV01000177.1 GCA_002070715.1 Verrucomicrobia bacterium ADurb.Bin118
CCTCTGGCGGCCCAATCCGGGATTGAATTTTCACGCCGTCTCCCTCTTCTGGCGATTCTGACCGGGAATCGGCGATGGATCCGGGTAGAAAGGGGGCGCCCCCTACGGGGTCGAACATGGATTTTCCCTCGACCGTAGGCTGACGTCCACGGCGGTTCAAGTCGGACCGCTTTTCGGCCGGAATTTTGGGGGCAGGATAAGAATGTGCTCCGCCGCCGTCTTCGGTGTCCTTAATTGTGAGTCAACGTATACCCTGCTTTTTTAGGCCCCGGTGTCTTTTTTCATTGAGGCAACACGTGTGTTCATCCGTAGCGTGTTACCATTCATCCCGAACGGAAATCCCGGCTTGATCCATCGGCCGGGACATGGGCCCAGCGATCCATTATCGTGCTTCGGCGACAGCGGGCAGGGGATGCAGTGCAAATTTGCCGAGTTCGAGCACGACGTGTTTGATCCGCCGCCGTTGCCAGGTGTAGGTGATGTGAACGCGGCCATCGCGGGATTGGATGACCGCCGGATACGAATACTCGCCCGGCTCGTTTTCGAGCACCAACGCCGCCCGCCAGTCGCGGCCATCCGCGGAAACCGCCACGTTCAACGGCGTCCGCCCTTTGGTCGTGTGATTGTACACCAGCAGATGCCGCCCGTCCCGGAGCGTCACCGCATCCGTGCCCGAATTGGGATTGGGCAAAATCGTTGCGGTCATCCCGCCCCATGTCCGGCCAAGATCGTCCGAGGCGATCTGAAAAACTTTCCCCTGCCGCGTCCGGCCCAAGGCCAGCAATCGGTCGCCGCCCAAAAACAAAACGCTGGGCTGAATCGCGCCGAACTCCCGGCCGTCGTTCACCGGCCCAATGCGCGTCCACGTCCGTCCCCAATCGCGGGTGATTTCAAAATGCACCCGCCAGCCGTCGTACTCCGTGCTGGAGGGACACAGCAGATCGCCGTTGGGCAGTGGCACCGGTTTGTTTTTCACCGGGCCGTCAATGTGCTCCGGCAAACGCCGGGGCGTGGACCAGCTTGCGCCGCCGTCGCGGGAGGTGGTCAGCATGCCCCACCACGCTCCCGGATTGGGCCCGACTTTGTAAAACAGCAGCAACGGTCCGTTCCTCGGCTGGAACAACACCGGATTCCAGCACGGATGCCGATGCGCCGTGCCGTCGGCCTGCTGGTGTTGCACGCCGTTGGCGACCTCGACCGGCGCGGTCCAGCGTCCGGACCGCTGGCGGGACAACCAGATGCCGACATCAGTATTTTTCTCGCGCGTGCCGCCGAACCACGCGGCGACCAATCCCCGGCGGGTTTCCGCAATCGTGGACGCGTGACATTGTGGAAAGGGCGCCGTCTCGAAAATAAACTCGGATTTCACCAAGCCGGGCGGCTTCGCTGGAGGAGGCGATCCGTCCCACGATTGAGAGGGAACCGATTGTGCTCCCGCCGCGCTTGCCCAAGCGAATCCCAGAATGAATAGCCAGCGTTTCATGCCGTTCAGCGTGGAAGCAAGGCCGCACCATTCGCAAGCGCGATTTTGCGCGGATTTGGCCGCGTCAAACGGAAACTGCCAGCGTTTGCCGTTGCGATTGGTCAACGGCTGATGACGCGGATCGTTTTACATAACGGTTATTGGTTTAATTTTTGCCTGACGACGGGAAGTTGAAACCGGAGAGGCAAAGAGGGGCTGGGGAATTCTTGCCCGGGTAGGGACGGCGTGCCGCGACAAACGACGCCCGGTCAGGGGCCCGGGCCTACAACACCTGTAGGCCGCGTGCCCTCTCGCGGCGCAACCTCCGTGCTACGCTGCGCCCCGTCTGGCTGGTTCCGTCCGCTGGACGCGGGCGGGGACATCCCGGCGGATGTCCCTCCCTTGCCAAGGCGAAAACCCGATTCCAAAGAGGCCCGCCAAACCGAAGCAGGGTCCGGTCAGCCCCCCCCGTTACGGAATCAGTCGCGTAAACGTAATTCTCTCAATCTTGGAGCGTGTTTCGAGCTTTTGTCCGTTCTTTGAAATTTCCCGTTTCGAGGTGGGCAGCGGCTGATGACGCAAATTGTTTTACATAACGGTTATCGGTTTAGTTTTTGCCTGACGACGGGAAGTTGAAACCGGAGGGGTAAAGAGAGCAGGGGAATTTTCGCCCGGGTAGGGACGACGTGCCGCGACGAACGACGCCCGGTCAGTGGACCGGGCCTACAACCCCTGTAGGCCGCGTGCCCTCACGCGGCGCAACCTCCGTATTACGTTGCGCCCCGTCTCGCTGGTTCCGCCTGCTGGACGCGAGCGGAGCATCCCGGCGGATGTCCCTCCCTTGCCAAGGCGAAAACCCGATCCAAAGAGGTCCGCCGAACCGAAGCAGAGTCAGGTCAGCTCCCCGTTGCGGAATCAGTCGTGTGGATGCAGTTCTCTCAATCTGCCTTTCGGCAATTGCCTTGACGGTGGGAACTGAGGCCATTGCTCAAGGGACTCAACTCCGGGCGGGGCTTCGTTTTCTCCGCCGCTGATTTGATCAAAAAGATCATTCAGTTGGGGGCATGAGGGGCATGGGGGGCATGGGGGGAAGTTCTGTATCAAAGCGAATTGGATCCCGGCCAACTTCCCTCTCTACCTCCACGTAACTGCCTCCGCTCCAACTCCCCGCTCCCGGATGCGCGGCGATATAAGCTCGGCCCTTGCGATTGTATTCCGCGCCATACACGCCCAAGCCGTGCAGGATTTGCGGCATCAAACCGCGCGGATCATCCCGTCGCTGTCGGTCGCGTAATGATTTATTGCCCCCAAAATAATATCGCACGCCAAGCAGCCAGTGATCGTAATGATGATCCCCAACGGCCACTTCGGCCGTCACCGCCAGCCCCCGAATCGGCGTCTGATATTCCGCCTCACCTTTGACCAAGTTGTTGCGGAACGCGGTGGTGCAGGAAACGCCGAGCCGCAACTCTTCCAGCGCATACCAGTCGGCGGAAACGCGGCCAATGAAGCGCGTCGGGGTCGTGTCAATGAACGGCGCCGCACGGTCGCAGCTGATGGCGCCGACGCCGGCAAAGAAACCGAAGGTGAAGCGGTTCAGGTAATACTCGCCTTCCGCGCCCGCTTGAAACGTATCCACGCCGGAGCGCACCAAGTAGCCGCCCGTGACGCCGATGAGGCCTAAGTCGGGATTACGCCAGAACAGATGGCCCGCGCCGCCGTAAAAATCCAGGCTGCCAATATGACTGTAAAGCGCGTCGGCCTGGAAGCCGAATTGACGCGCAAGGGGGAAGGTGATGCTGCCATCGAAATTGTGGCCTTCGGCGGAGTTCATGCCGCCGCCGGAATAACCAACCTTGCCGTTGATTTCTTCCACGACGGGCGGACGCAATGCCACATCGGTTTTGAAAGGATTGGATTTGTCGCTGGCTTCCAGAGTCGGATTGCTGGTTTGGGCGTGAACCGCCGCCGATGACGCAATCAACGGCAGAAGCAGGCACAGTCTGGACGCCAGCCAT
>MWDV01000178.1 GCA_002070715.1 Verrucomicrobia bacterium ADurb.Bin118
CCAAATCCTTCCTGGACGGACGTCAGCAAAATCGCCTCGCTGGCGGCCAGCAGGGCGGGGACGGAGGGTTTGGCGGTTTCGCTTCCCGCCAAAACGCCCAGTCGTATTCGCCAGTGGTGCCGCCGTGCCGCGGCTTGGAACTTGGCATGGTAAGCCCGTTCATCCGCCGAACTGACGCCGCCGGTGGTGACCAGCCATCCTTCGGGCCGCAACCATCGGGTGAGAAGTAATGCTTCCGCGAGATTCTTGCGCCGCAGTAGGCGGCAGGGCACCAGCCAGATCGGCGCGTTCTTTTCTCCGGTCACGCCGGCGAGCCAGCGCCGTGCCGCGCGGGTTTCCGCGGCATCAGGGCGGACGCCGCGCGGCATGAGATTCGGCAGCCAGCCCGCCCGCGCGCCCAAGGTGTTGCGCAGGGGGACAAAATCGTGCCGGTTGATTGCCGCATGCCGCACGTTCGGCGCGGGACTAAAGACCACCTCCGCCACCTGGCGCAGGGAACGAAATCCGGCGCGGCGGGTTTCGGGCCAGCGTTGCCAGCGGTTGTCGAACCACCAATCGTGATGATGCAACACCAGCGGCAGGTTGCGGGCGGCGCATTGCCGGACCAGCTCCCGGGTCAGCAGGAGATTGCGGCCGAGACCTTGGTTGTGCGCCCAGATCAGGCAATCCGCCGCCGTCAATCCCGCGAGGTGACGGGTCCAGAAACGGCGCAACTGCTGGCGCAGCGGGGATTGCGGGCCCGGCTGTTCGGCCAGATAGCCGAGCACGGGATCAACCCAGCACGATACGCGCCCGCCCGGCAACCGGGCCCGAAGACCGTCGAGCCAGGGCGCGTCCGGCGCCTCGCCCGTGGCGAGGATGAGTTCGGGCCGGGCCGAGGGCAACTCGCGCAGCAGATGCGGCGCGGCCAGTTCAATGACGCGCCGCACGCCGCCGGGGCGAAAGTGATTATGCACGATGACAAATTTCACAGCCGACAATGTTTCATGGCGGCGCCGGCGGGGCGACCTTTTTTCCGCGCGGACGCGGCGAAGCTTGACGGGCACCAACCGGGAATGCGAAAGTTTACCCGGGCACCGGCGGGATCATCTCCGCGCGCGGCGCCGAATTTTGAGTCGGTTGACTCTGCGGAGAGGTTGGCCTCCGGGTCGGCTTTCCTTCAATCCGGTTGGCGGCAAGGGCAAGGCAGGGCATCAAAGGACCACCGGGTAAACAATGCAACCACAATGAATTTGAACGACCATGTCTGATTTTTTTCAAACCGGCGCCATCGCCACCCTGCACCGGCTGGGACCGACCAACCTCGCCCGGATGGAACGGGATCTTCTCCAGTTTGCCGAGGAAACACCGATTGCGCTGGTGTTGCCCTGCCACATCCGCGAGGTGGGCACGAAGGCCCTGCGCCAAATCCTGCGGGAATTGAAGTCGGTGCAATATCTCAAGCAGATTGTGGTGGGCATTGACGGGGCCACGCGGACCGCCGACTGGCAGCGCGCCCGGCAACTGTTCAGTCAATTGCCCCAAAAACCGGTCCTCTTGTGGAATGATGGCCCGCGCATTACGGCGCTCCGCCGGCAACTGGAGGCCTCGGATTTGTCCGCCGGTCCCGGCGGCAAGGGCCGCAATGTCTGGCTGTGTTTCGGTTATGTGCTGGCCAGCGAAGAAGCCCGCATCGTGGCGCTCCATGATTGTGACATCGTCACGTACAATCGCGAGTTGCTGGCGCGGCTGTGTTATCCCGTGGCGCATCCCAGTCTGGGCTTTGACTTCTGCAAAGGCTACTACGCCCGCGTTACCGACAAACTCAACGGCCGCGTCATGCGGCTGCTCGTGACGCCGTTGTTGCGCGCGCTGAAAAGCATTCTCGGCCAGCATCCCTACCTGGTTTACATGGATACCTTCCGCTATCCGCTGGCGGGCGAAATGGCGCTGGAAATCGCGCTGGCGCGCCGCGTGCGCATTCCCTACGACTGGTCGCTGGAAGTAGGCATGCTGGCCGAGGTCATGCGCAACACCGCGCCCCGCGCCATCTGCCAATCGGAGTTGTGCGATAATTACCAGCACAAACACCAGGAACTCTCCGCCCGGGACGCCGAGCGGGGGTTGAACCGCATGGCGGTGGACATCGCGCGATCGTTCTTCCACCGGATGACCGCCGAAGGCATCAAGCTGGACGCGGGATTGTTCGACACGGTGTTGAGCGCCTACCTGCGGCAGGCGGAGGATACGCTGCGATTCTACTCGGCGGATTCCGCCATCAACGGCTTGAAATATCCGCGGCACGAGGAGGAAAACGCGGTGGCTACGTTTGTGCGCAGCATCCGCATCGCCGCCAGATCGTTTCAGGAAAACCCGCTCGCGACCCCGTTGATTTCCAACTGGAACCGCGTGGAATCAGCCCTGCCGAAGTTCCTGGATGAGTTTCACCAGGCCGTCCGGTTGGATAACGCGGCGTAACCCGCTGAAAAACAACGTTCCCGTCGGGCGGAAGCGAATCCGCCACGGAGGGAAAATGCGCGTCGTTTCCGCCGCGAAAAAAAGCCGGCTCCCCCCGTAATTGTCCGACCCCGGCGCGTAAAATGGCCCGGTGAATAACTCGACATGGCCAGTCCGCGCGCGGCGGGGTATGGATGAAGGGTGGCAGTGATGAAGGCTCCCATCCGCATCTTGCACGTGGACGGCGACAGCTTTTTCGCGAGTTGCGAAATCGCGCTCGACGCGAAGCTGGCGGGGCGTCCCGTTTGGGTGGGCGGCGGGCGGCGCGGCGACGGCATTGTCATCGCCGCCAATCGCGCGGCGAAGCAGTTTGGCGTGAAGACGGGCATGGCGTGTTTTGAGGCGGCCCAGCTTTGTCCGCGCGGGGTGCTTTGCAAGCCGCACTACGACGCCTACCGCGAACTCTCGCGCCGCATGTTCCGCATCCTGGAGGAATACTCGCCCACGCTCGTGCCGACCTCGATTGACGAGGGGTTCCTCGATTTTACGACGATGGACCGCCACGTCTGGCGGCACGGCACGCCGCAGGATTACGTGGCTGACCTGCGCGCGCGCGTGCAGCGTGAAGTCGGCCTGCCGGTCTCCGCCGGCCTTGGCAATTCCGCGCGCCTGGCCAAGCTCGCCACGGATGTGGGCAAGCCCGGTTTTTTGGAGGTCAAGCCCGGGGAGGAAAAGGAATTTTTGCGCGACCGGCCGTTGCGCGAACTGTCGGGCATCGCCACCCGGCGGGAGCGCGCCCTGGCGGCGTTGGGCGCGCGCACGTTCGGGCACGCGGCCCGGCTTCCGTCGCATTTGCTCCAGAAAAAATTCGGCATCTGGGGGCAGCAACTCTGGTTGTTTGCCAACGGCTTGTGGAACGAGCCGCTCATCCTCAAGGTCCAGGATCGCACCACGATTTCCAGCGCCACCACGCTGCCCGAGGACGAACCGGATTACGAGGCGGCGCTCACGTTCACGCTTAGCGAGGCCACGCGGCTGGTTGGCCAGTTGCGCCGCGAACAATTGCAGGCGCGCGAACTGGGGCTGGTGATCCGCTTCAACGATTTCACCGAGGTCGGCGGCCGTCATCGTTTCCGGGCGCCGCAGTTTTTATACTCGGCCATCAATCCGGTGGTGGAGGCGTTGTTTCGCGAGTTGATGCGCGCGCAGGCCCGGCCCGTCCGCCAAATCCGCGTCACCTTGTGGAATCTGCAACCGCTGGACACGCACCCCACGTTGTGGGGCCGCACCCATGCCGAGCGCTGGGCCGCGCTCGATGAGGCCACTCACACGCTCAACGCCCAGTTCAGCAAAACCGCGCTCCTGACCGGCGCGCAACTGGCCCTGCGTACACTCGATGCGACGCAGGCAGCGCCCAAGGCCAAGTGTCCGTTTATTCCGCAACGCGAGATGGTGAAAAAACTCTGGGGCACGGATGCCGACCCCCTGGCTTTCAAAAGCGAATGGGAAGCGCGCCTCAGCAAGGTCAGCCGGCATCATCATGCGAAGGGATAGGCGCGCCGGACCTCGCCGGCAAAAAGCGAACCGTCCGGATACCAAGGAAATGATTGCGACCCCGCAGAACGCGGGTAGCCTTTTCTTGCCGGGTGGAACGGACGGCGGTTCGTCCGGCGGGTGGATTGAAACACGATGACGGGTGGCATGAAAAAATGGATAAGCCCATCACGGCGGGGCCCCGGTTGGTCCGGTGACGTACCCCGGCGCGACAGGGGACTGACCACCTGATCCGCTGCCTCACGCGCCCGTTATGTCCACTTCCCCGGTTCCTCCGCCGACTTCCCGCCCGGGATCGTCTGACTTGGCGAAATTATGTCTACCGTCCTCCCGGCGGGAGACGGAACAGGGATTGGCCTACGTCGTTTCCATTTGCCTGTTGTTTTTGGTTGTCGGCCTGATCGGGTTGCGTCCCCCGTTGCCCACTGTCGTCCCGTCCCCGGCGGATGTGGAGGTTGTGCCTGTGGTTTTTGTGCCGCCGGAAGCATCGCCTCCGCCTGAGATGGCGCTGGCGGAAGTCATCGTGGCGGACAATCCCGTCGCGACCTTGGATCGGCCAACGGTCGTTCCAGTAACTGCCGCCGCCACGCTTCCGTCGCCGCAGCCAACGGTACCCCTTACCTCCGCGGCGTTTCCCGTTCCCGCAGCGCCCCACGCCATGCCTGAGGCGCCGGGTTCGCCGTCGCCGGCGCCTGTCGCCACCGCCCCGGCGTCCGCCGCCGCTGCCGGCGCGTTTCCGTGGCCGCGGGAGTATCCGCGACAAGCGCGTGAGCAACGCCTGGAAGGCACGGTCATGCTGGCGGTGCGGGTGAACCGGGAAGGACATCCGGTTTCCGTCACGGTCAAGGATAGTTCCGGACACGCCGTCTTGGACCGGTTTGCGCGCCGATGGGTGAGCGATCATTGGCGCTGGCCTGCCGGGGACGAACGCAGTTATTTGG
The DNA here is from genome assembly GCA_002070715.1 of Verrucomicrobia bacterium ADurb.Bin118. Taxonomy (GTDB): domain Bacteria; phylum Verrucomicrobiota; class Verrucomicrobiia; order Limisphaerales; family MWDV01; genus MWDV01. The sequence continues at coordinate 4,932 of MWDV01000178.1, forward strand.
TGCCGTTCGAGTTTCGTTTGCGGGGATGATGCGAACGGCAAGAGCCATTCTCCATGCCCTGGCAGGACGCTGCTGGAGACGACCGCCCGGTTATGCGGACGGATGAAAATGTTTCAATCCAACTGAACCCATGATGCTGGCGAATATATTGGTGGAATACTTCGAGCGGGGCGGGCCGATGATGTGGCCCATGCTCCTGACGGCCCTCGTCACGGTGGCGGTGGTGGGCGAACGCACCGTCTGGTGGGTGCGCGAGGGATTGCGGCGCAACCCCGCCGGTTTGGAAAAAGTATTCGCCGCGCTCGAAGCCGGCGATGTGCACACCGCGCAACAGCTCACGAAAGATGCCGCCGACCCGGTCCTGCGGATGATTGATCACGGGCTCAGCCGCCGGCACGCCTCGTTGCCGGGGGCATTGCAGGTGGCCGCCGGGGCCGAATTACAAAAAGCCGGACGTTTCCTCACGGTCTTGGATACCTTGGTGACCCTCGCGCCGTTGCTGGGATTGCTGGGCACCGTGGCGGGCATCTTCCGCACTTTTCTCTCCATCGGCGATGTGGAACTGGCGGTGGAACGGGTCACCGGCGGTATCGGCGAGGCGTTGATTGCCACCATGTGCGGACTGGCCATCGCCATCGTGGCGTTGATTCCGTTCAACTATTTCACGCGCAAAGTGGCCCAGCTTCATTTTGCGCTGGAGTCCGCCGCCACCAATGTGGAAGCCATGATCGCCGCCGCCCGGAAACGCGAGGGGAAAACCCCGGATTTGCCCGACCCGCCATCATCATGACCGCCGGCTTGCATATTTGAATCCGTCACCGATGCTCGTTTTGTCCCATGAAAATCAATTCGCCGCTGCCCGGTAAAAAGGCCCGCCTCGAAATCATTCCGCTGATTGACATCATGTTTTTTCTGCTGGCCGCGTTCATGATGGCTAGCCTGACCTTGGTCCGGTTGCAATCCATCAAAATGGACCTGCCCACCGCCACGGCCGCCCACCGTGATTTCAAACCCGACATCATCCACCTGGCGGTGGACCGGAAGGGCGACGTCTTTATCGAGCGCCGGGCGGTGACCACCGGGGAATTAAACGCCTACCTCGCCCACCAATTTCAGTTGAACCCGAACGCGCCGGTGTACATCAGCGGCGATAAAGACGCGCGGCACGGGAGCATGATCCGGGTGCTGGATCTGGTGCGCCGGGCGGGGCTGCAGAAGGTGGCGTTCGCCGTCGCGCCGCCTTCCGCCGAACCGTAAGCGCCCGCTCACGGGCGGATCGGCGCGTTGGTGCGGAGGTTTCCCCGGCGGGCCTGCAACTCGTTCCATTGCTGAACCAACGCGTGGAACTCGGTGACGGTCTGGTTGTAACGGCGCGCGATGTCGTCGCGTTCCTCCGTCAGTTGTTGCAGCGTCTCCTGTTGTTGGCGGATGATTTGATTCTGTTGCTGGAGGTTGGTGTTGGCCTGGGCCAGCGCTTCTTGGTAAACGGCCGCTTGTCGGGCTTGATGCCGCGCGTCGGCGCGGGCCTGTTCCAATTCTTTCTCCCGGCGCACGCTGTTGGTGCGGTTGGTTTCCTGGGCCTCCGTCAATTGCCGCGTCGCGTCTTCCCGCCGGAGAATTTCCTCCTCGGCCCGCTGGAGGGCGCCGTCCAGCCGCTGCATTTTCCCGCGCTGTTCTTCAACGACGCGATGGAGTTCCTGAACCGCGCGGCGCAACCGCACTTCGCGCTGCCATTGCACGGCGACCAGGCCACACAAGCCCAAGGCCAGCACCATCAGCAGTCTCACCAAAAATGTTCTCATGTCGGATGCGCTCCGCCGCCCGCGCGCGGCGCGGCCAAACTGGCAGTTTGCGAACGGGCCGTCAAATCCAGGTTGGTCCGCAGGCGATTGGCAACGACGGTTGGGCGAGACTGACCAATCGTCGCGCCGAAAAACGGCGTGCCACAGCCGTCGCGTTGCGGTAATCAAATCCCGGTGAACACCACACGGCATATCCGTAACCTGGCCCTCATCGGCTTCATGGGCACGGGCAAATCCGTTGTCGGCCAGGCCGTGGCCGCCCAACTGGATTTCACTTTTGTGGATACGGACGCATTGGTTGAAGCCGAAGCCGGCGTGACCATTACCGAAATTTTCCGCGACCAGGGCGAGTCGGCGTTTCGGCAACTGGAACAAGCGGTCTTGCGAGAATTGGCGGCGCGCGTGCGATTGGTCATTGCCACCGGCGGCGGCTTGGCCGCGCACGGGGACAACTTGGAACAACTTCAGTCGCACGCCCTGGTCATCTGCCTGTGGGCCTCGCCGGAAACTATTTTTGAACGGGTGCGCCATCATCAACATCGTCCCCTGCTGCAGGGGGATGATCCGCAGGGACGCATTCGCGAACTCCTGGTGGCGCGCGCGCCGTATTATCGGCGGGCCGATGTGCTCATCCAGACGGAGGGGCGTTCGGTGCGCGAGGTGGCGGCGCAGGTGGTGCATCAATTTCACGCCGCCCGCTCCGCTGCGCCATGAAGGAACGCATCCGTCAACGCGCGTTGGCAATGGGCTTTGACGAATGCCGCTTTGCCAGCGCGGCCCCGCCCGTTACCGCATCTGCGTTGGAACGCTGGCTGATGAATGGCTGGCACGGCACCATGGCCTGGCTGGCCCGCAACGCCCACAAACGCGTGGACCCGCAGCAGGTGCTCTCGGGTGTGAAAACCGTGGTGGTGGTGGCCGCCAGCTATGGTGAAGCATCGCCCCCAACCGCGCCGATCACCCATGCGCTGCCCTCCGCACACGCCGGAGATTCCGCTGGCGCGTCCGCACCGACATCCGGAGCTGACGCGTCTCACGCCTTGGGGTTTGTCGCCCGTTACGCGCGGTTTGCAGATTACCATGACGTGCTTGGAGCGCGCTTGAAAGAACTGGCGGCGTGGATGGATCAGCAGGGCGGCGCCGGCACACGTTCCCTGTGGTATGTGGATACCGGCCCGGTTTTGGAACGGGAATTTGCCCAGCGCGCGGGGATTGGTTTTGTGGGCAAAAACGCCAATGTCATCAGCCGCCGCGCGGGCAACTGGATCTTGCTGGGCGAAATTCTCACCACCCTCGAACTCGCGCCGGACACGCCCGAGGTGAACCGGTGCGGTTCGTGCGTGCGTTGTCTGGCGGCCTGTCCCACCGGCGCCCTGGTTGCCCCGTTTCAACTCGACGCCCGCCGGTGTCTCTCTTACCTGACCATCGAACTGAAAGAGGCCATTCCCGTGGACCTGCGCCCCGCCGTGGGCCACCGCGTTTTTGGCTGCGACGATTGCCTGGCTGTTTGTCCGTGGAACCGGTTCGCGCGCGTGAGCCGTCTGATGCAGGAACAGGCGCGCGCCGAGCTGGCCGCGCTGGATTTGCGGGAACTGCTCGCGTTGGACGGGGCGGAGTTCAAGCGCCGGTTTGCCGGCACCCCGCTGGCGCGGCTGAAGCGGCGCCGGTTGCGGCGCAATGTCTGCGTGGTTTTGGGTAACCTCGGGGATGCAACCTGCCGGCCTGCGCTGCAAGCGGCCGCCGCCGACCCCGACCCGCTGGTGGCCGAGCACGCGCAATGGGCTTTGGATCAACTGGCGCGTCGGCGCAGTGACCAGGGGGCGGCGAAAGCGGGGGCGTAAGATGGCGGGGCGACTTGTCGGATTGCGAATCCTCCCATTGATTCAGAGGGTCAATAGCTGGAGCCATTCAGCGATTGCCAGAAACGCCGGAAAAATGGATAACACAATTCCCAGCCAGCGGTAAACCAGACGCTCGGAAAGGAGCGCCGGCAGAACTCCAATTACGACAATAAGCGGAATGGCCGCGAGCAAGAAAACCATCGTCAAATCGAGCGGCACGTAGCGGTAGTCGCGGATGTCGAACAGATGATCCTTCCGCGGCAGCACGTAAACGAGCAGCGCCACGTTTCCGAAGAAACCGAAGAAAAGGCGCGCTTTGGCGTGCAGGTTGTCTTTTCGCGGGAACAGCCAGCAGGGCAGATTTCTACTGGTTTTTTGGCGGGAGGGTTGCATCGCTGGCATTGTTTGGTCTCTTGTGCGCAGGGCGGCGAAATCAATTGTGTTTGTTCCGCACGCCCGGTTTTTCCGTTACGGAAATTAGTCGGATTTTGTCACCAACACCAGCTTTATTTTCCCGCCGTCAATTGATGGAAAACCGGGCAACCTGTGCAACCTTCCGTCGCCTACCGCAGTTCACTTCGATGCGACTTCACCGGTGGCACCGGTGACGTTGCTGCCGGCGATGATTTAATTTTTGCCTCCATTTGCCCCGGGGGCGATTCCTTGCCGTGCTTCGCTGCTTGAGCGGGCGTTAAACCGAATCAGCGTCCTCGGGCCCGGACCGGGGAATTTCCGTTCCCCGCATTGACCCCGCCGGATGAAACGGGCCAGAATCGGGCCATGCAAATCAACCTGCTGATCCGGTTGGGAATGGCGCTGCTGGTGCTGGCCCCCAGCGTCTTTGGCGAAACAACGGGCGTCCCGGAAGAAACCCGCGCCCAGCGCGATCAACGGATGCGATGGTGGCGCGAGGCGCGGTTCGGTCTGTTCGTCCATTGGGGTTTGTATTCCGGGCTGGCCGGCACGTGGGACGGCAAACCGGTCGGCACCCAGGGCGGCATGGAATGGATTCAACAGCGGGTGAAAGCGGACACCGAAACCTACGCCCGCGCCGCCATCCCGAAGTTTCAGCCGAAACCCGGTTTTGCGCGGGAATGGGCGCGGCTCGCCCGACAGGCCGGCTGTCGCTATCTCGTTTTCACCAGCAAACATCACGAGGGATTCGCCCTGCACGATTCCCGGGTCAGCGACTTCGACGCCGGGTCGGTGCTCCACCGGGATTTGGTGCGCGAGATCGTGAACGCCTGTCGCGCGGAAGGATTGAAGGTGGGGTTTTACCATTCGGTGATTGACTGGCATCACGATCAATACGAGTACGCCCGGTCGCAACAACTGTCGCACCCGCTCAAGGGCCAACCCTATCCCAACGGCGCGCGCGACCATTCCCGATACGTGGATTTCCTGCACGCCCAGGTCAATGAACTCGTCTCCAACTACGGACGCGTGGACATTCTCTGGTGGGATTACAGCGCGCAGGATTTCCAGGGTGACGCGGCGTGGCGCGCGTTCGCGTTGATGCGCATGGTGCGCGCGAAGCAGCCGAAGATCATCATGAACAACCGGCTCTTCCGCAATCCGGAGGCCGGCTGGTCCGGTATGGGCACGGCGGGGTTTCTCCCGCGATTGGATCCGAAATACGGCGACTTCATTACACCCGAGCAACACATTCCGGCCACGGGCATGCCGGGGGTGGATTGGGAAACCTGCATGACCATGAACACGACCTGGGGGTTCAATGAACACGATCACGCGTGGAAATCCGACGCCGCCCTTCTCCGCAACCTGATTGACATCGCCAGCAAGGGCGGCAATTACCTGCTGAACATCGGACCGCGGGCCGATGGCAGTGTGCCGCCGGAAAGCGTTAAGGCTCTGGACGCGATCGGGGCTTGGATGAAAAAGAACGGCGAAGCCATCTACGCGACGCAAGCCAGTCCCTTCGAAAAACTGGATTGGGGCCGTTGCACCCAGAAACCGCGTTCCCGGCAGACCACGCGCCTTTACCTGCACGTCTTCGAGCGACCTGCCGGGGGACAACTCCATCTGCCAGGACTGGTCAACCAACCGCGGAAAGCGTTCCTGCTGGATGGTCGCACGAAGTTGGCCGTCACCCGCGCAGCCGACGGCGTGAACATCCAACTGCCGGCTGCCTTGCCCGATCCGATCGCCAGCGTCGTCGTGCTCGACATTCAAGGTTCACCGATGATTGCCGCCACCTCGCCCGCCGCATTCCGCACTCCGTAGTTTCGATAAAGTGCCCGGGTCCGATTGTATCGTAGCCGTGCAGCGTCAGCCGCCTGGCCAGCGAAGCAAGCGATTCCCAACGGCTGGCAAGTTGG
>MWDV01000179.1 GCA_002070715.1 Verrucomicrobia bacterium ADurb.Bin118
CTTTGAAACACAACTAAACTAAAACACCCATGCGCACCGCCCCTCCAAGGTGTCCATCAAACCGGGTGAGGCCCAGATCGAGATCCTCGGAAGAGTTCTTCGACTTGTTAGCTCTATGTCACTGGAATACTTCAACACGCAAATTGTTTTTCAAGCTGAAAGCGGTGGCGTTTTTACGACCAGGGGTCAGACATTTACGCCCAAAGGCAGGCGGTTGGGGCATGATTTTTCATGCCCCAATCATAGTCGCCAATCGTTTCAAGTTCCAACAGCTCCTATACCTCAGTCCCAAAAGGGCCCGCACCCGGTCGGGACACCAGGCCCATCGGCAACCCGTACTGCAGTTCCCCCCAGCGGACACTTTCTCAATTTTATATCGAATCGAAAGGAACAGCTGATTCGGCCGTATATCTACGTCGTGCAGCTTTTCATCCTGAATAGTCTTGCGCAAAAGATTGGTCGTGGTATGCGTGTCTTTCAGACTTATTTCAGTAAGGTTAATTCAAAAGAGTTTTGCAGAGATCTCAGATCATGAAACACCATCGTTTTCTTGGAACTACAATCTCGTGGGCCATCTTCGGCCTGCTGATGTGGGGTATGACAACCGATTCCCACGCTCAAATCCCGGTCGCAGAAGCAGACTTGGCGACGCCGCTCCAGCGAAAAGCAGCAGTGTTTGTATTCAATCGAGAGCCAAAGGTAGGGACTCAGCAGGTCAAGTTGTTGGAGGACCTCGTGGCGGCACGAGTGGCTAAATTAGGATTCGGCACGCTCACGCGCGATGTCATGGTGGATTCGATTTCCAAGGCGATGAGACACCCAACGGCGGAAGTGACGCAAAAGGAGAGATCGGTGCTGACGCGGTTTGCAGCCAGTCTACAAAAAGCCGATAGGGTGGAAAAGAACCTTGAGGAACTATTAGATGAACAAAGTTCGATAATACGTCTGGCGCAGACTATAGGTGCTGATCTAATTGTGATTGTCACGACCGAGTTTTTGGGGACAGAAAAACGAACGTTCAAAGGTAACCACTTGGCACCAATTGCGACAACCACGATTTTCAACAATCTGCTGATCAGCTATCGGTTGGCATTTGCGGCGTCTGGCGCGGCGGTGGCCGGCGGCTCGGTTAAGGTTAACCGGGCCTGGCGTGAATCTGAAAACCTTACCCGAGAAACGGATAATTTACTAAACGAGATGTTCGACGAGGCGGCTGCAGATCTGGCAAAAAAGATTGCCGCGGCAGATCAGAGGGTGAAGGAGATTCCAAGAGTCGAGGTTGTCAATATAAAATTCAACGTCAAACCAGCCCTGCCAGGCGGCACGCCATTGCAGTTTCCGGTGTATGAAAATGGTAACGTCAAGTTGCCCGTCAACACGACCGTGACCGCTGATGTGGTGATAGATGGGGTGTCTGTCGGCTCCGTGCCTGGGCAGTTGCGCTTTGCGACGGGGCTGCATCAGATTCTGGTTCAAGCGGAGGGGTTTAAGCCTTGGAAGCGGTTTGTCACGATCTCGGAAGGACAGGCGTTCGACATCCTTCTGGAAATGACACCAGAGGGCTACGAAAACTGGAAAGAAATCGTGACCTTCTTATCCGACTTGTCGCAGAAGACTAAGATTACCGACGCCGAGGTCAAGCAGATAAAGGCCAAAGCCGAGTGGATACGCAGAGCAGGATTGAATGTGACCGTAGGCGACAACGGTTTGGATAATCCGTAAAAAATAATTGTTATGAAGAAGCTGAACTCTTATATTTTGCTCTTCTTGTTTTCCGGGTTTTTAACGCTGCATGTCTTCGGGCAGGGTAATCAGCCTCCAGAAAAGAAACGACTGTGCATTGGCCCTATCGTTGCCATCAAGACTGCGGTGCAAAAAGCGTCAAAGGCTGGGCAAGGTGAGGCGCTGCAACATACTCTCGAAACCCTCGACACCACGCTGATTGATCAAGTCAACGCGAGCCGCAAGTTTGAAGTTGTAGCGAGGAAGGATGCTTTGAAATCCATTCTGAATGAACAGGAGTTCGGAGCCTCGGGTAATGTAGATCCGGCGACCGCCGCAAAGGCATTCAAGCTGGCTGGAGCCCAGTACCTTGTCATGACAACGGTTACGGATTTTGTCATGGGGAACGAGGCCATTAAATTTGAGGGCATAGGCGCGGCTGCTAAGCGGGAGGCAGTGCGCGTCAATTGCAGCATTCAAATATACGACACTACTACCGGGAAGTTAATCGAATCGGCGCGATTTCGTGGTCAAGATACGGGTGCTAGCCGGGAGGATAGCACCACCGCTGAGGGGGCGACGTTGACGAAGATCACCGATAGGCTGGCAGCTGATATAATGACCCGAATTGTGGATGTTATCTTTCCTGCCAAGGTAGCTGCGAAGCTCGGAATGCAAGTAACGATAAACCGCGGTGAAGGCACGGGCGTGGCAGTTGGGCAGACTTGGGTTGTGTTCGGCCTTGGTGAGGAAATCATCGATCCTGATACCGGCGAGAATCTCGGTCGGAATGAGGCTGAAGTCGGGAAAATACGAATTGCCCGAGTGAACCCGAAACTGAGCTATGGCGAAGCCATCGAAGATACGGGGATTACCGTGGGCAACATTGTGCGACCTCAGAGTTCGCCCGAAGCGAGCGAGGATTCTCCGACAGTTCAATCGACAGGGAGTGGACAGAAACCAAAGGATGTGGCCGACAAGGTTAAGGGTGATTTGTGATTTGGCTAAAACCCGTTTGACGAGTGCATATGCGTTCAAATTTTCAATACTTTGGGTTGTCGCTAATACTTATTGAGGTGGGATCTCTGAAAAAGGCTAGGGCGTAGCGTCAGGTGATTTGCAACACCTCCCTGCCGAGCGCCCCTCGGTGGCCGGGGTGGTCGTGCGGCCATCCAGACGGATGGCGACCATCATCATCGTGATGATTCGCCAGAGCCAGCGGATGCACTGGCGTGGATCTGTTGAACCAGCTGAGTTTGTCTATGCCGCCAAGTCAGGTTGGTTTTTGTCCCCGATGCATTTAAAAGGGCGAGCGGCGCCGGATCCCAGCAGGCTTGCTCATGCCGTAGCGTCGCTGTGCTCGCTGGATGTTGGGCAGCGGGTCATTGAGTTTTGTGGCCGGCTATAATTCTTGGGGAATCAGATTGGACAGCGGTAGAGCCGCGCCTGAACTGGTGTTTCTGTCGGGCGACGTAGCCGGGGCTTACGGCTGAAACGGAGGTATTGCGGCCGAAAATCTACGGGGTGGCGTTGTTATATCAAGAGCTTCTTGACGAAACCTAAAAACACCCGAAACCGCCGAACGACCGCCTCGCAGATGCCAACGCCCGCGTCATAGACGGTCCGAATCCGTTCGCAAAAAGCCGACGAGATGCTTTTCACATCCAAAGGCTGCTACGCGTCAGAGAAAATGACTGTAGTTTTATTTGATACGCTCTAAATTACTGACGACCAATTATTTTAGGCTGCCACTTCCAATCGCATCCGATGTGGACTTGGTGCTTGTGGAAAGCTCCCCTTAAATTGAGCCAGGTGTTATGAGAGACTTGGGCGGCGCGAAGCGCCGCCCGGAACGCTGATACCATGAAACGAACGCGACACCGTCCGGAACAAATCGTGACGAAGCTCCATCAAGCGGCCACGGAACTGGCCGGGGGCAGGAAGATTGAGGAAGTCTGCAAGCGCCTGGCGATCAGCCCGGCGACGTATCA
>MWDV01000180.1 GCA_002070715.1 Verrucomicrobia bacterium ADurb.Bin118
TTTGATTTTTACGTGCTCTGCCGCGATTACGATTGCGAACTCCAGATCGGCGGCAGCGATCAGTGGGGCAACATCACCGCCGGCATTGATCTCGTCCGCAAAAAACTGGGCCGGGCCAGCTACGGCCTGACCCTCCCGCTCATCACGAAGGCGGACGGCACCAAGTTCGGCAAGACCGAATCCGGCAGCGTCTGGCTGGATCCGGCCAAGACCAGCGTTTACCGGTTCTATCAATTCTGGATCAACACCGATGACCGCGACGTGATCCGGTATCTGAAATTTTTCTCCTTCCTGAACCAGGAGGAAATCGGGGCCTTGGCGGAACAACACACGGCCAATCCGGGGGCCCGCGTCGCCCACCGCGCCCTGGCAAAAGCGGTGACGGATTTGATCCACGGCCCCGCGGCGACGGCGGAAGCCCAGCGGGCCAGCGAGATTTTGTTTGGCGGGTCGTTGGAGGGCATCGGCGAATCCACGTTCAACGAAATTGTCGGCGAAGTGCCCACGACGACCATCGAGAAAGCCAAACTCGCCGGGACGGGTTGGGCGCTCGTGGAGGTGCTTGTCCACGCCGGCTTGTGCCCGTCCAAGGGGCAGGCCCGAAAAGATATTGAAGGTGGCGGGGTGTATGTGAACAACCTCCGCGAAACCACTGCCCAACGGTTGATCACTCCGAACGATCTGCTTTTCGGCAAGCATCTGCTCCTCCGAAAAGGGAAGAAGAATTACGGGATTATCACGGCCCAATCGTAGCCGGCGAAGCCATCGGTCGAGAAGTTGGCGGCGGCGGGCGCGGCGGGGATGAAGTGGTGGTGGGAACAGGATTCGAACCTGTGTAGGCGTAAGCCAGCAGATTTACAGTCTGCCCTCGTTGGCCACTTGAGTATCCCACCACTCGACTGGCGCGCATAGTTAGCCATCCCGGCGGCGGTATGTCAAAACTCTTTGCACACCTTTTGCCGGCTGATTTTCCAGCCGGGAAACCGAGGGTTATGGACGGGATGCCGGTTGAAAAATGCACAACCGGGCGATGATCCCGGCAGCGCCGGAACGCCGGGTGAGAGACGGATTTCCCCGGCGGATTTGGTTTTCCACTCAACGCCAAGTGGATCGGCTCGTGTTCGCGCCGTTTGTACGCGCCCGGCAGCGCACGCATCCCACCATCCGGATCGTCCATCCTGAACCGGTGACTGCTTGGCATCCGGTTTCCCTGGATGACTGGCCTCGGAGCGCGGGATTGACGCTTTTGCTTGCCGGCAGGGTCTGACTCTCGCACCTTTGGTTGGCCATCTGGGCCCGGATAATTCCTGAAGCCAGTCATTACGAGAGCCATGACGATTCCCCTCCTCCATTCCCCCCGCGTAACGGTCGTCGTTGCGACACTGTTCACCGCGCTGGGATTCCCCATTGTTACCGCAGCGGATCAGGGCGCTTCCCCACCACGCCTTGAAACCGGCCAACAATCAGCGGCAGCCGCGCAAATCGGCAAGCAAGGCGGCGCGGCGACCAACCCCGGCGTCGTGATCAGTCTGGTTTCCGACCGTGACACGTTCGTGCGGATGGAGCCCGCGCGGTTGCAATTCAGCGTGTCCAACGGACTGCCCACCGCTTTGAGCGACGCCGTGTTGGCGCTGGAAACGGCAGGCGGCGGGGGCCGTCAGACGCTGCCATTGCCCGACGTGGCCAGCGGCCAAACGGTTCGCGTGGAGGCGGCTTGGGACACGACGTTGCGGCCCGGCGTCTATGAATTGGTGGTTCAGGGATTGACACCCCAGCGTGTCGCCGGCCGTCGCATCAATGCCGGCGAGGCTCGTTGCCAGTTGACGCTGGTGCCGCGACCCTTGCCACACCGGATGCCCGTGGTGATGTGGGGCATTTACGGCGCGCAAAATGTGCGAAAGGAACTGCCGCGCCTGAAAGACATCGGCTTCACGCATTGTCTGGGGTTCAGCGCGGACATGGCCGCCATCTGGAAGGCGGGACAACCCACGACCCCGGCCACCGCCGCATCGCTGGCGGCCAATCAACAAATGCTGAATCAGGCGTTGGCTCAGGATTTCCGGATCGTGGCGAGTTTGTCGCCGGGACGTTGGGTCTGCGAGCAGCACCCTGAACGGCGGCGCGTGGACCGGCAGGGGCAGCCCTACACCAACCGCGTGGATGTCTGCGGCCTGTCGCCCGGCTTGAGTAATTTCTGTTTCAACGTCGGCGCTTCCATGGGACAGGCCTACGCGCATTTTCCCGCGTGGGACGCCGCCATGTTGCATACCGAAGTGCGCGACGCCGCGAATTTATGTTTTCACGAACACGACCTGGCGGCGCTCCGGGCGGCGACCGGCCTGGAGATGCCAACCAACCTGGTCAGCAAAAGCGGGATCGCGTACGCCAAGGTGAAGGATTTCCCGGCGAACCGCGTCATCCCCGACGATTATCCCCTGCTGCGCGTCTTGCAGTGGTATTGGCGGGAAGGCGATGGGTGGAACGGGTTGAACACGGCACTGGCGCGGGGCCTCCACGCCGGCGGCGCGCGGGTGTGGACGTTTCACGATCCCGCCGCGCGTGTGGCCAGTGTTTCCGGCAGCGGCGGCGCGGTGGACGTGCTTTCGCAATGGACTTATTCGTATCCCGATCCCATCCGCATCGGCCTGGCCACCGATGAATTGTTCGCGTTTGCGCGCCTGGCCGATCCGGTGCAAGGGGTGATGAAGATGACGCAAATCATTTGGTATCGTTCGCAAACCGCGCCCGCGGGCGGCGGCCCCGCAAAAACCCTCGCGACTTGGGAGGACACCGACCCCGGCGCGGATTTTCTGACCATCGCGCCCCACCATTTGCGGGAGGCGTTCTGGACCAAGATCGCCCGCCCCGTGCGCGGCATCATGTATCACGGCTGGCCGTCGCTGGTGGCGGACGTGAAACATCCCAGCTATCGGTTCACCCATCCCGACACGCAACACGAACTGCGGCGGCTCATCAAAACCGTGGTCGAACCGCTGGGCCCGACGTTGCTGCAAGTTCCCGACCGCCCGGCGGAGGTAGCCTGTTTGCAAAGCTTCGCCGCGGAGATGTTCGCGGGACGCGGCACGTATGGCTGGGGTCGTGGCTGGGGCGCGGATGCCTATTTCGTGTTGCTCTACGCCCAGTTGCAGCCGGAGATTGTTTTTGACGAAACCGTGGTCCGGCAGGGGTTGGACCGGTTTCGGGTGGTGGTCCTGGCGGATTGCGATGTGCTGACGGAACAGGTGGTCCGCGCGGTGCGCGCATTTCAACAACGGGGCGGTCTGGTGATTGGCGATGAACGGCTCACGCCCGCCCTCCAACCGGACTTGGTGATTCCCGTTTACCGGCGCCGCGGCAAAGCGCGGGAGGACCGCGCAGCTTTGCTGGAGCGGGCCGCCGAGCTGCGGACGACGTTGGACCGCCGTTACCGTCGCCACGCGGATTCCTCCAATCCCGATGTGCTGGTCCGCTGTCGGCAGGCTGATCGCGCGGAGTATGTGTTCGCCGTCAATGACCGCCGCACGTATGGCCATTATGTCGGGCACTATGGATTGGTCATGGAAGACGGCCTGCCCGCGGACGCCACGCTGTCGCTGGACCGGACTTCGGGCTTCGTTTATGACCTGACCCGGCAACGCCACGTGCCGACACAGGTGAACGCTGGCCGCCTGACGTTTACAAATCATTTTGAGCCATGCGATGGCGCGGTGTTTCTCGTCACCGACACAGCCATTGAAAAAGTCCGGGTGGAATCTCCGGCCCGGGCTGTCCTGGGACAGACGTTGCCGTGCGACATTGTCGTTGCAGATTCGCACGGGCAACCAGTGGCGGCGGTTGTGCCGGTGGAAGTGACGATTGCCGATCCGCGGGGACACCCCGCGGAATTCAGCGGATCTTACGGCGCCAAAGCGGGGCGCTTGTCGCTCTCCTTGGACTTGGCGCGCAATGACACGCCGGGCAACTGGATCATCCGGGTACGCGAACTGGCCTCGGGTCAATCCGCCGAACGGAACCTGACCGTCACCAGCCCGTGACGGCCCCCGCCCACCGCAGTCACGCCAGAAACTTGCGCGCCGGGCGGGCGCAATCAACTGATGCTGGACTGGCCCGCCGGGTTTATTCGCGACGCGCGTCTGCGCTGAATACCATATCCGGCTCTTTGAGACCATCGTGGCCGCCGACGTTTGCCGGTTCGCAAAGGGTTGACCAAAGACGAAAAAAAGTGTTGACGAAATTCGCCCCGCGTCCTACTGTCCTACACAAATAGGACAGTAGGACGCGTATGTTGTTCCACGTTGATTTCAAAACCGGCAAGCCGGCCTACCTGCAACTGGTGGATCAGGTGCGGTATGCCGCAGCGTCGGGTGGGTTGCGCGCCGGGGAGGCATTGCCCTCGGTGCGGCAGTTGGCCGAGGAATTGCGGGTCAATCGCAACACCGTGGCCAAGGCTTACACGGAATTGGAGAGCCAGGGCATCATCGAGACCGTCCCCGGCAAGGGCTGTTTTCTCAAGGACGGCAACACGCCGTTCACCAAAGCGGTGCGTCAGAAACTGTTGCTCAAGGAAATTGATGAAGCGGTGGTGACGGCGCATCACCTCCAAGTCGAGCGCGCCGATTTCTTGGCGCTGGTCAAAGAACGGTTGGATTACTTCGAAAACAAACAGGAGAAGCCATGAACTCAACCCCGGTTATTGAAATCCAAGGTTTACAGCGTCGGTACGGCCGCTTCGAAGCGGTCAACGGCCTGAACCTTACGGTCGCGCCCGGTCGTTGCTACGGTTTTTTCGGTCGCAACGGCGCGGGCAAGACCACCACCATCAAATGCCTGCTCAATCTGCTGCGTCCGGATGCCGGCCGCGTGCGCGTGTTCGGCCTCGATCCGCAGCGCGACGAAGTGGCCGTCAAATCGCGACTCGCCTACGTGCCAGACGCGGTGGCGTTCTATCCGTGGATGACCGTGCGGGACACGTTGGAATATCTGGCCTCGTTCCGTCCGAATTGGAACCAGCGCACGGAAGCGGACCTGTTGGAGCGGTTCGCGCTGAACCCGGATCAAAAGGCGGCCGACCTTTCGAAGGGGCAGAAAACGCAACTGGCCCTCATCGGCGCGATCTGTCCGGAGCCGGAACTGCTGGTGCTGGACGAACCCACGTCCGGCCTGGATCCCATTGTGCGGCGCGAGTTCATTCAGACGGTCATTGGCGCGTACCAATCCGGCGACGCGGAGAAGCGCACGGTTTTTGTTTCGACACACCTGATCGCTGAGTTCGAAGGGTTGATTGACGAGTTTACGATCATTGAACAGGGACGCGACTTGCTGAGTCTGCCGGCGGATGTGGCGCGCGAGCGGTTCAAGAAAATCCGCGCGCGTTTCAAACAACCGCTCAATGATTTGCCGGTGTCCGGCGCGTTACAAGTGCGGCGGGACGGACGCGAAGTCGAGCTGCTGGTGAACGGGAGTGGCGATGAACTTATTGAGCAATTGCAGCGACTGCAGCCGGAGGACTTGCGCAGCGAATCATTGTCGCTGGAGGAAATTTTTGTCGCGTCGAAAACCCTGGCCGGAACGAAACCATGAATGCCTTGGTGCGAAAAGAAATCCGCCTGCTGCTGCCGATGTGGGTGGTCACCCTGCTGCTGGCGCTGCTCCCGAATCTATTAAACGCGGTGTCGAGGGTGGGCGTCGTCGCCGATCTGATTGCTCCGGTGC
Source organism: Verrucomicrobia bacterium ADurb.Bin118 (assembly GCA_002070715.1). GTDB lineage: Bacteria > Verrucomicrobiota > Verrucomicrobiia > Limisphaerales > MWDV01 > MWDV01. Next base: position 5,713 of record MWDV01000180.1, read on the forward strand.
TGATATTTGTAACGGGCATCAGTGGTTTGTTACTGGGATTGACCAGTTTTGGGCGGGAAATTTATACGCACACCTTCTCGCTATTGCTGGCTCAACCGCGACGGCGCACGGATTTATGGCGCACCAAAATCAAGGTGCTATTGGGCGCGGTGGGACTGTTGTCTCTCTTCCTGGTTCTGGTTGATCGAAACTTTGTGCCCATGAAAGATCGTGGCACAGCGGCCTTGCTGGGGTTGGCTTTTGTGGTCGCGGCGGTTTCGGGTGGGTTGTGGACCACGCTGCTGCTGCGTCAGGTCATCGCGGCCTTTTGGATCTCCCTGCTGATCCCCTTCGTCATTCTGGTGACGGTGTTCAGCCTTAATGAGGAGATGATTCAACCCGCCCAGCAAGTCGTGCTGCTGGCGGTGCTCTTGCTGGTCTATTCGGTGGCGGGCTACTGGTTCGCGCGCTGGCAATTCATTCATGCTCAGGATACCGCCTGGACCGGCGGCAACCTGGCGTTGCCCCAAATGACGCGCCGGCGATCGGAGAACCGTGCGGCGGGCGCCGTGCCGTCCGCGCGGCCTCTGCGGGCGTTGCTGGGCAAGGAATTGCGATTCCAGCAAATCAACTTCCTGCTCGCGGGCGGGTTGTTGGTGATGCATCTCATTTTTGGGCTCTTGAAGCCGCGCATGCACATCGCCGAGTCTTCAATGCTTAATGCCGTGATCAGTTTATTCTGGATGGTGTGGATCATCATGCCGGCATTGGTGGGGGGTAGCGCTGTCGCCGAAGAGCGTCGGTTCGGCACACTGGAAGCACAACTCTGTCTGCCAGTTTCGCGGCACTGGCAGTTTGCGCTGAAGGCATTGGTGACCTTGGGCTGCGGCGTTCTGCTGGGAGCGACGGTGCCCGTCGCCTTGGCTTTGATGCATCCGGGAAGCGACTTTTCCATCCCGGCTTGGATCATCGGGTGTGCAATCGTCGTGCTGATGGCGTTCTATGCTTCATCGCTCACCCAGCAATTACTCCAGGCGTTATGTGTGACCATTGGCATCCTCGTAGTCGGATTTGGGCTGAGCGTGTGGCTTGTCCGCAGCTTTTCACCAGATAGTTGGTTTGTGCTTTTCGGCTTCGCATTATGGCACGGGCCGGTGGTGCTGATCGTAGGCGCGGGCGTGATGCTCCTCGCGGCGGTGGCGCTCTCCTGGCGACGGTGGCGGTGGGCCTGCCTCCTGATGCTGGGATTACCCGGTCTATTTTTCTTAAACTTCTCCACCATCCATGCACAATCATCCGATACTTTGGATCTGTTCGACGTCTTGCTTCTGTCGTTCGTGTTCTGCCTTGGGTTTCTGGCGCTGGCGCTGGCGCTTCGGAATTTTAATCACCTTCGGCCGACGGCTTCGCTCTGGCGGCGCAACGCGTTCATCTGGCTGGGTTGCCTTTTGGCCACGGGAATCCTGACGATCCCCGTTTATCATCGTGTCTGGGAACTGTTCATACGTATTGAGCCACCCGCCCACGCCGCGCGATTGAGCGGCGACACGCGACCCGCCATCATCAGTCTCCACTACGGACGACCGTTGTTGTTGCTGTTGCCGGATGGGCGACTCAGTTGCATCCGCGGATTTGAACGTTGGGTCGTGCCGGCGATACGATGCGATTCCAATTGCAAGTCCTGCACGGAGACGATCTGGCGCGCCCTTGAGAAGCCGGGTGTGGATTTCATTGGCGGCTCGAATTGGGTGCAGGTGGCCAGCACGCTAAGCGAGGTGGTGGGGATCAAAGCAGACGGCACCCTCTGGAGCGCACCTTGGTACGAAGTGGTGGATGCGACGGGAAATGTCCGGCCAAGCAAGACTGGCGTGGAGGCGCAGAAAGGCGAGCGGCGGCGGGAAGTGGAATTGCGGTTTGAGCGGGTAGGCGAGGAAAACGATTGGAAAGCCATCTCGGCCAGTTGGAACTATTGCATCGCACTCAAGCAGAATGGCACGATCTGGGGGTGGGGCGATAATTACGAGGGGCAACTCGGGGACGGACCGAAGGTCCTTACCAACGGGCCGGTCCGAATCGGAGCGCAGGCGGACTGGGTTGCCGTGTGTGCCGGCTTATTTGCGTCTATTACCGTAAATCAAGCAGGAGAGGTCTGGCGGTGGGGGGATCACGCTTCAGCTACTCGGGAAGTGGGCCATGGCGATTGAACTGCAAAGTTTCCAAAATGCGCCCGAGTGAAAGGGATGGCTTCGATGTGATTCTCGACACCGACGGGTTCCTGTGGGGATGGGGTTCCGTCCCTCCGTCCTGGGTCGGCGGTGATGCCCGCAAGCCTGAAGACTTCACGACGCCCGTCCGGCTCCCCGGTGAAAACTGGTCTGCATTCAGCATGAGTTGGGATCAGTTGGCAGCACTAAAAGAAGATGGTTCGCTGTGGAGGTTTTCAATACCTCGCAACGACCGCTCAATTGCCTCCCGACCGACCCGATTGGGGCATCGAAAGGATTGGATTGCGATTTACCAAGAGCAGAGTTCGCTATTCGCGCTGGCAAGAGATGGCACGTTGTGCCGTTTCGGCAGGCCTCGGAGCGACTGGAGGCGGGAACTACTTGCACCCGTGCACCGCATCACTTGGAGCGCCAATGTTCTCGACGGACAAAAGTGAGCTAGATCAGGTTGATGAACGTCACCAATGGTCCAATCGAACCAATGTGGCCGTGACGCAAGAAAACGACACCGTGGCCAACGGTTGTATTACCGGTCAACCAGAGTTCATACTGCCTGCCGCAGCAAGATGACTCCGTAGTTTCGCTGCCTATTTGCCGGAAGTGGCGGTCAGAAGAAATAAATCCGCTTGATCCGTCAGGGGGCGACGAGACGGAAGAAGCGGCGCGGACCGGTGAGCGAATTGGTGTAAGCGCCGGTGGCTTCCGGGGCCGCTTGCAATCGAAAGTCCGAATTGGTCCAGCTCAGCACCAGTTGTGGGTTTTGCATCTGCCACTGCAACGGTATGGGGGTGAGCGGTTCGGTTAAGGCCGTCCGAGCCAGGTAAGGCGACTCCTTGCGATCCGCCGATCTGCGGGGACACCCGGCGGAATTCAGCGGATTTTACGGCGCCAAAGCGGGCCGCCGGTCACTCTCCTCGGACTTGGCGCGCAATGATACACCGGGCGTCTGGATCATCCGGGTGCGCGAACTGGCCTCGGGTCAATCCACCGAACGGAACCTGACCGTCACCGGTCCGTGACGGGCTCCCCGCCCACCGCAGTCACGCCAGAAACTTGCGCGCCGGGCGGACCGGTGTTATGGATGCGTACCACATGAAACGCCGCCAATTCCTCCAAGTCGCCGCCGGCGCCGCCGCCGCAGGTTATGCCTTTTCCCTCGAGCACATTTTGGCCGCCAGCAAACCCGATCCGACAGTCGAGAAAGTCGCCGGGCTGCCCCGCCGCCAACTGGGGCGCACGGGCCGGAGCGTCTCCATCATCACCTTTCCCGGGCTGGCGCTCCACCACGTCGAACAGGAACAATGCAACACGGCGGTGCGCCAGGCGTTTGAACGCGGGGTGAATTTTTTCGATGTCGCCCCGGCGTACGGCAACGGCGTCTGCGAAACCAAGTTGGGCATTGCCCTGCAAGGCGTAGAGCGCGACAAAATTTTTCTGGCGTGCAAGACCAAGAAACGCGATGCGGCCGGGGCGCGCGCCGAGTTGGAAAACTCATTGAAGCAGCTCAAGACCGACCGCTTTGACCTGTATCAGATGCATCATTTGGTCACGGAACCGGAAGTGCGCCAGGCCTTGGGACCCGGGGGCGCGCTCGAAACCATCTTGCAGGCGCGCGAGCAGGGAAAGATCAAATACATCGGTTTCTCGGCGCACACCACCAAAGCCGCCCTGGCGGTGATGGCGGGCTTTCGTTTTGATACCGTGATGTTCCCCATCAATTTCACCGAGTACCTCAACCGCGGCTTTGGCAAGGCCGTGCTCGAAGAGGCCAAGGCCCAGGGCGCAGGGGTGATCTCCATCAAACCTATGTCCCGCGGCGCCTGGCCCAAGGACACCCCGCGCGCCCGCAACTGGTGGTACCGCACCACGGAAGAACAGGAGGAAGTCACGTTGGCCCTGCGCTTCGCGTGGTCGCAACCGGGCGTCGCCACCGGCGTCCCGCCGTCGTTCCTCGATCTGCTGGACAAAGCCATCGTGGCGGCGAAAGACGATCGGCCGGTTACGGCGGCGGAATTGACCCATCAGCCGGCAGATTCGGAGTGGGATGGCGATTGCCCGTACGCCATGTGCTGAGGCGGTGGGGGATTGGCGGCGTTTTCCGGAGGCGAAAGGGCTTCGCCCAAAAGCACAGGGCCGGGCGACTCAGCCCGGCCCCAACATGAGAACTGCCCATAGATTACCCCAGAATTGCAATCCCTCCAGTCCCCAAAACTGGGGACAATGGATAACCACCGCCACCCGCGGCTTGCGCCGGCCCCTACGAACGCGGGGGAGTGCGCGCGGAGGAAGCCGGCCGATTGAAGAACTCCCGTTGCAAGCGGAGCAACAGCGGGATGGACGCCAGCAAGCCGATTAAATTCGGGATCGCCATCAGCCCGTTCAAAGTATCCGCAATATCCCACACCAGGGACAACGAACCGGTGGCGCCCAGATAAACGAACCCCAGCCAGACCAGGCGGTAGGGAATCGCCGCCTTGGCGCCCAACAGATAAACGATGCCCGTCTCGCCGTAGTAACTCCAGCCCAGCACCGTCGAGAACGCAAACAGCAGCAATCCGCCCGTAACCACCGCCGAACCAAACGTGCCGGGCAAACCGATTTCAAACGCCCGGGCCGTCAACGCCGCTCCGGTGGCGCCGCCCTCCCACGCGCCGGTCATCAAGATCACCAGCGCCGTCGCGGTGCAAATCAACAGCGTATCCACAAACACCTCAAACACCCCATACATGCCCTGGCGCACGGGATGATCGGTGTCCGCCGCGCTGTGGACCATCGGCGCGCTGCCCAAGCCGGCTTCATTCGAGAACAACCCGCGCGCGATCCC
>MWDV01000181.1 GCA_002070715.1 Verrucomicrobia bacterium ADurb.Bin118
ACCCGTCGCCGGGCAGCAGTTTGATTATGCGTTTGACGACATTGGCAACCGGCAGACCACCACGCGGGATGGACGACAAGCCACGTACACGCCCAACAGCTTGAACCAATACACCAGCCGCACCGTGCCGGGCTTTGTGAACGTGCTGGGCACGGCCACGAATACGGCCACGGTGAGCTTGTGGAGCCAGGACAATCTTGCGCTCTACACGCCGACGACGCGTAAGGGGGATTATTTCCGCGGGGAAATGTTGGTCAACAACAACACCGGGGCGCTGTGGTTGACCATCACCAACGTGGCCGTCCTGAGCAACTACACTGGGGCGGACATTGTGACCAATATCGCGGGCAGTCTGTTGCTGGCGCAGAATCCGGAAACCTTCATCTACGATGCCGATGGGAATCTGACCAGCGATGGCCGGTGGACGTACACCTGGGACGGGGAGAACCGGTTGGTGAAACAGGAAAGCCTGGGTGGGGCGCCGACGGCATCGAAGTTGAAGCTGGAATTTCAGTATGATTCCCAGGGTCGGCGCATCCAGAAGCTGGTGTCCACGAATAACGGCTCGATTTACGTGGCCCAATACACGAATCGCTTCGTGTATGACGGCTGGAACTTGCTCGCCATCCTCGATCTGCAATCCTCCATCCTCTATTCATTTATGTGGGGCTTGGATTTGAGCGGAACGCTGCAAGATGCGGGTGGTGTGGGCGGGTTGCTGGCCATCACCGATGCCAGCCAGGGTTCGCACTTCTGCGCGTATGATGGGAATGGCAATGTGAGTGCCTTGGTGAAAGCGGATGGCTCAGGGCTGACCGCTCAATACGCGTATGGCCCCTTCGGCGAACTCCTCCGCGCCACCGGCCCGATGGCCAAGGCCAACCCCTTCCGGTTCTCAACGAAATATCAGGATGATGAGTCTGACCTGCTTTACTACGGGTATCGGTATTACAACGCGAGCACCGGTGGGTGGCCCAGTAGAGATCCACTTGGTGAAAAAGGCAGTCAAAACCTCTACGGATTTGTGCGCAACGGTCCCATCTCTCGCATTGATTCGGATGGGCGAGCGGATATAGAAATACCAACAATTTGTCCAAGGTGTGGCCAATCCGTAAATCTGCTCAATGGCTCTTGTGGTTGTGCGCCTCTGTCCCTTCCTGCGCCCACGCCCGGCAGTGAGGGAGAGAATGCGAAGAGATTTGGTGGCTACGCATATTTTTGCACGAGCCGCTGCGGATCCAAGAAAGATCATTTGAGTCCCATCCCCGGCGTTTCGACGCCACCAAACCTCCCCATTCAAGGATGCGGCCCAAACGCCGGCACTTACGGGATTTATCCATTTCCAACCACTCCTCCTTCCGCTGTTGGCAGCGCTGGCGCGGGACCATGCATCATCTTGGTTGTAAAGTGTCCGGAGTTTGTCGCTGTCTTTCATTTCACGTCAGGGGATTCCCCAGGGGGAACGCTGCGCAGGTTCTCATGGCCGTCTGGGTGCAGTTCCATTATGTGCGGCTTTAACGACGACGGCGACACGAATTGTCGTCGTAAAGATGTGAAGTCTGCTGCGAATGCGGCTGGGTTGAATGTCGTGGGCGTGTCGGGAAACTCGGGCTGCGGTGTGGATGCTGACGGGAACTGGTGGCAGTGGGGTAACTGATTGTTTATGGTACACTGAAAGGAACGCTGCTATGACAACTCTTCGTGCATTCAAAATCGTATTGCTATCGGCCTGTCTGGTAGGTTTTCCCGCCGTCGCGTTTTGGCTGGGAGGGCTGTTCCTTGACGCTGCAATCCGTGGCAAGGACGGGAGGTCACAAGCGAGATTTTACCAATTGGAAGTGATGCTACATCTGTATCATGAAGAACATGGGGCTTTCCCACCAACCAAGTACCAACCCGAACCCGGAGGGCCAATTCATAGCTGGCGCGTCCTGCTGGTGCCCCACACGTCCCGCTCCTTCATAGAACGTTATTCCCAGTACGATTTCTCCCAGGAGTGGAACAGCACAAATAACCTGCAGGCGTTAGGTCGCATGCCGCTCTTTGGCTATTTCAGCATGAACAGTAATGGTGACGTTGCCCAGTACCTCGCCATCGGCGATAACGACGAGTGGCCATCGAGAAAGCCCTTGAGATCGCGTCTAATTACGAAGGGTAAAGATCGCTTCCTGCTGGTCGAGTATCCTGATTCGGATATCCATTGGATGGAACCAAAGTACTAGTCGAGTACAGTGAGCTGAAACTGCAACGGGTTCGCCACTGGTAATCCACCGGCTGTCCCGCACAAAAGGTGTGAAAGAATCTGGCTCGCCTGATACCGTTTCCAAGGTTGTTCACCAGGGCGCGGAGCGGCGCCTTGGGCAGCGGGAGCGCCATCGGCGTGGCATCTTTGTAGGAAACGCAGACCCTAACATTTAGAGCCCCGTCAGGGGCGGCACCTCCTTTCCTTTCGTGCTGAGGCGAAGATTGGAGGTCACGGCGATTGGGTTGTGCCTCCGGACGATGCCGCTCCTGACGGAGCTTGGGCAATTGTTTCCATTGGATTCTACAACGATGTCGCCCCTGACGGGGCTTTGGCGCCGGCCAATGCCGTGGTCGGGATGCCAACGGCTGCACCCGAGACGGGTGCGCCCCTCAACTCCATCTGCGGGCCAGTACGACCCTCGTCAATTCCTCCGCGCGCCATCTTCCCTTCCCGCCCCTTTGGGAGGGACAGGTGCCACCTTGTCCCCAGTCCCTTTCCTCCTGCCGGAGGGATTGAGGCAGCGAAGGTGGGATGAACAATAGCACGATACGATTGACCGCCCCCTTTACCGACAACCACACCCGGGATCCGCTGGAACCCGGCGGCAAAGCATACGCGGCCCGTCCGTCCGCTCCCTCCCCGAAGCGCCCAAACCCAACTCCCCGACTGCTGTGGCCTGGTTGATCGGAGAATCTTCGGGCGGCTCGGCGGCGCCGGACCCGGCACTCATCGTGGCACGACCTCTGCGGTTCGCCCGTCAACACGCACCCCCTGCGTAAACGCGCGGCGGGGACTTGCGCCCAGGAAAGCGTCGTGAACGTAGTAATCGTGGGAATCGGCATAAATGTGCCAGACATGTTTCAAGGAAAGCCTCCGGGAATCGAAGACAACCGCATAGGCTTCCGCGGGGGTGACCGCAAAGCCCGCCGGCGCGGGCAGCCCGGTTGGCGGCGGCGTGACGTCCGTCCACACCGACCGAAAATCACTCGGGACGGTGGCGCAACCGGCAACCAGCAGCCAAAGCGCCGGCAACCACCGCCGTATGCGCCGGAGGTTCATGGTCAAGTCAGCCACCGGAGCCGGCCGCCGATGAGGCTGCCCTTGTCTTTGAATCCATCACGAGGCATTGCCGTTGGCGGGCGCGCCTGGTTGGACCTTTCCCGTGTGATCTAGAATGGCGAATCCGAAGAGCGACGCGTACCGTCGTCCCAACCGGGCGATAAATCACTTGATGACATGTTTGTGTAAACAACGCCGGGACACGGCGCCATCAGCCTCCCGCCAAACCAGGTTCAGTTGATATCCGTTCATCCCGGAATTCCCGGGGACGGTTTGCCGGCAAATCTGGAGTCCGATAATTTGTGTCCAGGGAATCCGGCGGCTGAATCCGTCGCCGACAATCGCGATGATCCGATTTTTCGGGTCAATGGGAATCTGCGGCTCGAACGTGCTTCGCAGCCAACTGCCCAGCAGATCACAAACTCCGGCAACCCAAAATATGCCGGCAACCCAGAATTTCAGCGGGCCCACAACCGCCCGGGTGTGCCAAGGGAGCAGGGCCACCACGATGCCGGCCAAGCCCAGGCTGCCGCACAACCAATAATGTGACCGGGACAGGGATTGGCGAAAAATATCACCGTGCCGATAGACGCCAACATCCGGCAGAAATCCCCCACTGTTATACCGGAGATCGAGGGCTTGTTGCGGCACCCCGTTCATTCCGTCGCGCATCCCAGTTTGACCGGCATCCATCGTGGCTGCGAGATTTGCATCGTCATCCGGTTTTGCATCGGGAACGGTGTCGCTGCGGACAGGGGGATGCCTCAGCGGCAACAAGCCCATCCCATTACTCCGGGATCACCTGCACATCGTCCAGATACCAACCCTCCCGCAGGTTGAAGTTGTCGCAATACACTTTGAACTCGAGGATGACGCTCTGGCCGAGGGCCGGCATCGGCAACGGCAGAGTGCGGAGCTGCCACCCCGACGTGGCGCCACTTTGGGTGTCCAGTTGCACGATGAGACTCCCGGTGGCGGCCTCGAGGACGTTGACGATGGTGCCGTGGAAAATGGGGTCCGGGTCCATGTTGCGCCACTCCCGGAAGGTGAGCGTCGCGCGGCTGACGCCCGCGAGGTTGATGGCCGGCGAGCGCAGGTAATTGTCACTGAACGGCAGGAGGTTGCCGGTGAGACTGGTGGCATAGACGTTCACGCCGCTGAACGCCGCGCCGGGGCCGTTGACCGGAGTGCCGAGTTCCCAATTGTCTCCCGCCCCGCCGTGGGTCCAGCCCGGGCCGCCGGTTTCAAAGTCATCCGCAAACAGCAGCGGTTTCGGCAACGCCGCGATCCGGAAGAAGGCGTCGCCCGCCGGTTTGTTGAAAACAGCCTGCACCCGCCCGTTCCCGAGGGGCGTGAAGGTGGTGGCGGCGACATCCGCCCAGCCCGCTGGGTTCAGGTCGGATTTTATCTGCACAACGTGTTGGCGGTCGGTGTACGGCGAGAAGTAAACCAAGCGCACCTGCTGGGCGGACGGAAAATCAATGGCTTCGATGGCGAATGGGATGTACGGCGCATTGAGTCCCTGCCCGACGAGGCCGTTCTGGTAGATGCCGTCAATCTCGCTGGCGCTCAAGGCCCGGTTCCACAGTCCCAATTCGTCCATGTAACCGTTGAACAGGCGCACGATGGAGAGATCGGGGCCGAAGTTGCCAATCACAAGATCGCTCAGGTTGGCCGGGCCAAAGGCGCCGGGGAAAGGCGGACCGAGGCTGCGTCCGTTCTTGAAAAACTGGAGCGTGTCATTCTTGGCGACAACCGCCAGGTGTTGCCAGCGGTTGAGTTCCACGGAATTGGCCGGCGCCTCGTACGGCACCTTGTTCGCGCCCCCCGAAATGCGGAAGGTCGAGCCGGCCTTGACCAGCGAGAAGTCCAGGTTGATGTCCTTGCGCACCATCCGATCATGCCCGCCGACATCGCCGAGGGAACGGGGATTAATCCAGATGGAAACGGTGGCCTGATCCGTCAGGTTCAACTCGGCGGCATGCGGCACGACGGCGAAATCGTCCATCCCGTCAAAGTCAAACGCGCCGCCCACCACGCCTGCGGTGCCGGGGATGATGGTGGCGTTCTGGAGCGTGGCGTGGTGGCCCCGGCCGCTGGAATCGGCGAAGACCGTGCCTTCCGTCTCGTCAAAGGTCCAGTAACCGATCAAGCCGGTGGCCACGTTGGTCACTTGGAGCACGGTCAGCACCGCCGGCGGCGTGCTGTCGGCCGTGCCCAAGTCATTTTGAACGGTGACCGTATAGTCGCCCGCCTCAGCCAGCGTGAGGTTCTTCAACACCAACCGGTTCGTATTCGTATCGGGAAGCGGCTGCCCGTTGTGGCGCCACGTATAAACGACCGGACGTTTCCCGGTCGCCTCAACCAGAAAACTCACCGTGCCGCCGACGTAACGGGTGGCCGATTGGGGAGTGGTGACAATCACGGGGACCCCGCTGGCGTCCCGGCCGGCGAGGGAAAGAATCTCCACCTCGCTCAAGGGCCGCGCCCAGATGCCCACCTCGTCCATGCTGCCGGCGAAGTAATTAGCGCCGGCGGGTGAGTCATCGTAATTCCCCAGCACCAGCGCGTTGGCGTTGCTGGCGCCCAGCGATCCGGGGATCGGGTCGCCCAGTCGAAATCCGTTTTTATAGAAGCTGACGGTGCCGGCCTGATAGACCACAACGAAATGCTGCCATTCGTTCAACGCGAGCGAATACTGGGGCGCGGAAACGCCGTTCGCGCGGAGGGTGGCGCGCACGGAACCGGGATCATCCACGGTTTCCAAGTCCAGGTAGCTTCCCTTGCGCAGAACGCGACCCACATGCCGAACGTAGCTGCCCATGTCGTAGGCCGATCCGTAGCTGGTGGGTTTGATCCAGAAAGCAAACGTCGCGTCGGTCCCGAGAGCCAGGTCGGCGCTGTTCGACACCAGCACCCGGTTGGCCAGGCCGTCGAAACTCAGGGCGTTGCCGACCTGGCCGCTGACCCAATGACTCGTGGCATCCGGATAGTTCTCCAATTGTCCCGGACGCCCCTGGCCGGAGGAATCCGTCGCGATGAGTCCGGTTGTGTCGTCGAATTTGAACTGCAATTCCAGACCATCGGCCAGATCGGTGACCGCCGTCACGGTCACTTGGGCGGATTCGCTGGCCGCCTCTCCGAGATCGTTGGAAACCCGGCAGTGATACTCCCCGGCGTCCTCAAGCTGAAGGTTGACGAGCGAGAGCGTGGCCGTGGTGGCGGCCCGGATTTCACTGGTCCCGTGGTACCACAAATAGCGCATCGGTTCTTGGCCGCGCACCCGCACCCGCAGAACGGCGCTGCCGCCCGCATACCGCGTGACGGACTGGGGATGCTCGAGCACCTCGGGCGGTCCCGCCTTGCCGGCGAGTTCGAGGATTTCCGCCGCCGACAACGGGCGTTCCCAGATGCCGACTTCATCCACCGCGCCGTCAAACAACGATCCCGGACCATTGACGACGTAATCGGAACCGATGCGCAACGGGGCGGTGGTCGTGTCAATCGGACCGTCCAAAGGAACGCTGTCCTTCAGAACGCCATCCAAATACACCCGCAAGGTGGCGCCGTCGAACGTGCCCGCGAGGTGATACCAACGATTGGCGAGCAAGGATTCGCCAATGCCGGCCATGACGTTGCCGCCGTTCTTTTTCACGAGCAAATTCATGCCGCCGGTCCCGAACGGTGTGTTGTTGGGCGTGCCTTGCAGGAAGAAAAAGGTGTTCTCCTTTTCCAGCAAACGGTAGGTCTTCTCTTCTAGGGGAAGCGGCGCGCGCGACCGGAACCAAGCCGTCACGCTGAAGTGATTGGCCAGGTTGACGCCCAGGGAAGGGGCATGGGGCACCTCCACATATTGCTGGAGGGAACGGTTGAAGTTGATCGCGCCATTGTAATCACTCGGAATCCATTGGGAGTCATCCCCGGTGAAGTTAATGAGCGCGCCGTCGTTGTGGTTGGGGGTGGCGTCATGGGCAATCAGCCCGGTTTTTTCATCGAAATGCCACAGCGCCTGCAAGCCGGTCGTGATATCGGTGATGGCCGTCACGTCCAGCCGCGCCGGCTGGCTGTGCGTCACGCCGATCGCATTGCTGACGGTGCAGGAGTAATTGCCGGCCTGCGCCAGTTGCAGGTTGATCAGGGAGAGAGTGGGCGTGGTCTGGCCGGGCAACGGTGTGCCCTCATAATTCCACTGGTAGTAGAGGGGTGGCGCGCCGGTGGCTTCCACGGTGAACTGGGCGCGGCCCCCTACATATTCCGCAGTGGGCGAGGGGTCCTGCAGGATCACCGGCACATCCCCCACCGCGCCCGTAACAACATCGGCATAGCGGGTGCCAACACGGATTTCATCCACTTCCAGCGGCAGATACGACGCGTTCCGGATTCGGAACCGGGTCAGGGTGACGCCGCTGTTTTGCGCCCCGGAAATCTGCCAGGTGGTCGGTTCGTCCAACGGCACCGATTCGCCCGCGCGGTAAACATTGAGAAAAAATTCATCGCCGGGAGAGGTGGCGGTATGGGTGATCAATTTTGCCACGAGATAGACCGTTTCGCCGACGGGAAAAATGTCATTGGCTGACACGTTGGCGCTGACACCGACGAAGCCGGTATTGGCGTTGGCATCCCCGGTGCCGCCAAAACGCCAGCGCACATTGGTGCCATCATCAATAAACTCAAACCACACATCCCCCTGCCGCTTCACGAGTGCCGTGCAGTAATAAGTGTCGCCCTCCGCCTTCATCGAGATGGGCGCGCCCAAGCGGCGCTCGGCTTGGCCGGCGATGGCAAAAGTCAGCCGGCTCCCGCGTGGTGCGTAGGTAACATTGTCGGGGTAACTCAGGCTGACTCCGTCGTTGGACAGGACGGCGCTGCCATCGGGGTTGGTCCAGGCGTTCGCGTCCCAGCCGTCGCCGCCGTTTTGGCCGTCCAGCGCCGTGCCGGAGTAGTCAAAGCCTTCGTATTCGAGCACCTGGGCCGGGGCAACCAGACTGCCTCCCAAACCGAATGCGAGCAGCAGCGCGGCGCCGGTTCGAAAAACGGAAAAACCAGGGTGTGTCATCGTGGGTTTCATGGGGTGGGTTTGTTGGGGTTAAACAGATTTCTCGGGAGTAAAGGAGTTGCTGCTGGAAGGACGCAAGACGGGTTTACGGATTTACATCGCCGCCTTCCATGAAAATTTGGACGGTGCTGAAAACCATTTTGGGG
>MWDV01000182.1 GCA_002070715.1 Verrucomicrobia bacterium ADurb.Bin118
CACCTGTTTCCCTACTACAACATTCAAACCCTGAACGTCGTCCAGATGCCGCGCCGGCCCCTCGAATACGAGGCCTTCGAACAAGCCCTGCAGTTTGATTTCACCCCGGACACACTGCATCACGTGATCCGCCGCTGGCAGTTGAGCAATACCCGGTATCTGGTGGCCGCCGCGCCGATGGCCGAGGTGTTGAACCAGATTTTCGCCGCCGGCGCGCCGCTGTTTCAAACCCGGTTGCAGTTCGAGTTTTATCAAACCCGGAACGGCGGCCCCATCCTGACGCGCACCAATCAACAAGGGCCGTTTGCGCTCATCGAATTCACCGACGCATTGCCGCGCGCCCGGTTGTTCACCGATTGGCAGGTCGCCGCGTATGATCCGGCGCGGATGGAAACCTGGACGAACCAACTGCGGCGGGTGTTTCCGCCGGGGCAGCCCCTGGCCCTGGACGCCCTCGCCACCAACGATCTCGCCACGCTCGCGCTGTTGACCCGCAAGACCTTTGACCCGACCGCTACCGTGCTGTTGGCCGAACCGCTTTCCATATCGCCAACCACCAACGCCCCGCCCGGCAGCGTGGACTACGTGAGTTACACGCCCAAACATATCGTGTTCGAAACCCAATCCGCGGTACCGGCGGTCTTGTTGCTCAACGACAAATACGATCCAAACTGGCAAGTCACGGTGGATGGCCAGCCGGCGGCCTTGCTGCGTTGCAATTATCTCATGCGGGGCGTGGCGGTGCCGGCGGGGGACCATCGCGTGGAATTTCAGTTCGCACCCCCCCGCGGTCCGCTCTACGTCAGCCTGACCGCGATTGCGTTGGGCGGCCTTTTCCTCGGCATCCTCATCATACCCCGCCGCCGCCCGGAATCTTGAGCGCATCCCGGCTGACGCAAGAGGTGGGAACGAGCAAGTCTGAAGGCTGAGGCGTCTTGAGCGGGATAAGGATCGCAGGCGCGGGCCCGTAACAGGACTTTGGTTTGCCAGCGATAATCTGCTGAAATTGAATGACTTCGGAACGAAACATTCAACCCACTGGGCATGGCGGCACTCCGGCGCGTTTTTGCCCTTTTCCCCGCCCAATTTTACCTTGCGGCCCCGGGGGTGGTTGTTAAATTAGCCCCTACCTTTTTACCACCCGGTTTGGATGGTATTTCGTTTTAATCAAGTGAACAGCGCACCGTGAAAATCTTCAGCGGCACCGCCAACACGCCGTTGGCCCACGCCATCTGCGCCGCGATCGGCATGGCGCCGGGAAAGATCAGCATCCGTCCCTTCCCGGATGGCGAGACCTTTGTCAAAATCGAGGAAAACGTCCGTGGGGAGGATGTGTTCATCGTTCAACCCACGTCGCCGCCCACAAATCATAATTTGATGGAGTTGTTCATCGTGATTGACGCGGTGCGGCGGGCGAGCGCCAAACGGATCACGGCAGTGCTGCCGTTCTATGGGTATGCCCGGCAGGACCGGAAAGACCAGCCGCGCGTCCCCATCACCGCCAAGCTCGTGGCCAATCTTCTGGTGGCCGCCGGGGCCAATCGCATCCTCACGATGGACCTCCACGCCCAGCAGATTCAGGGGTTTTTCGACATTCCGGTGGATCATTTGTATGCCGCCCCCGTCATGTATGAGTATTTGCGGGGCATGGACTTGCCGAATTTGGTGGTGGTCAGCCCGGACGTGGGCGGATTGAAAATGGCGCATGCCTATTCGCAAACCATGCAGGCCGGGCTGGCGATTGTGGCCAAACGCCGCAAAAACGCCTTGGAAGTCGAATCCCTGGCGGTGATCGGGGAAATCCGCGGCAAAAACTGCCTGCTGGTGGATGACCTGACCGAGACGGCCGGCACGTTGACCCAGGCCGCCGCCCTGCTAAAAAAGAAGGGCGCCAAAAAAATCCTCGCCTGCGTGTCCCACGCCATCCTCAATGACACCGGGATCGGGCGGTTGCGAAAATCAGTGATTGACGAATTGATTACAACTGATACTGTGCTCCGTCCTGCCATCGCCGGCGTGAAAATCACGACGTTGTCGGTGGCGGGACTTTTGGGCGAAGCCATCAAACGGATTCACAGTAATTCGTCGGTGAATTCGTTGTTTGAGTTTAAGGGCGCGCGCACCAGTTGAAGCGGTGCCGGGCCGGAACAATCAAGACATGAAATCGGTAGCATTAAATGCCTTTCCGCGCACGCTGGTGCGCCGCGGCGGCGTCAAAAAACTGCGCGCCTCCGGGCGCATTCCCGCGGTCGTGTACGGCCGCCAGCGCCAATCCCAGAATCTCGAGCTCAACGCAAAGGAACTCGAGAACCTCATCCATCACTCGGCATCCGAGAACATCCTCGTGGACCTCGCGGTGCAGGACGACCCGACCCCGACCCGGCTGGCCTTGGTGCAGGAGGTCCAACACCATCCGCTGAGTGGACGGGTGTTGCACGTTGACCTGCACGAAGTGGCCGCGGACGAACCGGTCGTGGTCAGCGTCCCCGTGGAAACGACGGGCGAATCCAAAGGGGTCAAGACCGGCGGCGGCATCCTCAGCCACGTGTTGTACAAGGTCAAGGTGCGCGCTTTGCCCAAAGATTTGCCGGAGCAAATTTTGGTGGACATCACCGAGCTGGACGTGAACCAGGTCATTCACTTGGGCGACCTGCCGGCTCCCGCCGGGGTGGAAATCCTCGGCGAGAAAAGCCTGACCGTGCTCGCGGTCACCGTGCCGCGGGCCGAAGTGGAAGCAGCCACCGAGGAAGCGCCGGCGGATGCGGGCGCCGTGGAAATGCTCAAGGAAAAGAAAGAGGAAGGCGAGGGGGGCGAGGCCGCCCCGGCCAAAGCGGCCGAGAAGAAGGACGAGAAGAA
>MWDV01000183.1 GCA_002070715.1 Verrucomicrobia bacterium ADurb.Bin118
GCTGCTGTCGGTTGCTTGCGTTTTTTTTGTGGTGAATTGCGCTCCCCGCCATCCTTTCAGTTGGCGCGCCCGGCTCCCCGTGCTACACTACGCCCGTAGCGGAGCATAATGTGAACATTCAATCCCATTGGGCCCTATGCAAATCACCAAACAAATCGCCATCTTTCTGGAAAACAAACCCGGCACCCTCGCCCGCGTTTGCGACACTTTTGCCAAGGAAAAAATCAACATCTTCGCGATGACCACCAGCGACACCGTGGACCACACGGTCATGCGGATGGTGGTCAGTGATTATCCCAAGGCGCTCCGCGTCTGCGAAGAACGGGGCACGTTGGTGGTGGAGGACGATGTGCTGCTGGTGGAGGCCGACAATAAACCGGGGGCGCTAGCGCGGATTGCCCATAAGCTCGCCGCGGCCAAGATCAATATCGAATACACGTATTGCGCCACGGCACCCGATCAAAAATCCGGGCTGCTGGTCCTGCGGGTCAGCAACGCCAAAAAAGCGCTCAAGATTCTCAACCTGTGAACCGGCTTGATCCCCGGCCGGTTCCCCCGCCGAAATTCCCGTTTGCCTTGGGTGCGGGCCGCCCAAGCCCCGGCCTATGACACATCCGTTGGTGTACGAAATCAACACGCGCTGTTGGTTGCGCGATTTGTCCATCCGCCACGGCCGTTGTCTGACCTTGGACACCGTGCCCGAAACGGAGTTCAGCGAGTGGCAACGGCGGGGCTTCACGCATCTCTGGCTCATGGGGGTGTGGACGACCGGTCCGCGCGCGCGCGAGTTGGCGCAGTGTGACCCCGCGTTGATCGCCGCCTACGACGCCCTGTTACCCGGCTGGCGCGCCCCGGACATCGGCGGCTCCCCCTATTCCATCGCCGCCTACACCGTGCCGGACGCCTTGGGCGGCGAGGCGGGATTGCAATCGTTCCGCCAACGACTGCACGCCCACGGTTTCCGGTTGTTGTTGGATTTTGTCCCCAACCATCTCGGCGTGGATCATCCTTGGACCCGGGAACAACCAGATCGGTTCGTGCAATCCCCCGGGCCCGCCGCCGCCGCGTTCCGGGTGACCACCCCGGCGGGCGACCGCTGGCTCGCCCACGGCAAAGACCCCTATTTCGCGCCGTGGACCGATACCGCGCAACTCGATTACCGCCGGGCCGAAACCCGCGCCGCCCTGACGGCTTTGCTCCAAACCATCGCCGCCCGCTGCGACGGCGTCCGGTGTGACATGGCGATGTTGCTGTTGCAGGAGGTTTTTGCCCGCACCTGGGCGGAATTCCCGTGTCCGGATGCGGCGTCGCCCGGCGAATTCTGGGCGGAAGCCATCCCCGCCGTGAAAAAACAACATCCCGACTTTTTATTCCTTGCCGAAGCCTATTGGGGACGGGAACGGCAACTGCAACTGCTGGGGTTCGATTACACCTACGACAAACAGCTGTACGACGAACTGCTGCGGGGCCACGGCGCGGGGGTGCAGGAACATTTACTGCAAAGCGCGCCGGAATACGTGGCCTCCAGCGCGCACTTTCTGGAAAACCACGATGAACTGCGCGTGGCCGGGGCGCTGGCCCTGGCGCCCCATCGGGCGGCGGCGCTCACGGTGTTGGGCCTGCCCGGCCTGCGCCTGTTGCACGAGGGACAACTCACCGGCGCGCGGTATCACGCCCCGGTGCAACTGACCCGGCGCCCCGCCGAACCGCCCGTGCCGGAAGTGGTTGCCCTGTATGACCAGTTGCTCGCCGCCCTGGCGCGCGGCGGCGTTGGGCGCGGTCCGGCACAGCTCATCGCGCCCCGCGCCGCCTGGCCGGCAAATCCCACCCATCGCCATTTCATCCTGGTCCTTTGGCCCGGCGCGCCGGACACCTTCACGCTCGTCACCGCCAATCTGGCCCCGCATCCCGGGCAATGCTACGCCCCGCTTCCCGTGGCGGACCTAGCCCGGCGGAATTGGATTTTACGCGACTTGTTGAGCGAAGAATGGCATCACCGAACGGGACCGGAACTGCAAACCCGCGGCCTCTATTTGGACCTGCCCGCGTATGGCGCCCAAATCTTCCACGCCGAACCCGACGATTAAAGGCCAATCCCCATCGCCCACCCCGACCGCCTGAAGGCGGAACTACGAACTACGCCCGCTTGTAGTCCCGGCTTTAGCCGGCTCGAACGGCCCTCGCACTGAAAGGCACGGGGGCGAGGGCGAAGATGGATGATGGAGGGACGCCTCTCCATTCTCTGCGCCTCTGCGGTTAATCCACCAACCCTTCCGTCCGGAACACCGGCCCACACCGGAAAGGGGGACAGGGTGGCACCTGTCCTCCCAAGAATGGTTTCAGAACTGGTCTTCCTTGTCTTTGAACAATACGTTAAAGGTGGTCATGGACCCGTAGCAGCGGGTCAGGTATTGCTGCATTTCCACCTTTTCTGCCTCGCTTAACCGGGGGTGCGCGTTGATCTTTTGTTCCAGCACGCGGAGCTGATTGCGCATCAGCACGATTTTATGGAAGAAAACTTCGAGCGGGACTTCTTTCGTTTGCAATGCAGGATCGGCGGGATGTAAAACCAACCGGCCCTGATGCCAGCGCGCGCCCAAGGTTTCCGGGGCCGGGTCCGGTTTTTCCAGGCCCCATTGCCCGGCGGCGGCCGCCACGATCTCCCGGATAAACTGCGCCAACGGCTGGGTCAACTCCGTCACGGTCATCTGCGGCTCGGCCGGCACCAGGCCCGCGTCCGTCGGCAAACTGAACGTCCACCGTGGTTTCCGTGATGCTTTTCACAGTGCCGGAACCGTATTGCGGGTGCCGAACCTGCAACCCGACATGCAGCGATTCAAGTTTCATGGCTTTCTTGTAGCGCACGCGACGGCGAAAGGGAAAGCGGAACTGAACGCGCCCCGCCGCCCCAAGGGGACATTTTTAGCGAGTCCAAAAGGGGACATTCTCAAAGAGTCGTGACACGCGCCTTTTTTATCTTGCCTTCCGGAGGGGGCTGGCTAACTTGCAAGACTCGAATTTTACCAAAGAATGAACGCTGAACTTTGCAGAAAAGCCGTCGAAAAAGTGGGGAACCCCAATCTCCTGACCAATCTGGTTTCGCGGCGGGTGCGCCAGCTCACCTCGGGCAGCGGGGCGCTGAGCCGTCCGTTGGTGGCCGGCGCGGACAACTTGGGCGCGGCAGACGTGGCGCTGCTGGAAATCCTGGAGGAAAAAATCGGCTGGGAATTGCCGGCGCCGACCGATCTGGTGCCGGAAAAGCCGAAGCGCCGGACGCGGAAACGTTAAGTCTTCCGGCCCTTCGCGGGGCCGCCGGGGTCATCCGCCAGAAGGCCGCCCTTCTGGCGGTTGCAGTTTATGGCCGACATCGTCACCAACTCAAAAGCGCGACGTGACTATCACATCCTGGACACGTTCGAGGCGGGCATTGTATTGCGCGGGACGGAAGTCAAGGCGCTCCGGGCCGGGCGGGGACAACTCCAAGATGCGTATGCCGAGGTCCGGGACGGCGAGGTCTTTCTTTGCAACGCCCACATCGAGGAATACAGCCACGGCAACATCCAGAACCACGCGCCCAAGGCCGTGCGCAAGCTGCTGCTCCACGCCTCCGAGATCCGCAAGCTTTTCAGTCTGTCGTCCGTCAAAGGCAACGCGCTGATCCCGCTTGCGTTGTATTGGAAAAACGGCCGGGTAAAAGTCGCCCTGGCGGTGGGCAAAGGCAAGGCGCAGTACGACAAGCGCCAGGACCTCCGGCGACGCGAAGCAGAGCGGGAAGTCGAACGCGCCCGGCGGCACCGGTCTTGACCGCGGGACGCCCATCGGCCGGCGTGGATCGCCGGCGCGTTGTTACGCGGGCGGTGCCGGCGGAAATTTTCCGGGAAAAAAAGCGGTGGATTTCATTGCTTGTCCGGCGCTTTCCGGCCAGAATCCGGACGGTTCACGTGAATCGCCCGACATGAGTTTGCGTCTATGATCCCACACATGGTCAGTCCATCGCGTATCGCCCAACGAATCACCCTGGCGCTGGCACTGCTGGTGATGGTGCCCGCCTGCCGCCAACCGCACACCGACGCCCCCGTTTTTCCGCCCGCCCCGGTGCCCAAGGTGCAATACAACCCCGCGTACGACGCCGAAATCAAAGTGATCTTGGAACTGGCGCGCCACGGGTATTGGGAAGAGGCCCGCGAACGGGCCGATGAACTGCTAAAGGCCGCGCCAGACGACACCGGAGTGAAACGAATCCAGACTTGGGTCCGGCAGCAGGAGCAACGGATGCGGGAACAAGCCATTGAAGACAGCATCCGCGCGATCAACGCCAAAAACTCCGCCCTCAACCCCACGGTGAAGAGCCTGTTGACCGAGCAAAAGGATCGCGGCCTGCCCGCCACAAAAGACGTGCGGGATACGCTCGATAACATTGAGAACGCCCGGATCATCCCGGAAAGCTACGGCCGAACCCGGGTGGAAAAAGGGCCGCTGTTTGACATGGAAGCCGCGCGCGGGCCCATGGCCAAGGTGCTCGAAAAGGAGGTGTCCATCCATTTGGACAACGTCACCTTGGAAAATCTTATTGTGAACCTCAGCCAAACCTCCGGCGTGAACATCGTGGCCGACAAATCCTTGGAAGTGCTTAAAAAGACGTTGAGCGTGAATCTGGAGAAGGTGCGTTTGGATGAATTCTTCCGGTACGTGGCCCGCAATTACGAGGTGCAATTTCAAGTCGGCCCCGAACTGGTTTGGGTCACGGATGCCAAGGATCCCACCAAGTTGATGGAAGAAACCCGGTTCTACCGGCTGCGGAAGGGATTTGTGTTGCCCGCGCAACTGGGTTCGGAAGAAGCAACCCGCACCCAGGTCACGGCGGGAAATGTCACCACCGTAACGGAAACCCAGAAGTTCAAAAAATTTGTGAACGACGAGGCGCCCGCGATTCCCTCCATCGAACGGGCCATCACCAATCTGTTCACCGGCTCGAAATGGTTCGTGGATTACGAGCACAACATCATCGTCGCCCGCGGAACGCCCGAGCAACTGCAGGTGATGGAGAAAATCATTGATGAACTGGACCGCCCGATTCAGCAGGTGTTGATCGAGGCGCGATTCGTCACCATCTCCAAACCGGCCTTCCTGCAATTGGGCGCTTTGTGGGAAACGGACCGGGCCCGGGGGAACATTCGCAATCCCCAGGATTTCACCGGCTTGGTCAACAACCAGAATTTCCCCAGCGCGATCGGCCCCGGGGGCGACGTCTCCCCCGCTGTGGGGATAGGATTGCAGGAAGTCTTTACCAACGTCCTAGGCCGCGCCTCGCTCAGCGCCACCATCAGCGCCTTGGAACAGAGCGGGGAGAGCCACACTCTGAGCGCGCCGCGTTTGACGGTCTTGAACAACCGCCCCGCCACCATCGCCGACGGCAAAGTCCAGTATTATTACGAGCGGTATCAGGTAAAACAAACTGTGGGCCAATACTACACCGCCTCCTCCTGGGTACCCGAGGGCACGCCCACGAGGATCACCTCGGGCGCGGAATTAAACGTGCTCGCCAGCATCAGCGGGGACGGCAAACACATTGTCCTGGCCCTCAATCCTCGGGTGAACACCGATGTGCAACTGGTGTCCTACGCAACTTTGCGCGACATCGGCGCGGACGGACAAACGGCCAACCGGGTTTTTGACATCCGGTTGCCCCAATATCGCACCCAGGAATTGTCCACCCGCGTCGTCGTCAATTCCGGGGAAACCGTGGTCATGGGGGGCGTCTTGGAACGCGAACGCACCACGATGGTGGAAGCCGTGCCGATCTTGGGCAATCTGCCGGTGATTGGCGCCGCCTTCCGCCGCCGCACGGAAGTGGATAAGCCGCGGTACTTGTTGATCTTTGTCACCGCCACCCTGCTTTCCGAGAGCGGCGAATACCTTTACTACGACGATTCCGGCAGTTGATTTCCTGTTGTCCCGCATGAACACCTTTCTTCCGTGGTCGCAAGGACGGCTGATTGCCGTGGATCACGGCACCCGCCGCGTCAAGCTGCTCCTGGCGGCGGCGCACGGCGCGGGGGTGCGCGTGCTTGACCAGAAGATCGTGGATTTGCAGGAGGAAGGGCTGCTGACGCCGGAAGAAATCCACCGGCACCTGGCGGAGCTGATCCAGTCCTGGGGCGATTGGCCGCTGGCGCTCACGCTGCCCGCTCCTTTGACTTTCTCGCAGGTGCTGGATCTGCCCGCCGCCGGCGAAGCGGACCTGCCCAAGATCATTGCGGAACAAACCGACCGGCTGCGCGGGGTGAGCCCGAGTCCGCTCGTGTACGAGGCAGTGCCGCTCGAACCGCACGGCGCCTACCAACGCCCTTACTACATCACCCTGGCCCGCGAAGACGATGTCAACCAGCATCTCCATCGCGTCACGGACACGGTGAACGAAGTGCGCGACGTTTCCCCCGTCGCGGGCGCGCTGGTGGCGGCGTACGGAGCCGTGAATCCTGTGGGGCAAAATTGCATCTTGGTGGACATCGGCGACACGATCACGGTGGTGGCCGTGGTCCGCAGGCAGCGGCCGGTCTTTGCCTCCAGTTTTGGCAGCGGTGTGGCTGGCTGGATTCAAGAAGCGGCCCGGGCCGCCAAGTGTCCTTCCGGCGAGATGGAAACCCGGCTCGGCGTGCAAGACTTGTTCACCGGGGCGGATGCCCTTCCCGCGCTGACGGCGGCGACCGAGGAATGGCTGGCCGAATTGCGCAAGCTGCTGGATAACTGGCAACGGACAAATTCCAACGAACCAGCCCCGGCCAAGATGCCCATTCTGGTTTCCGGCGGCGCCCTGCAACTGCGGGGGCTATTAGAGTTTCTGCGGACCCGGGGCGGATTCCCCTTTCAAACCTGGCCCACCCCACCCCACGTGCAGTCAACGTGGCCCATATCCGATTTCGTGGTGGCCTACGGCACGGCGGTCGCCGCGTTTCACCGGCCACCCAATCCGCCATCCCTCCTGCCGCCGCCGTTGCGCGCCCACCGGCGCCGTCTGCGAAAAGCCGCCCGGTTAAACTTGGTTTGTTTGATTGGCCTCTTTGTGGTGGCACTGCTGATCGGCCTCGCCACTTGGCACAAAACCACTTTGCTGGAGGGAAAACGTCAACTGGAGCAGGAAGCACTGGCCGCGCTCGCGCAGGTGGAACAATTGACCATCGCCGGACAGGACCGGGACCGGGCCCTGGAGCAATACTGGCCGCTCTTTGACCGGCAAGAACGCACGCTGGATTTGTTACACACTCTCCGCGTGGTGCAGCAGGCCCGGGTTAACCACGATTTCTGGTGCGTGTTGCTGGCGGACCAGGACTGCTACGCGCGCGGCACCACACTGCCAATCGTCGTCACCAACCGGTTCGGATTGACCAACACCGTGATGCCGTCGGACAACGGCTTGGTCAAACCCACCTTTGTCGTGGAACTATGCGCCCCCGCCCAAGGCGAGCAGGCCCTCAAAGTAGTCAGCGAGGTGGTCGCCGAATTGAAGCAGGACCCGTTGTTCAGCCGGGTGGATTCCGTCCCCTCGCTCCAGCGCCGGGCCTGGGTGGACGCCAAGGTTTTGATTCCGGACCGGCATTTTGCGTTGACGGTGGAACTGGCCGATCTGGAATGGCGCGCCCTGTTTCAAAACGCGGAATTGCCCGAGACGCGGACGGGCACCACCAACGCGCCGCGCCGGCCTTTTTTCGGGCCGCCCGCGCGCCCCCGCACCAATCCCCCCGCCCCGCCCCCCGCCGCCGCCAAATCTGACGCATGATTTCCGAACGCAAAATCCGGCGGTTTCAAGTGGGCCTGTTGATCGGGGCGGGCGCGGTGTTTGCCTTCTACTGGTTCGGCTACCGCACCGTGAACCAATGGTCGCGCGACTTGAACAAACCCGCCACGGAAGCGTGGAAACGGCTCGTGACGGCGGCGCAAGACAATCCCCATATCCGCTCGCTGAACGAAGCCGCCCTGCGCACCAGCGTCACGCAACTCCGGCAGGACGCCGACCTGCTGCAACAGGCCGGGGAGGCGGCCTGGCCGCGCATTGCCCTGGATCCCGAAACGCAGGCCCGGCTGGGCGAAGAATTTCAACTGCTGGAATTTGACCGGGCCCGCTGGCAGGCGGCCGCCGAATTGCGCCGCCAGGCGGCCACGCGCAAGATTGTGATGGCCGAGGACGCCTTGCGGGGCCTGCCGGAGTATGATTCGGAAATGGTTCAACCCGCGCTGCACTGGGCGCGACTGGCATTTGCCCAACAATTGTTGACGACGACCCTTGCCGCCAAGCCCCGCGCAATCAGCAACCTCACCATGATGCCGATCAAGACGCATCTGCGATCCGAAGGGAAAGATGTGTTGCTCTTCGAATTCCCCATGCGCCTGGAGGTTTACGGTCCGCCGGAAAGCCTGCTGCGGCTCTTAAGCAGTCTCCCGTTGCGGGGCGAGGAACTGGCCGCCGCCGGCTTGGGGGAAATTCCGGGCAAAACCCAGGTGTTGTTTGCCAATCATTTGATCCTGAAAAACGTGGCCGGTCCGCCGGCGGAATCCAGTCTGGAACTGGTGGCCTCCGGTTTTTGTGAACCGGTCAAACCCAAAAGCACGCCATGACCCCGTCCTCGGACCGCACTTACTTGGTCGCCGCCGTCGTCGCGGGCGTGAGCCTGCTGGTGCTGATCCTGCTTGCACGCGACTTGGGTGGCGCGATGCCCGTCCTGCCGCGGTTCACCGCCGTCCCCGCCCCGGCCGGCGCCGGGCCCACCAATCCGCGGCTGAAGGAAATGTTCGCGCCCGACACCTTGACCCAACTGGCGCCCGCCACCAATCTGCCGACCCCGTTTACAACTACGTTCTTTCAACCGCCGCCGCCGCCGCCCGCCAAAAAGACACGCAAGGTCAAGCTGACTTACCACGGTTTCTTCGAAACTGCCGCCGGGGAGAAACGCGCCTTTGTCAACGTGGGCGGCGCGACCACGTTGCTGTCTCTCGGCGCGCCTGTGGTCAGCGATCTCATGATCTCGAACATCCAGCGGCTCGAATTAACCCTGCGCCGCGCGGTGACGCAGGAAGTCGTCATTCCTTTCCGCGGCAGCACGGAAGTCGAGGTACCCATCGAATGAGCGCGCCCGTTCCCTCCCCCACGCTGGAAGTCGGCGACCTGCTGCGGCAGCAGGGGATTCTCACCGAGAAACAACTGGAACTGGCGCGCCGCCGGCAGGCCCACTTGGGCATCCCACAGCACCAGGCCATCGTGGACCTGAATTACGCGTCTGAAGAGGCGACCTACCGCGCCCTGGCCACGCTCAACCAGCTTCCCTTCACGGACCTCAGCGGTGTGATCCTCGATAAAACCCTGCTGGACCAGGTCCCGCTCAAACTGGTTTTCCA
>MWDV01000184.1 GCA_002070715.1 Verrucomicrobia bacterium ADurb.Bin118
CCGTGCTGGTGGTGACCCAGTTGGAATGGACCTTTCGCGGCGCCGTGGGCACCGCCCGCTGGAAGATCAAATACATTGTCATCGGGGTGGCGCTTCTTTGCGGGGCGCGCATTTATTCCAGCAGCCAGATCATTCTCTATTCCGCCAACCATGCGAATCTGGTTATTGCCGACTCGCTGGCTTTGCTGCTGGCAGCCGGGTGTTTTGGGGTGGGCGTCTATCGTTCCAAACTGGTTTCCGTGGATATCTATCCCTCTTCCACGGCGCTGCACAAATCCTTCAGCATCCTGTTGGCGGGCGCTTATCTCATCCTGGTGGGCTTGCTGGCTCGGGGCATAGCGCGGCTGGGCGGCGGCACGCAATTTCCGTTGGTGGCGATGTTCATCCTGGCCGCGCTGGCCGGGCTGGGGGTGCTTTGTTTTTCCGATCGTGTGCGGCACACCACCCGGCAGTGGGTCAGCCGCTATTTCAAACGCCCCGCGCACGATTATCGCCGGGTCTGGTCGGAATTCACCCGGCGCACCGCCGCTGTGTTGGACCGGCAGGAATACATCCGGACCGTGGTCCGTTTGTTATCCGAGACGTTCGAAACGCTCTCGGTCACGGTCTGGTTAACGGATTTCGCCAGTGGCCAGTTGACCTTTGCCGCTTCCACCAATCTGGAACCCACCCGGTCCGAAGTCACTTTGCTGCCTGAAACCGTCATGGCGGGACTGAAGAGCCGCGCGGTGGATCAGCCACCATTGGATTTGGATTTGGCCCGCGAGTCGTGGTGCGCGCCGCTGCGGCAGGTGCATCCGGCGGTCTTTCCCCAGGGCGGCCACCGGTTTGGCCAACCGCTGCACTCCGGCGGCGAAGTAATCGGTTTGCTGGTCTTGGGGGACCGGGTGCGGGGGATGCCGTTCTCGCTCGAAGATTTGGAATTGCTCAAGTGTTTGGGCGATCAGATCGCCGCCGGGATCCATAATCTGAACCTGTCGGAAAATCTGTTGCGGGCCAAGGAACTGGAGGCTTTCCAAACCATGTCCACCTTTCTCGTGCATGACCTGAAAAACACCGCCTCCGCCTTGGGCCTGACGCTCAAAAATCTGCCGGTGCATTTCGAGAATCCCGCCTTTCGCGCGGACGCTTTGCGCACACTCTCCCGCAGTGTGACGCACGTCAACGACCTCATTGGCCGCCTTACCTCGCTCCGGCGGAAACTCGAGTTGCACCGCGCGCGTGTGGACTTGAACGATATTATTACGGCGGCGCTCACCACCGCCGGCGACACGCCGGATATCACGATCCAGCGCGAGAGTCCGCCCGTTCCGCCCGTCATGGCGGATCGCGCGCAAATGGAGTCCGTCGTGCTCAATCTGCTGCTGAACGCCCGCGAGGCCATTCTGCAAGCCGGCTCCCGTTCCCGTCCGGGCGAGATCCGCGTTGCCGTGGGACACGATTCCACGACCGCGTGGTTGACCGTCGCGGACAACGGCTGCGGCATCAGCTCGGAATTCCAGCGCGAGTCGCTGTTCAAACCCTTCAAGACCACCAAGAAAAACGGCCTCGGGATCGGCATGTTTCAAAGCAAAGCCATTGTTGAGGCTCACGGTGGCAAAATCACCGTGCAAAGTGAACCCGGCCACGGCGCGCTTTTTCAAATCCGGTTGCCGCTGGCCGCAGCATCCCCTCCCGCCCCATGAAACCGACCATTCTGATTGTTGACGACGACGAAGAAATCCGCTCGCAGTTGCGCTGGGCGCTGACCGAGGATTACGACGTTTACGAGGCCGACGACCGGCCCTCCGCCCGCACCGCCTTCACCCAGAACAAACCCTTGGTCACCCTGCTCGATCTGGGACTGCCGCCGCAACCCGCCGAACCCGATGAGGGCTTTGCCGCTCTGAACGATTTGCTGGGTCTGGACCGCACCGCCAAGATCATCATGGTCACCGGGCAGGGCGAGCGGATTAATGCCCTGCGCACCGTGGGGGAGGGCGCGTTCGATTTCCTGAGTAAACCGGTGGACATGGATGAACTAAAAATCATCCTGAAACGGGCCGTTCACGTGGCGCAGTTGGAGCGCGAATACCGGCAGTTGCAACAAGCGGTGGCCAGCGACGCCTTTGAAGGCATGATCGGCATCGGCCCGCGCATGCAGGCCGTCTTCAGCACCATTCGCAAACTGGGCGGCACCGACGCCCCGGTGTTGATCCTCGGGGAAAGCGGCACCGGCAAGGAAGTCACCGCGCTGGCCATTCATCGGCAGAGCTTGCGCTGCAACGGCCCCTTTATCCCCATCAACTGCGGCGCCATCCCGGAAACCCTGCTGGAGAGCGAATTGTTTGGTTATGAAAAAGGCGCCTTCACCGGGGCGCACACCCAGCGCAAGGGCCGCATCGAGAGCGCCAACGGCGGCACGTTGTTTCTCGATGAAATCGGCGAACTGCCCGTGGCGTTGCAGGTCAAATTATTACGCTTCCTCCAAGAACAAACCATCGAGCGCATTGGCGGCCGGACATCGCATGTGGTGGATACCCGCATCATCACCGCCACCAATGCCGACCTCAAAAAGGCGCTGGCCGAAAACCTGTTCCGCGAAGATTTGTATTACCGGATTGCCGTTGTGGTTTTGCAATTGCCCCCCCTGCGCAGACGTCCGGAGGACATCCCGACGTTGGCGCGGACGTTTCTGCGAAAATACGCCACGGAGGCCAAACGGCCCAACCTGACCTTCAGCCAGGCCACTTTGCGGCTGTTGCAGCAACATTCCTGGCCGGGCAACGTGCGGGAACTGGAAAACCGCATCAAACGCGCGGTCGTCATGGCCGAAGGCCGCTACGTCACTGCGGCAGATCTGGAACTGACCTTGGAAGCCGCGGTCCAAGTCAGGCGCACTTTGAAGGATGTGCGCGAAGCGGCTGAGCGTCAGGCTGTGTTGGCGGCGCTCAAACGTAACAAATGGCGCATCGCCCCCGCCGCCAGTGATCTGGATGTCAGCCGGCCGACCATTTATGAGTTGATGGAAAAACTGAATATCCAAAAACCCGAAGCCGACGACGATGCCTCCTGAGAAAGTTAATCCAAGCGTTGGCTTGAGGCGCTTTTTGAAGCGGGATGCGCGGGGCGCAGTTGCGGGAAACGCTTTCGGCTTGAGCGACAGTGCAGGACGTAAACTGCGAAGAACAAAGGACGATCGGTTGCCGGGCTTCCCCGGTTCACTCTGATGGTGCGTCCACGACGCATCCCTGCTCCCGCAATCGCTGCAATTTGTAAACCAACGTGCGCCGGCTGATCCCGAGGGCTTTGGCGGTTTCGGTGCGGTTGAAATGGTTACGGCGCAGGGCGGACAAAATCGTCTGGCGCTCCACCTCTTCCAAGCGTTCCCCGTCACTGGTTTCCAGGGGCCCGACCGCCGAAGCGGCCCCCCGCACGCGGGTGGGCAGGTGTTCGGGTAACACCATCTCGCCCCGGCACAACAACGCGGCGCGCTCCATCACATTGCGCAGTTCGCGCACATTTCCCGGCCAGGGATAGCGGGCCAAGATTTCGCCGACGGTGGCCGAGAACCGCGCCCGACCCTGGGTGAACTGGGCGATGAACAGACTGGCCAGCGGCAGAATGTCCTCCCGCCGTTCGCGCAAAGGGGGGATGTTCAGCTCGACCACGTTGAGGCGGTAAAACAGATCCTCGCGAAATTGTCCCCGCTGCACGGCTTCCTCCAAGTTGCGATTGGTGGCGGCGAGCAGGCGGGCGCGCGTGTGAATCTCCGTGTTCGAGCCGACGCGCTGGAACCGGCCATCCTGGGTCACGCGCAACAGTTTCGCCTGTAACGCCGGGGACATTTCGCCGATTTCGTCGAGAAAAATTGTGCCGGCATTGGCAAGTTCAAACCGCCCGATCCGCTGGGCGACCGCGCCGGTGAACGCGCCTTTTTCGTGGCCAAACAACTCGCTCTCCAGCAGGGTTTCGGGGATGGCGGCGCAGTTGACTTTTACCAGCGGCCCCGCTGCCCGTTCACTCCAAGCGTGAATGACTTCCGCGAGAATTTCCTTGCCCACACCGCTTTCGCCCGTAATCAGCACCCGGGTTTCGGAAGCCGCAATGAGCGCAATATCACGGAACAACGCCGCCATTTGCGGGCTGCGGGCGATGACCCCGGGCGGCAGGGGACGGCTTTCCGTCAGGGCCAACTCGCCCCCGCTCAAGCCCGTGACCTGCCGGACGATGGCCAGCAATTCTTCCAGATCAATCGGTTTGGTGAGGTAGTTGAGCGCTCCGTCGCGCATCGCGCCGACCGCTTCCTTCACGTCCGCGTAGGCGGTGACCAACAGCACGGGCAGGGTGGCGTGGGCCTGGCGCGCCTGGCGCAATGTTTCCAAGCCGGACATGCCCGGCATGCGCACGTCGGAAATCATCAGGCTGATGGAATGTTCCCGCAACGCCGTCAACGCGCGTTCGCCCGATTCAACGACGACTGTGTGAAACCCCTGTCCGCGCAGAAAGGAATCGAGCAGGCTGCGCTGACCGGCGTCATCGTCAACAATCAAAATGCGCGTCACCGTCGTCATGAATGAGGGTCATGCTAGTCCCGGCGCGCCCGGCGACAAGTTTTTCATCCCACCATCTCCCTTGCGTGGCTCGTAGCGGCGTAGTGAATTGCGGGTGACGCAAACAAAAACGCCGCCGGACCGGCGGCGTTGCCAATGATAAAATCCAATTTCTGCCAATCAACGTCCCTCAAACATCTGCGAGGGCAATCCCGTTTCCCAGCCGCGCGGCGAGTTCCACGGCCGGGCCGATTCGTTGGCCGGATCGGTGGATGCGCAACCCATGAGCCAGAGGCTCAAGACCGCGAGCAGCAAACTGGTGGTCCAACGGACGTTCATGATGCGGGATGCGCGGGGATGACCAGGTCGCCTTCGATGACGTCACCCAGTTTCCATCCAGGCATGACATTGGCGATGGAGCGGCCTTTTTCCACGGTGCGCACGACAACCTTGGCGACGAGTTTGCCGTCCCGGTTGACAAGCAATTCCCCGTGTTCGAGCACACCCTGATCTTCACCGATGTCCAGAATGACGAAATCCCATTTGGGATCGGTGACCAGAATTTTACCCCGCAGCTCGGCGGGCAGCGGCACCTTGTAGTCCGGCACGATGAACCGGGCCAGTTCATTGGTCAGGCGCGTATTGGACCGGGTGAGGATTTTGATTTCATCCTGCAGCACGAGGCGTTGTTCCTCCAGTTGCTTGACCTGAGCAATGACCAGCTTCACCTGATCCACGGAAATTCCCAACGCCCCCCACGCGGCGAGTTCCGCTTGGGCGGTTTCGCGCTCGGCACGGGTCTTGTTGAGTTCTTCGTTGAGCTGGGTGGCCCGGCGGGTCTGCGCGGTGGCGTCGGCCACGGCTTTGTCGCGTTCCTGCTGGGTGGCGGCCAGCTCCGATTTGGTATCCTTGAGGTCTTTCTCGGTCTTGGCCAGCGTGTCGCGGGTTTCGGCCAGCTCCTGCTGGGCCGTTTCCTTGAGACTCCGCTCATTGTTGCGGTCGGTTTTGATGGTCTCAATTTTCTCTTGGACCTGGATGAAACTGATGGCCGCCGTGGCCAGTCCGGCCACAATCGCCACGATAAGACTGATTCGCATCAACATGGTTGTCCTCTACTCAATTACCACTCCCGCAGCCTAAAGACCGGGCGGGAGTGTGTCAACGCCCTTTGTCGTGGCTTCTTTTGATCGCGTCAGCCCCGAGCAAAACCACTTTTCGCTGGGAAAATTGGGGCTTTGCCATGCCCGCCCTCTTACCGCGGGGTTCTTTTCGTGGCGACGTGCCAGTCGAAATACAGATAGTTGCGCAAAGCCGGGGTTTTCGGGCCATGAACCGGTTCTTTGGCCACGTATTCCTGGTAGGTGGCCGCCGTGATTCCCAGAGATTCCAACAACTGCAGGTCACAATCGGTGAACGCCCATGAATCGGCAGGCCGGCGGATTTCCGTGGTCCGGCGGGTGGGGGCGTAAGGCGTGTTGGGCCGGCCAAACGGATAGAGCACCACATCGTTGCCCACCGGAAAATCATTGGTCACCGTGGACAGCGAAAAATAGCTCACCGGCACCCGGAGCGGCGGCACAGCGGGGACCGGGGGCAGGCGGCGGTAGGACGCAGGGCAGATGGCGACTTGGGCCGTGCGTACCAACGTGCTGGGCGCCGGCAGCGCCAAATACGTCGTCAACGAGGCGGTCAACGAGCCGTTGTATTTATTCGGCCCCTCCACCCCCGGCGAGGCGTCCTGATAGGTGAAGAAAATGCCGGTCCAACTGGGCCCGGGTAAAAAGTCGTTGTGATCGCCGGCATACATCTGGATGGCGTAGCCCAACTGTTTCAAGTTGCTCGTGCAATTGGCCTGCATCGCCTTGGCCCGGGCCTTGGCCAGGGCCGGCAACAGCATCGCGGCCAGAATGGCGATAATGGCAATGACCACCAGGAGTTCAATCAGCGTAAATGCTTTTCTGGAATTTTTCATAATTCAATTCACGATTCCAAGCCGGGGGCCCGGCCTTGGCACGGGAAAACATCTCCGGTCCGGGAAAGAAACTCAAGCGAGAAAGAACCTGGCGTGGGATATTCGTCGGCCTGAAGAATGACAACCATTCTGCTTCTGATGGGGGAAAGGATGGGGAGACGGACGTCTCTGTGACCTCATTTTCCCGTTTCGATTTTAATCTGGCTTTTCTCCGTATGCCGATTCTTCCCGTCCCGAACGAGGGCTTCCGTTCGGCCTATCCGCTTGACCGGTGCGGCGCCCCTGCCAGACTGCGGCCGTGGTTGAACCCATCATTGACCTGCACAGCGACGAGCATTTCATGGGCGAAGCCCTGCGCCAGGCGCGGCGGGCGTTTGCGGCGGAGGAAGTGCCGGTGGGCGCCGTCATTGTGCGCGCGGGCCGGATCATCGCCCGGGCGTGCAACCAGGTGGAGTTGCTCAAAGACGCCACCGCGCACGCGGAAATGCTGGCCATCACTCAGGCGGAGGAAGCGGTGGGCGATTGGCGGTTGACGGATGCCACCCTCTACGTGACCAAGGAACCGTGCCCCATGTGCGCGGGCGCCATCGTGCATGCCCGGCTGGCGCGGGTGGTGTTTGGGGCGAGTGATCCGAAAGCCGGCGCCGCCGGCAGCGCCTTGAACCTGCTCCAGTTCCCCTCGTTAAATCATCAATGTGAAATTACGGCGGGCGTGCGCGAACCCGAGTGCCGGGAATTGCTGCGCGCGTTCTTCTCCCTGCAACGTCGCCGGTCCAAGCCGGTTTCCGGTGACGCCGCCGCTCAAAATTGAGCCGCCCGCACGGGATGCGGGGGATTGCGCCCGGGCGTACGCCCGCGTTTAACTGACCGAAATCAAGGACGCCCGGCCATGCTCTTCATGGCGGGCAATGCCGTTGGC